>DASPGV010000097.1:0-16395 GCA_035620415.1 Nitrososphaera sp.
ATTTCCATCGGGGGCCCGGGGACAAACATCGTCACCGCGGAGTTCAACAGGTATCTCCCGATCAGGTTTGACGAGAAGAACTTCTGGTCCGGCCTAGTCGACGGGTCGGGCAACCGCTACGGCCTAGACAACCATGGCCTCATCGCCAAGGTGAGGAACCCGTACGACAACAACTCGAGCATCGTGGTGGTAGCCGGCGTGCGGTCGGCCGGCACAAAGTCGGCAGTGATCGCGCTTACAAACTACAGCGAAGAGGTCCTGAAAAAGTACGGCGGCGAAAAAGAGTGGGCGCTGGTGGTCCAGGGTTTCGACATGAACTCTGACGGAAAAATAGACCACGTAGATGTTGTCAGCGGCTTATGACGCCGGCCGCGGAGCGGCGGCGGGTGCCAATTCGATGTGGAGCAGGATCTGCGGCTCCTCCTCTGTCCTGACGAGGTAGCTTGGGATGTTGACCTTGCGGTTGCCTATCGAGACGTGCCCGTGGCTCACTGCCTGCCTTGCCTGGTAGGGCGACTTTGTGCCTGACTTTTTCATGACTATTGTCTGCAAGCGTCGCTCAAGCAGGTCCTCTACCTTCAGGTTCAAAATGTCATCAAGTGTCGCGCCTTCTTTTGCCAATCCCAATCTGTTCAAAAAGTTCAGCAGTCTTTTCTCCTTCTCTGCCCTTGCCTCGGCAGACAGCGCAAGAAGTGCCCGTGCCTGGTTCCTTATCCTTGCGACCTCGGTCTGCGCCTTCCACAATTCGCGCTTGTTCCGAAGGCCGTAGGAACCCATGATGTAGAGTTCCGCGTTAAGCTGGTCTGTTGTCCAGATCATCCTTGGCCGGCGGTATAGTTTCTTTTGCTTACGAGGATCTCCCATCTATCCCACCTATTTCTTTGCCGGCTCCTTTGTCGGTGCTGCCGGTTTTGCGCCGCCAGCCGGAGGTGCTCCTGCCGCCGGCTTTGCACCAGCTGCCGGTGCCGCGCCAGCCGCAGGCTTGGCACCTTCCTTGCCGGCTGCCGCCGGGGCTGCTGCCGCGCCGGCCGCTGGAGCCGCCGCGCCGGGTGCGCCAGCCGCTCCCGGTACCTGCCCGGGCCTCAGTGCGACCTTCTTTACGCCGACTGCGCCGCCCTTCCTGCCAGTGGTTCTGGTGCGCTGGCCTCTTACTCTTAGGCCGAACATGTGCCTGTAGCCGCGCCAGCTCATCACCAGCTTTTCGCGCTCGACATCGTTTGTATTTGCAAAATCGAGATCAGAAGTTATGATGTGGTGCGCCGATCCGTCGTCCATGCTCTTCCTCCTGTTCAGGTACCACTGCGGGACTCCGGCCTTGGCGGGGTTGGCGATCGCCTGCTCTATCTGGCGGAGCTCCTCTTCAGTCAAAAACCCAACGCGCTTGTTCGGGTTGATGTTGAGCGTCTGGGTCAACACTTGCGCAAAATTGTAACCTACGCCTTTGATTTCACTGACGGCGACAATGACCTTCTTGGCGCCCTCAATGTCCTTGCCGGCGATTCTGAGGATGTGCTTGTACTCGGAAGCGGACAACATCAATCACGAAACAAAATCGGCAATAAAAACCAATCTGGGTGCGACAGGCTGAAAAGCTGGAATATTTACAACAAAGCGTCCTACAGGAAGATGTGCAATGCCCAATATTGAACTGTCAGGCCGATTTTGTCAAAATTTTTGATTGTATGGTGCGTTTTGGTTCATGTAAAGCATTATAAGCTGATTGCCGGCAGAGATATCGGAAGAATGAAGGCAAAGGAACAGGCCGGCGTCCAGAAACTCGTGGCTTCTAAAAAGACTCCCGAAGAGCTGGCCTATGAAGAGTACCGGAGACAGCTGGAACTTGCAATAGAGAACCACTAGGTCACTTGGATTGCAGTCCGCGCAGTTTCATCAATTCCTGGTGCGTCTGATCCAAACTTTTGGTCAGCACATCAAGCAAGAAAGCCAGTTCGCTGTCAGAGTAAGAAGATAATAGCTTGCTCATATTTTCATGGAGAGGCATAAAGATCGCTTCAATTTTCTTTTCCAACTTTTTGTTTCTGGTAGGTTCGACGATGGTCCGGCGCCTGTCGTTTGGATCATTCACCCTCTTGGCATATCTAGCTTTTTCCAAGCGATCGATAATTCCTGTCACCGCGCCGGTGGTCAGGCCAGTCAGGTCGGCTAGCCTGCCAGCCGGCATGGCTCCATATTGTCGGATAAGGTCCAAGCATTTATGGTCGGTTATGTGAAGGCCAATTTCATCAGCCACGGCCTGGTGGAACATGATTGTTTCAGTTGCCATTTCCCTTCGTTTTGCAATAATGGCATGGATGAGTTCTTCCCTGTCCATGCTTGGTTGAGGGGAACTGTCATAGTACTAGAGCCTTTAAACTTATCGTAAGTAGGTTCCAACAATTTCTAGGATTAAACTTTAAATTTGTGAAAGGACCGCGGATTTGCATCTCGAGATATGAGCGCGAAAATAGAGGAAATGGTTCACCGCTCTTACAGCACCAAGCCAAAGTATACAGAGGTCGTGCCCGGCGTCCCCGAGGACTACAAGCAGATAAAGACTCTGGGCGACCTGCTCACGATAAACTACAGGCACGTCACGGTAGAGGAGCAGATGCGCGGCAACCTGGTCGCCAAGCTGAAAAAGGGCGAGCACCCGTACCCCGGCATAATTGGCTATGACGATGATGTCGTTCCGGCCGTAAACAGGGCCGTCCTGTCGGGCCACGATCTCTTGCTTGTGGGCCAGATAGGCCAGGCAAAGACCAAGATCGCAGAGGCGATTGCCAAGAACCTGCTGTCACCGATCCCGGTTGTTAGGGGCACCGTCACAAACGACATTCCGACCTCCATGCCGGAAGACCAGCTGATCGCGCTTTTGTCGGACTCTGAAGTGGTGCGCACACAGCCCGAGTTCACAGTTTCGCCAGAGTGCGAAGACATAATCAAGTCAAGCAAGCTGGAGACAAAGATCGACTGGATAAGCGGAGCAGACAGGTACAAGTACATCCTGTCGACCCCGGACATTTCGGTCAAGGACCTAGTAGGCCAGATAGACGCGATAAAGATCGCCAAGAAAGGAGTAGAGCTGTACAGCATGGAATCTTATTCGGCGGGACAACTGCTGCAGGCAAGGCACGGCATACTCTGCATAGACGAGCTGCCGGTGCTCGACCCGCGCAAGCAGGTGTCGCTTCTGAGCGTGCTGCAGGAAGGCAAGTTCACCACCGGCGCGTACCCTGCGGTGTTCAAGCCGGACTTAAAGATAATAGCGACTGCAAACCCGATAGACTACACCCACTCGGGCAAGATAATCGAGCCGTTATTTGACAGGCTGAGGAGCCACGTCGACACCCACTACCCGAGGACGGTGGAGGACGAGATGCTCATAATAGTGCAGGAATCAAGGATAGCGGACGCCAAGAACATCATGCTGCCTGTCTTTATTGTCAGGACGATAGCCAAGATAACGCAGCTGACCCGGGCTCACCACGACGTGAACCACGACAAGGGCGTGAGCGTCAGGATGTCGGTCCACTCGATGGAGATGATGGTGGGGGAGGCCGAGCGCACGCGCTCTATCACGTACGGCGTCAAGGCGATCCCGCGATTTTGCGACATACACTGCATACACCAGTCAAGCAAGTTCGAGCTCGCTGAAATGGAGGACACGCGGGAGAACAGGAAGACGATACTCGACTCGATAATCGAAGCCGCACTAAAAGAAGTGGCGCTCGAATACATCCAAAAGCTCGCGCCGGAACAACTGACAAAGGTAAAGAACGACTTTGCCAAGAACAAGGCTTTCCAGGTATCGCAGACGACGGCAGGCGGCAGGAGTCCAGACTACGAATCGCAATTGACCAAGTTCCCCGGGCTAAGAGCGGCGATCAACGAAACGATCGCGACGGTAAAGGACGAGCAAAAGCAGCTGGTAGAGCGTGCAAAGCAGCTCGGCATAAGGATCGACAACATTTCGCTGACCACAGATCTGGACGGCGAGTTCACCGCGTCGGTCACGGAGGTCGTCCTTGAAGGGTTGCGCCACACGCAGCCACCGCTCCTGGACAGAAAGGAAAACAGCTATGGACTCTCACAATAGCGCGCCGGGCAGCAAGAAATTCGTGTATTTTCCAATGGACAGGGAGGGCCAGGAACAGCAGCAGAGCCAGGGCCAGCGCGAACTCCCCCGCGACGTTCTCGACAGGCTGCTAAAGGCGCTTGGGCGCGAGGCGCTGAGGGAAAAGACGCCCAGCCTGCAAGAGCTGGAGCAGACGCTGCAGGGAGTCATGTCGTCAGAGTCGCAGCAGGAGCAGCAAAGTCGGCAGTCCGGCTCCCCGGCCGGAGCCGAGGGAGAAACCGGAGATGACTCGGGCATGCCACTTGTCAGGCAGCTCATGAACAGGGGCTACCTGAAGGACTCGCCAAAGTGGCTCAGCGCCAAGGGCTTCAACACCATAGGCAGCAAGATACTGAGCGACGTGATGAAGGCGCTCAAGGCCGGCGAGTACGGCATGCACGAGACGCAGGACATCGGGAGCGGCTCGCTCGTGCTTGACATTAGCAAAAAGTACGAGCCGGGCGACGACATCAGGCTACTTAACGTTCCAAAATCACTGCTGAACGCTATCCAGCGCATGTCAAAGGACGGGGCAGAATTGAAGCTGCCGCTGCAGATAGACGTGGAGGACTTTGAAGAGTATGAAACGATGCAGGACGTTCGCGTCGCGGTGGTCTACTGCATCGACCTGAGCTCTACCATGCGTTATTCGTCCATGTACGGCGACATGAGCAGGATAGAGGCCGCCAAGAGGGCGCTTTGGAGTTTGTATCTTTTGAACAGAAAGTTCTTCCCGTCCGACTCGGTCTACATCGTTGGCTTTGGCGCGCTCGCGTCCAAGGTCGCGCCAGGCGACATCCCGTATCTAAAGACGTTTGAGCCGGGTGAGGACTTTCTCCACTACACCAACTACCAGGCGGCGTTCCGGCTCGCGAGTAAGATGCTGCAAAAGGACGGCGCGCTCAACAAGCGAATCGTGCTGGTGACAGACGGGCACCCTAGCGCCTGCTTTATCGACGACAAGGGCGAACAGGACAAGATCCTCTCTCAGAGACCCTACTCCCATTTCTACACGCCGGACAGACAGACGCTTGACACGATCAAGCAGGAAAATAGCATGAGCCTCGATGTCGCGTCGGGCGAGCTAGTCTACCTTTGCTACCGCTACCGGCAGGTGGATCAATACATCGGCGAGCGCACGATAGTGGAGGCGAAAAAAGTGCATTCATTAAACATCGACATCGACACGATAATGATAAGTGAAGAAGATTCATTGCTGGGCTATGTCAACGAAATGGAAAAGTACGTGAAGGGTAGGTCGTATTACATAAACCCCGCCGACATCGACAAGGTGCTGCTAACTGATTACCTTAACAACAAGAAACAACAAACACTGCGGGCGCACTAGTGGTAGAAAAAACATGGAGAAGCTTAATATACAGACGGGAAAGTTGTTTGCATAAGCAAAGCATGCTGGTTATCTTTGACGTTGAAGGCGTCCTGCTCAACGCCGAGTACCTTCCGGTTTTGGCACAGGTGATAGGCCCCAAAAAGGAGAAGGAGATCTGGGACATCACGAACGCCGGCATCAGGGGCGAGATAAACTGGGAGGAGGGGCTCAGGCGCAGGGTGCAGGCGCTGAAGGGGATCAAGTACGAAGACGCGAAAAAGCTGGCAGAAAGCCTGCCGCTCATGCCGGGCGCAAAGGAGCTCTGCTCAGCTCTTAAAAAAGCCGGTTGGAAAATGATCGCTGTGTCGGGCGGCTTTACGATAATCACAGATAGATTAAAGGCGGATCTCGGGATCGACAAGATATTCTCCAATGAATTAGTGTTCAAGGACGGCAAGCTAGACAACGTGATCATGCACGTCACCTCCGACAAAGCAGCCGCAGTAAGGGACACGGTAAAAGTGTGGGGATTCAAGAAGGAAGACATTGTTGTAGTGGTGGACGGCGCAAACGACCTGAAGCTGTTTGCCCTCGCTGGCTTTACGGTGGGGTTCTGCCCTGTCGACGTCGTGAGGGAGAAGGCCGACGAGACCATCGACAAGCGCGACCTGAGCCTGCTCCTGCACCTGTTAAAAAAAAATTTCGGGGAAGCCGTGCTGATAAACGCGGCTAGCAGAAGGCAGTAACCGACCCGTTTTTAACTCCCTTTCTTCAATAGCTGCCGTTGATCCAGATAATCCCCGTCAGGATCTCTGCAGACATAAAGCCGCACGACGATCTTGGCGCCATTATCCTTAAAGCAGCGGGGAGTGAAATCCAGGACGGGGACGTGCTTGTCGTCGCGCACAAGATAGTGTCAAAGGTGGAAGACCGCGTAATCAACCTTGCCGATGTCAAGCCATCGCAAAAGGCAGTCAGGATGGGAAAAGAGCATGGCAAGGATCCGCGGGTTATGGAACTGATACTGAAAGAGTCGGTAAAGATCCTGCGCGCCAAGAACGGCATAATCGTGTCTGAAACAAGGCACGGCCTAGTGTGCGCTAACGCCGGAGTGGACCAGAGCAACGTAAAAGGCGATTCAGCTGTCCTTTTACCCGTGGACCCTGACAGGTCGGCAAGCAGGATGAAAGACGCGGTAAAGAAAAAAGCCGGCAAGGACATCGTAGTCGTCATTACAGACACGTTTGGTAGGCCATTCAGGGAAGGACAGGCCAATGTCGCTATTGGGGTTGCCGGCATCAGCCCGATCAAAAGCTACATCGGGTCGCGTGACATGTACGGCAGGAAACTCAGAGTAAGCGAGATTGCTATAGCAGACGAAATCGCGTCTGCTGCCGAGCTCGTCATGGGCAAGGCCAAGGGCGTGCCGGTCGCAATAATACGCGGGTACGAGTTTGAAAAAGCGGCAAGATCTTCTGCCAAGTCGCTACAGAGGCCGAGAGCACAGGACCTTTTCAGGTAGGAACTGTAACATTTAATATAACGTCGCCACAATTTTACCTATTCAACTACTATGAGCGCTTCTCCTACAAAGTCGATTGACGTAAGAGGGCTTTACTGCCCAGAGCCGGTATTCCGCACCAAGATGGAGATAGAGCGGCTCAAGATCGGCGACACTCTCAAGGTGGTCGCGGACGACCCCGAGTCCGAGGAGGACATTTCGAGGTGGGTCAACCGCAACGGGCACCAGCTCCTGTCGCTGAACAAGTCCGACAAGGACCTCGAATTTGTGATAAAGAAGGCGAAATAAAAAATGACAGCAGTTGCTAGACCAGACGTTGTTGAACGCATAGGGCAGACTCCCTTGGTGGAGCTAAAGTCGTTTTCAACTAAAAATGTAAAGTTCTTTGCTAAACTAGAATGGCACAACCCGTTCGGCTCCGTCAAGGACAGGGCTGCGTACTGGATGATAAAGGACGCGGAAAAGCGCGGCATCCTGAAAAAGGACAAGAGCATAATAATCGAGCCCACGTCCGGAAACACCGGCATCGCGCTAACAGGCATCGCCAGCGCGCTGGGATACAAGGTGGAGATCGTAATCCCGGAAAAGGTGAGCGACGAAACAAAGGACATCTTGCGCCACCTCGGGGCAACATTGCACGAAACGTCTGACGACCTGTGCCCCCGCGTCGGAGCCGGCACCGACCAGAGCATCGCGCTTGCAAAGGCGATCTCAAAGCCCCGCCCGGACATCTACTACATGCCAAACCAGTACGAAAACGACGCTAATTTCCTTGCCCACTATGAAAGCACGGGTCCCGAGATCTGGAAGCAGACAAACGGGACCATCACCCATTTCCTGACTGGCTGCGGCACCGGCGGTACGATAACCGGCACCGCGACGTACCTGAAGGAAAAGAACAGGAACATACGAGTTATCGCAGTGCAGGCGCAGAAGAACCACCTGCTGCAGGGTCTTCGCAACTTTGAAGAGTCCTCGATGCCGGACCTGTTCAAGCGCCGAGAAAAGGTGGTTGACGAGTGGATGACTGCCGCAAACAAGGACTCGTTTGACGCCGCGAGGCAGCTTGTGGAAAAGGAGAGCATGCTGGTTGGCCCGTCGTCAGGCGCCGTCATGACCTCTATGCTAAAAGCCGGACAGAACCTCGACCAAGGGGTCATAGTCGGCATCTTTGCAGACGACGGAAGAAAGTTCAAGAGCCTTTACGTGAAGGAAAACATAATGAGCGAGCAAGAGTACGACAGGGCCCTGAAAAACGCCAAGCACATGTCAAAGCTCGCGTACAGCCTATAGTTACTTTTTCGTGTGCCTTCTTTCAGACAGCCACCTTTCAACGTCGATGGCGGCCATGCAGCCAAAGCCCGCGGCCGTCACGGCCTGCCTGTACCGGTGGTCGTGCACGTCGCCGGCAGCAAACACACCATCGACGCTGGTTTTTGTGTGGTTCTTTAGGATTATGTAGCCCTTGTCGTCGAGCTCGAGCTGGCCCTTGAATATCGAGGTATTGGGCTCGTGACCGATTGCCACGAATAGGCCGCCGGCGTTCAGCATCCTTTCCTTGCCGCTGGTGATTTCCTTGACAAGCACCGTTGAAACCTTTTTGTCGCCCTTGATGTCGGATACGACGTTGTTCCAGATGAACTCGATCTTGGGGTTCTCTAGCGCCTTTTCCTGAAGGATCTTACTTGCGCGCAGACTGTCGCGCCTGTGCACAATCTTGACCGACTTGCCGAACTTGGTCAGGAAAGTCGCTTCTTCAATCGCCGTGTCGCCACCACCCACCACTACAATGTCCTCGCCCTTGAAGAACGGGCCGTCGCATGTCGCGCAATACGAAACGCCCCTGCCGCTGAACTGCTGCTCTGACGGGATGCCAAGCTTTCTCGGTGAAGCGCCGGTGCATGCAATGACAGCTTCTGCAGTGTAGGTTTCAGAGTGGGTGGTGATCTTGAACGGCCTCTTCTTAAAGTCGACCTTGATTACTTCGTCGTCCACGACTATTCCGCCAAAGCGCTCAGCTTGCTGGCGCATGTTCATCATGAGCTCAGGGCCGAAAATGCCGCTGGGAAAGCCGGGATAGTTCTCTACTTCACTGGTGGTCATGAGCTGGCCGCCGGGCAGCGTGCCGGAGATTATCAGAGTTGATAGCTTGGCCCTTGAAGTGTATACACCTGCGGTGTACCCTGCAGGGCCGGAGCCAATTATCAGTACATCGTAATGCGTTTTCTTGCCAGACTCCTTTTCGGACAAATATAGGGTGACTTTTCCGTGACCTCTTAATAATCCGTTCGGAACAGCCTCAGGACATACAAATTCCAAGGAAAACGCATGCAACAGCTAAAAAAAATAATGCTGGCTGGCAACGCGGCTGAAAACTTCATCGCTTCACAAATTTCCTATTGAATTTATTGGCCACATGCCTGTGGCGGCTGCACAGTCTCCCCTTCTCGATCATGAGGATCAACTCTTCCTGCCAGTGGGGATTGAAGAGCATGCATTTCCTGTCGTCGCAGAAGGGCTCGCCGTCCGTGACGAAGAAGAAGAGCGCCTGCAGCGCGTACAGAGAGCACGCCGCAGTCATCCTGTCATCGCCATAGTCGATGAACCTGCCGGCGAACCTTTTCTTCAGGCTGACAACATCCAGCTGGCCGCCAAGCTGGGCTAGGTAGAACTCCCTTGGCTTGGCCGGTGCTTCGACTATGCCTGGAATGGAGACGATAGAGGGCGTGCCGCAGGTGACCGCGCGGCCGTGGTAGCGCCAGCCGTCCTCGCTGAAGGTGCACGTCAGCAGGCTGGTGAAAATGATGTGCACGTGATCCGACTCTATGACCGGGATCGATTCTGCAAAAATCCTCTGAAGCACAAAGCCGTCATAAAGCGGCATCGCGACTTCTGGTTGTTTTGGTTGTCTTTCAAACGGCTGCTTCATGTCGGATATCATTGCGTGCTTGATACGGTCGTCATAACGGAATGGCGGCCTGACATCCACCTTGCAGTGTGGAAAGACTTTGGCAATTTCTTTTGCCACAGCCCTAGCGTCGAGACCTGAATTGGAATAGACGTGGATAGTGCGAAAATCCAAACAAGGAAAAAAGAAGGGGTGAAGATAAAAGGTTACTTGGCCTTCAGCTTTGGCGGGTTTGGCATCTCCTTCAGCTTGCCAAGCGCAACTTCTGCAGCCTTTTTGCCCGACAGCAGCATCGCGCCAAAGGTCGGGCCCATCCTCGGCAGGCCGTGCGTCTCTGTGACCGACATGCCCGCTGCAATCAGTCCGGGGAAGACCTCGCCGGTAAAGTTGACCACCGCGTCCTCGCTTCCTTCAACCCACATCGGGTCCATGCCCTTCCACTTAACATAACCGCGGTCCATCAGGCGCCTGACCGCGACCGAGTCGTGGCCGGACGCGTCGATCACGAGCTTGCTTTCCAGCGCCACCGGGTCGACGCAGGTGATGTTCCTTGGAAGAGCCGACACCGGCATCCAGTTCACCACCACGCCGGCCACGCGCTTGTTCTTTAGCACAAGGTCGTCAAATTTTGTCAGCTGCAAAAATCTGACGCCGGCGTCGCACGCGGCGCTTATGGATTTAGAGCACGCGTTCGGACCCCACGTCGCGTACAGCCCGTCGCTTATCTTTCTGTACGAAACTCCCAGCTCGTCCCACACCTTTTGGGCCGGGGCCCTCACAGTCACCGGGTTCATCATGTATCCGCCCACCCAGTACCCGCCGCCGATGTAGTTGTTCTGCTCTACTATGAGCGTCCTGATGCCAGCCCTTGCCAGGTCCCTGCCTGCGGTAAGTCCGGCCGGGCCGGCGCCGATGATTATAACGTCAGAATCGACATACTCTCTCATTGTCTCGTTGAACATATCTGCAATGGTTCTGGTGATCTCTTTCTCGCTCACATCGGCGAATATCTTTGCCATGAGAGGTATCTCCTGTGATGGATATTAATACATTATCAGCTAGGCAAACATGCTGACGAAATTAGAGTAGGCTTCCCTTATCTTGAACTGCTTCGGTGGGTTCTTGAAGCCGTAGGCGCTTAACACTTCAGACGTTTTGCTCGCCTTGCCCTTCTTGGTTGTTGCTCTAACAACATCAAGAAGCACGTTGCCGGCGTTTGCCCCGTCGCTTGTCCGCAGCGTCAGGTCCATAACGATGTTGCTGCCGAGGAACCCTTCGCTTGACATCCAGTAGTAGCTGTTGCGCGAGTCGCCAAGAAAGTCGGTGTATTCTGTCGTGCCTGCGACTGACTCGAACCTATACGGAGCCTCCATGCCTATCGAGCCGGTCTTCATGCCGCGCTTTAACATCCTGATCCTCTCGTCCATAGTGTTCTTGGTCTCTGCGCTCCCGCCCACGTCCAGCTGGTAGCTCTTTTTTACGCGAACGCCCCGCTCCACCATAAAGTCGATCATGCCCTTATGGAACGCGGTGCCTCCAAACTGGCTCAGGAGGTCGTCGCCCGCGAGCACCATCCTGCACGCCGCAAACTTTTTTGCAAGTGCCGGGTTGGTCGCTATCTTGGCCGGCGTCGCGTTGACAAACGAAGCGCGCGCTGCAAGCGCCGCTTTTGCGTATTCGAGCGATGTCTTGTCCATGCCCGACGAAATGAGGTTCAGCACGACCTGAGCGCCTGATTTTTTCAGCTCCTTTGCAAAATCGTCAGTCGAAATCTTGGCAGGACTGCTTATCTTGCAGTTACTGTCTGCAAGCATGCCGGGGCTGACGGTGACCTTGGAATCTTTCAATTCATGATGTTTTTTTGTGCTTCCGGTAGCCACCTGAGAGAGGCTTTTTCCGACCTTGGCAGGGTCGATGTCAAACGCGGCAACTACTTTGACGTTTGACGGCTTTAGCCCTGCAACCTTTTGGTGCCAGAGCCCGATGGTGTTCTTGCCACTGTAGTAGTCGATGCCCTGAACAAAAGTGGCGCCGACGTTTCCGACGCCGATGACTGCGACCCTGATATCTGCCATACTAGGCTATGCAGTAGAACGTATAGATTTAATCTTTTGCCACTGACGCTGCCCTGCAGATGTTTCTTGTACCTGGCAGATACGGAAAAGACTAGTATTTTCCTATTTCATAATTGGCCCCGGTCACACATTTGTTACAATACCTACGAAGCATGATCACTCCTTCAACTCTGAATAATGCTTCTGTCGTCGCAGTCGCGGAACACGTAATGCAAAAACCCGGAGTTTTATTCGTGCCCAACACTGCTGGTCTCGTTTGATAAGGTTTTACCACTATTGGAATAGCACTGTGTTGACTATAAACTTTGGATCGGTACAAGGAATTTCAAGTCTTATGCTTCGGACATGCTATTGACAGCCTTCGAGACCGGCGGCAGTTTCTCCAGTTTATGCGCAGGATAAGCAAGGTAATGGCGGGAGGCGCCATCCCCGTTAAATTCGATCTCGCATTTACTACATCTCCATCTCGTTGGCATACTCACTACACTTCTAGTTGTAATTTTAGGGAAAATATTACTTAAAGGGGTTCTCTTTTCTGCTTTATCTAGTCTTTTGCCGGAGGCTTGGCTACGCCGGTTCCTACGCTGTGGTCGATCTTTGTTATCAGGTCTATCAGGTCGGACTTGTGCGCGTTAAGGTACTCCTGCCCCTTGTCCTGCAGCCTTATCTTGTAGAGCCTGAGGTCCCTGTGCGCGTCAAAGAACTGTTCCACCATGGCGCTCCCGTGCTTGGCCGGGCTGACGAGCTCATCAAAGCACTGCAAAGTGGCGGTCAGGTCGCCCTTTTCAATCGACTCTTTTGCCTTGCCCAGCACTTCCTTGATGTCCTTTAGCTGCTGCAAGGGTGCTGTGACCTGCTTGCTGCTGAAAAGACCCGTGCGCTTTGTAACACCCACCTTGTCTGCGATCTCTTTTGGAAGCTCGTAGAACTCATCCTTGCCGGTGAAGCTCTTGCGCTCGTGCTTTATCACGAGACCCTTCATCGCAAGGCGCATCAATGCATCCTCGATCTCTATCTTGTCCATGCCGGTGATCCACACGATCTTGCCGACATAGTCGTAGCCCTGCCTTATTGACTCGAGCACCACAACTTCGACTATCCTGCGGAAGCCTTCTTCTGCGCGGGCGGCTTCAAAGTCGCGGTCGCGGACAGCCTTCCTCGCGTTCTGGATGTCTATCTCTATCGATCTCTTTAGCGAGTCTAGCCCCTCGTCAACCTTGCTGCTGAGGGTAAGGTAGCACGCCTTGTTGTACCAAGACATGCCGTCGTTGGGGTTGATGTCTATGGCCTTTTCGCAGCACTCGATCGCCTTTTCATAGTTCTTCATCTTGTAGTACGCAAGGCCCTTCAGGTTCCACGCCTCCGCGTTGTTGACGTCGATCTCGAGCGCCCTGTCGTACGACCGGATGGCAACCGTGTACTCGCCTAAATGGAAGTGGGCATAGCCCCTCTTGATCCACGCGTCGACGTACTGCGAGTCGAGCCGGAGCGCAAGGTCAAAGCTCCTGATCGCGTCGAGGAACTTTTCGTTCGACATGTGGTTGAGGCCTTTCTTGTAGAGGTCCCGCTTTTGAAAATCATTGTCGTTGTAATCGGGTTCCCTCCTGTCTTCGGAAGGGGCATCGTCGCTATCGTCCCCTCCAAACAATCTGCCCATCAAAAGTACATGACCTGCTTCACAGATAAATAGATTATGACGTGTCACGAGGCTTTTATAACCTGCACGCTAAGATAAGCGTATGAGCGATAAGCCCGACAAGATAGAGTTCAAGATGCTGGACTATTCAACAGTTGACGGCGACACCGTGTCGTTCAAGCTCGAAGACGGAACCATCGTAAAAGTGAAGGTGGGGATAGAGAGGGTCGGGGTCGCTACAAACTATAGAAACCCGGACGGATCGCTACACTACGCCGTGAACACCTCAGTAAAATTGTACATAATACCTTACGACAAGAGGTTCACGCTGTCAAAGAGCCAGATCAAGGGACAGCCACAGCAGGACGACAGTAAGCGCTCGCCGCCGAGCCACTTCGCCTGAATGTAGTTACATTTCATAATTCTAGAGAGTTCTCTCTGTTTGTGTATTCTGGGTTCTGGGTCATAGTAATTCATATTCTTGGCTTTCTTCAAACCCGTTCGTATCGTTATTATTATTTGAACATTAAAGCCTGCCCGAACAACTTTACATAATAAGTTACGGCAAGACATGCAAGTGCATAAAAGAAGGGGAATTACTTCTTGGCTCCAAGCGTCCTGTTCTTCAGCCTCATCTGGCTGCCGTGGCACTTTCTGCACCTAGTAGCCGCGATGGGGTTCTTGCCGCCGCACTTGAAGCATATCTTGAAGAACAGCCTGCGCTGCTGCGCGATCTGTTTCTTTGCTGCGTCCGTTATTGGCATTTGCTCATGATTGTAAGGAGGGCTCTTTTGTATGTTTCTACTATCTAAAAACAGAGCAAAATCCCCTTATCGGGTCTTTCGGGTCTGCCTGCGGGTCTACCGGGACTGCCGGGCAGACAACGTAGGGAAAAACATAGAGCCCAAAAGCAACCACGAGCAGGACGAGCCCGCCCACGAACAGGAAGAACGATAGAAGCGCCATAGCCTGATAAACGTACAGTGGTAATACAAAGCTGTTGGTGCAGGCTGCTGAAAATGAAAAAAGGAGAGACTAGGCCGTGATCGCCGCCGATTCCCTTTTGATCTTTGACTTGAACTGGATGTAGAACAGCAACGCCAGCGGTGCGGCCCAGTTTGCAGCCCTTTCCACAAAGTCCCAGACAGGGTCTCCAGCCGTGACCCTTGCAACCGCTGTCATGAAGGCCCACACGGTCGCGTACGCCAGCATGTACTTTTGCGGCCTCAAGAGCGCCAGGAAAGCGATCAGTAAGTCCATAATGCCAATCGCAAAAAGCAGGGAAGTTGCAGTAGCGGGGTCGACTGGAACCAAGCTCTGAATCATTTCCACGAACCTCTGCTTTCCCTCCAGTGCAAAGACGCCGTGGCCCAGAAATACTCCGAAAACACCGATGCGCAGAACCAGCTCTATCTTGTCCTTCAACAGGCCGTTAAGGATGCCCACTTTCTCCGTTTCCATAGCCCAATGATTCGTAACCGCGACTATAAGCCGGAGGTCTGCACTGCAAGACAGAGTATTCTCATGCTATAAATTCACAGGCTGCATATGCAATGCCATATGGCAAGCCAGTACGTTTGGATTGGAATAGCAGTGGGCGTGTTTGCCGCAGGAATAGCGATAGGCTATGGCTTTTTTCTTTCGACACAGCCGCAGATTATGAACCAGCAGCAGATGATGGGCCAGATGATGCAGAACCCTCAGATGATGAACCAATGGAACCAGCAGATGATGAGCGACCAGATGGGTCGACAGCAGATGATGATGTCGATGATGCAAAACCAAGAGTTCATGCAGGAGATGATGTACGACCCTGACTTTCAGAGCCAGATGATCCAGCAAATGAGGGAGAACCACGACTTTATGCAGGGCATGTTCATGCAGATGATGGACGACCCCGAAATCAGGGGCCAGATGATCGGCCACATGATGGAAAACCAGGAGTTCATGGAACAGTTCCAGAAGAACATGGGCAACCAGACCGGCTCTGGCGGCATGGGAATGATGATGCAGTAAACGGTAAATCCTTACCGTGGCATATTAGTAAAATGAAACTACCGAATGAACGACATGGAACGGAGGGTGGCGCCGCTGACGCTGCAAGTCAGGCGGCGCCTTTTCCATTTGCTTATGTAGAAAGTCAGCTGCGTAAAAAGAACTTTGGAGTTCTCACCACGATAACTCCCCAAGGACTGACCCATTCAGCTGGAGTAGTCTATGCAGTGGCCCCCCGGATCACCCTTTTTGCCTATACTTGATAACAAGGCCGGAATCGAAGAAGGCAAGAAACATGAGCAATAATCCTAACGTATCGTTTGTCGTGTCCTTTCCTCACTATCTGTTCAGGATGGTACCTTCTGCATGTATTCAGCTTCAGGGAAAGGCAAAACTTATCTCACCTGATGATCCGACCGCCACGCAAGCATCCAACAGTCCATTGTTTTGAGAAGGAGCATTGTACTACAAAGACCTAGGCCAACGCTTCACCTTCATTAGGATCATACCCGACAACAAGATCTTTTCATTTGGACTTGGAGCAAGCGTCTGGCAGTTTCTCATGCGATCAAAGAATAAGAACTTGGGAAATTTCCACGTCGCCGTTCCTGTAAATCGTCGAAATCCCGAGCAGCGGCAGAACAACTTCATCTTTGACTGGAAACACGCGTTCTAGGTCGGTTAACAGGTATAAAGGAACTAATTTGTTGGAAGGCTGGAAGCGCGCACTCGCCTATTGCGCGAACATGTATAACAAAACCAGGTCTTCCTTATTGCCGTAGAACCTGTGGTGCATCCGGGCAGGCACGAAGACT
>DASPGV010000098.1:0-7350 GCA_035620415.1 Nitrososphaera sp.
CAACTTAACAAAACTTGAATGTTTACCTTTAAAAGACCCTTCATGGCTTGGTGAATGATCGTGAGCATAAGAGGAGCGGTAATAATAGCAGCCGGAATCGTATTTGTAGCTGCACTCGTCGGGATTTTTACATGATTGTTCGACAATTGCACAAGTTGCTTAGCAAGTTATTGATTATCAGCAAGAAACCCTTGACGCCATAGCCCCTAGCGTAAGTTATTGCCTTGTTTTGCAATTCATATCTTCGGACTCGAGGCGATGAACCATGGATCGAGATTCTCTTATTTGGAACCTACAATTGTATGTTGGACCAGAATTGCTCGTAACTATGGGAGTAGATTTCAATAATATTTCCGAAAGGATCTTCACAGAAACAAATTTTCCTACCACTACCTGGACTTAGTTCCATCACTTCTGTTCTTTTCTTTCCTCCACTGGATGCAATCCTGTCAGCAAGCTCATCTAAATGCTGATCTGTTATAGCAATGTGGAAAAACCCTGTCTTCCAATATTCAAAATTATCCTTCCTGAGTTCTGCCTTCGGTTCGACGAATTGAAAAAGCTCTATTCCTACTCCATTGGCAGAGCTCAGATGGCAAATCAGGAGCTTGCCAAATCTTGGTCCGAATACAGTCCTGACACGATCGAAAAGCTCCTTATCTTGTGGTTTGGATGTGTTAGTGGGGATCTCTATCGGTTTCGACAGAATAGTCATCCCCAGTATCTCATTGTACCAGTGCATTGCCTGATGAATGTCTGTGACTGATATAGCAACATGGTTCATAGCTTTCGACATGAGCTGGAATTAGTTTTCCGCATCATGATATAAAGTGTTCCGTTACGACTTTTGAACTCTTCCTGAATGCCGGTCCCGGATCGCACTTTAATTTCAACTCTTCTTTATCTGGTCTACCAGCGTCCCAGGTGTGACGTGGCCTGTATTCACGAATTCTACGAAGTCGACGGCAGAATACTGCTCAAGCACATCAAGTTTCTGAACCTTTGTCAAGTCGTGCCAGGCAAACTTGATAAATACCCTCCCAATCAAGATGTCCTTGAATTTGCGCAGGCTGTCTAGGCTTGAAAACGATCGGTATAGCACATAATTTATCTGATCCGGCTTTAGATTCGTCGGATGGGCGATAAACTCGTACTTGCTTGGGTGTTCAACAAACACCACATGGAACACCGGCGACTTCATCACCCTCGCCCAGCTCCGCTCAGCACTCTGACGCAGGTCAAAGACAGGTGCTATGATGTGTTGGTTCCTGTCACCAAAGTAGGCTATCCCAAGAAAGTCTGAGAACCTGATAAGTGGAGCAGAATCCTGCAACCTAGCTCACAGCGCCTCTACTCGGTATTTAATCCTACGTCAACGTTATATCTTCGGGCTTTCAATACATTTGCAATGTTCCACAAGATAGGTGCCGTTATCCTGCTCGTTTCCGACATGAAAAGGTCAACGAAATTCTACCGCGACACACTTGGCATGAAGCTTAAAATACAGTCAAAGGACTGGACGGAATTTTCAGAGGGAGGCACGGTGCTTGCAATTCACCCTGCTAGGAAGAAAAAGATCAAGAAAAACAACAGCATGCTTGTTGGGTTCAGCGTGAGTGACTTTGAAGACGTGATGGAAGGCCTGAAAAAGAAAAAGGCGAAATTCTACAAAAAGCCAAAGGAAGAGCCATTTGGCAAGCATGCAATAATCCAAGACCCGGATGGCCACCTGATATCGATTGTGCAGATGCCGCAGGAAGAGCTTTCCCAGATCCCGTACTATCACGGCTTTGCGCCCGTGTGATCCCTGAACCAAACGTACACCGGAATAAGAGGATGAACAAACCCCGTCTCTTGCGCTCCCTTCCTATTGTAGCATGTCATGATCATCCTCCCGGCCAGCATCGGTCGGATATCGGAAGTCAGCTCTGCATCCTTGAAGGGGCCGTAAAGCTCGAAAAAAAAGTCCTGTCTGTAGTAAGCGACATGCTGCGCAAAACAGTCAGACACAATTGCCGGGTCGCCTACTACTCTGTCCGACTTGTTGTCAACTGCCAGTTGTAATTGTCTGTTGATGTACTTGCTCCTGATGTATTCAGGATCGAGCTTGGCTGCAGAGCTGTTTACATAAAGCTCGATCTCTTGACCGAGCTGTGAAGCGGTTCGCTGTGAAAGACTGCTGACCTCTTGTATTTCTTTTTCGCCAACGCCACCTACCTTGCCATACAGATACATCATGCACATCAACTCACTGTGCTTTATGAAAGGAAAGCTGCGCTTGCCGGCGATGAACTCTGAAATGCGTGACAGAACGTCGTCTGGCAGGATCATGGCCATATGCGAATCTGCCACTATCATACCAGCCGAAAAGACAAAACATTTAACACGTTTATAGCCGTATGCATCACGCATGTCGCAGATAGACGGCACGAAGAAGGTCCACCTCATTGTCCATGGTCAGCGGCAGTTTGTAGAGCCAGTGAAGGATAAGCTTGCAGGCAAGTTCAAACTTGAGAACATGCAGCCGGCATCTCTTGATAAGGCCGGCGAGGTGGGAGAATATGTCGCAATGCTCTGGCCGCCAATGGCCCCGAGGGAAGTGGTGGTCAGCGTCATAACTGGTACTGACGGCTCCGGTAAGGGCATGGGCGCTTGGAGCTCTGTCAATCAGAAAGAGCTATTCAGAGTCCCTCTATAGCGCCCTCAGCTCGCAGGGATTAATTAGCTAACCTTATGGTTTACCGGATTACACACCCGCAATTAATAGCAAATCCAAGCAGAGACTCGCAATGACTGGTTTCGATAGGAACTGGAGTAATCAAAATAGGACCAACGCCAGTGAGAAGCTCAAGGAATCACTGAGACCGCAGGGTCCACTCAAGCCAAGGATCGAGACTGCCGTTAACAAGCTGCAGTTACAGACATCAAAATTAGATACAATGATTGCAAAGCTGAATGAGAGGGATGCATCATTATTCCGAAGAGTTGTAGATGCGATGCAAAGGCATGACGCTGATAGCGCCAAAGTCCTATCAAATGAACTTGCTGAAGTGCGGAAAATTTCGAAGACACTGGGGCAAGCCAAGATAGCACTTGAGCAAGTGTCAATGAGGCTATCGACGATACATGACCTAGGAGACGCAATGGTAGCGCTGGGACCCGCAATGACCTCGATAAAGGGACTCAAGCCTAGCCTGGGCAGGTTCGTACCAGGGGCGGACAGCGAAATAAACAACATGCAGAGCCTCCTTGGCAGCCTAATGACAGAGTCTTTGCAGAGTAACGGCCTCGGAATAGAGGTTAACACCGGCAGCGGTAGCGACATCGACCATATCATGATGGAAGCCTCGGCTGTGGCAGAGCAGAAGGTGAACGACAAGTTCCCCTCAATCCCTGCTGGCAGCTTTAGGATTTCCGCCAGTGAGAGTCAACAGTGATAGTCTATGGGTAGAACATCAGTACTAGCAATCTTTGGGGCGATAGGGTTTGCAATAGGGTCCCTGTCGTTCCTAGCAGCTCCCCTGGTTGCAGCCTGGTTGCCGACGATAATCATAGACCAGGCGTTAGCCTTCGCTCTGATCAGTGGCGCAGCAGGCGCTGCTATCAGTACGACTGTAGTAAGCGTATGGGCAAAGAGACCATAAAACCCTTTACCCCCCCTTTTCTTGTTCTATACCCTTCCTGTATCCATGTGTGAACCCTGCATCATATACCTTTGAATAATCATATTTTGCAGCTGAAATGACATCACCTACGACTATCAGCGCGGTCTTGATAATCCTCGCTTCCTTTGTCTTCTTGGCAATATCTCCTAGAGTTCCCTTGATTATTTTTTCATCGTTCCACGTTGCTCGGTAGACGACAGCTGCGGGTGTTTTTTCTGTGTAGACGCCGCCCTTTAGCAGTTCCTTTACTACATTATCTATCAGATGAACGCTCAGGTAGAATGCCATGGTAGCACCATGCTTTGCAAGCTCGGCTATCGACTCTCGCTCGGGTACCGGCGTCCTAAGCTCTGCCCTAGTAATTATTAGCGTCTGCGTGACCCCTGGTAGCGTCAATTCGAGATTGAGGTCAGCCGCAGCTCCAAGTATTGCAGTCACGCCAGGTACAACCTTACAATTTATGCCATCTTTCCCGAGCTTGTCTATCTGTTCGCGGATCGTGCTAAAGAGCGCAGGATCGCCATCGTGGAACCTGACCGCAAGCTTGCCTTCCCTTGCAGAATCACGGAGGATCTGGTATATCTTCTCCCTGTCGATGATTGCGGCATCGTACAATTTAGCGTCCTTTCTTGCGTACTCTAGATTCTTTGGGTTGAACAGCGAGCCGGAATAAACTATAACGTCGGCCTGCTCGACCAGCTTTTTCGCCTTAAGCGTGATAAGCTCCGGATCGCCGGGGCCGGATCCAACGAAATAGACGGTCCTAGTCTCGGGCATTCTTCTTTGCCACCATTATCGAAAAGTACTTTTCAGTCAGGCCCTTTTTGCCCAATAGCTCCGACAGCTTCCTTACTTCGAGTATCTCACCTTCTTCCGATACGTTCTGGGCTACGGCTATGTTGGCATCGCCAGGAAAGCCCGACTCTCCGAGCATCTCGATCACGCTGTCAAAGTAGCGGCCATCTTTTAGAAATATGACAGTGTCGCAGGCGCTGGCTGTGCGCCTTACCCTTTCCATGTCGTAGCAGGCCGGCACTATCGCTACAGTTTCCTCCCCTTCTGCCAAGCTGATGCCTACCTTTGCAGCGATGGCAAATAACGACGCGACTCCCGGCACGATTTCTACGTCAATGTCCGGATGATTCCTTTTGAGCTCGCGGTGGATGTAGATCCAGGTGCTGTAAAGTGCAGGGTCGCCCACGGTAAGGTACACAACCTTTTTGCCGGACCTGACGGCTTCGGCGATCTCATCGGCGTTACTCCTCCAGTAGTCCTTCAATGATTCTTTGTCCTTGACCATCGGGAATACAAGGCTGACCGTCTTGGCGGACTCGTCAACATACTTTTCAACGACTGAAAGCGCGATGCTGGGCTTGCCCTCCCTTGCAGTTGGGGCAAATATTACCTCTGCGCTTCTTATCAGGTTCACAGCTCGCACCGTCAAAAGCTCCGGATCGCCGGGGCCGCACCCCACGCAGAAAAGCTTCATAGGTTGCAGCAACCTCTCACGGCAATTTAAGGGTAGAGCTGCTCACCCGTGTAGCGGTCAAAGATCTTGATCGCCTTGGTGGGACAGGTGGCCGCAGCGGCGTGTATCCTTTCATAGTCGGCGCAGGTCTCGCACTCGACCACCGCCTTTGGGTTCACCCTCTTGTTCTTTTCGACCACAAAGACTTTGGGGGCAAGCGTTTCGCAGCTGCCGAACGCCATGCAGAGCGACGGTTCGACTATGATGTGGAACCGGCCCTTTGGTATGTCAAGGTAGTACGGCACGTTGAAAAAGTCGGCGACCACATTTTCACTGGTGATCCACTGCTGCGGGTTTGGCCGCGCCGGCTCCGGCTCGTACGCAGGCTCGGGCTCAAGGACGGCGACAAACTCGTCCCTGTCATATTGCTTCCTCTTGGTTTCGTCCGACAGCACTTCAAGTGCGGAGTTTATCTTTTTGATCATCTCTTCGGCAAAGGCAGAGCTGTTCCTGTCGGGATGGTACTTGCGGGCAAGCCTCCTGTAGGCGTGCCTGATTTCCTTGTAGCTGGCCTTCTCCGAAACACCAAAAATTGCGTAGTAGCCCTTGCTGTCGGTCAATAATAAACAACTTGAGTCAAATCAACTATTATGTCTTGTTCCGAACTTGCGCAGCCCCGCCTGGTTCATTTTACGATATCGCTAGTGATATCCCTTCATACTTTTGAACAAATTCAGCCCCGTCGGCTCAAAAAGAACAAGCTTAAGAACAAGTGCCTAGCTATTGCTAACCGTATGGCAAAAGCCAAAGCCAAAAGAAGAAAGGGGAGGAAGGGAAAGCAAGCAAAGCTCTCAAAGGGAAAGAAGAGAGGTGGCGCAAAAAAGAAGGTGGCGGCCAAGCGGAAGGGCGCCAGGAAAAAGAAGGTGGCCAGGCGGAAGGCAGCGCCAAGACCGCGGATCACGCGCGTCGCGCCGGCGCCTGCTCCAGCGTTTACCGAAATTCCGGAAGAAATAACGTCATCCATACCAGAAACGCCTGAAGAGCCAGTGATGGGATCGACAGAGCCCATGGGAACTGGTGACACCGGGTTCACCACAAACGACGAGAGCGGCACATCGATGTAAAAGCTGGGAAAATGCTCCTGCATCGGGGGATTGCACAGGGGCTACCATCTCAATCTAGAGGCTTTCTACATTTTTGACTGCCACTATTGTTTAATATTTTTCCGGTCCATCACGCATGGAATGGTGGAACAAAGTTCTATAAAATTAGTCGCAGGAGTGCTTGCGCTGATGTTGCTGATTCCAGCCTTAGCAGGGGCCAGCACGCAAGCTGCAGACGCGGCGACAGCGGCCGGAATTATGGTTCCCCTCTACACATATCCGGGGGGCACATGGGACACGGTCATTGAAACAAAGAAAGATCACCCGGACGTGCCCATTGTAGCCATTGTAAACCCGGCCAGCGGCCCAGGCGGATCAAAGGACTCTAACTATGTTTCTGGGATAAACGAGCTGAGGGACGCTGGCGTCATCGTGATTGGCTACGTTTCTACTGCTTATACCAGCAGGAGTATTACCGCAGTCAAAGGCGACATAGACAAGTGGGATAGCTGGTACGACATCGACGGCATATTCTTTGACGAACAGACGAACTGGGCGGGCGGCGAGTCGTACTACGCGGAAGCCGGCGACTATGCAGAGTCAAAAGGCCTTGGCTTTACAGTCGGAAACCCAGGAACAAACTCGATCCCGTCGTACCTAGCGACTGTGGACGTGGTTCTCATATACGAGAGCCCCGGCCTGCCGAACCTAGACAACTATGACTCGTGGGACCCGTATGGCAATGATCAGCTGGGCATGATCCCGTTCGGGGTAGGCTCGCTTCCGACAAGCTGGTTGAAGGACGCGATCAAGATTGTCGGCTGGGTTTATGTTACAAGCGATAACCTCCCTAACCCATGGGACTCGCTCCCGAGCTACTTTGATGACATGGCGACGCTTCTGGATGACGGATCTTCATCGGACCCAGCGGATCCAGAATACACGCTGACAGTCGGGTCAGTCGACCAGACAGGAAAAGAGTTCACCGGCATGTGGATGGAGATAAAGAAAGGCAGCTCTACCATCAAGACGGGCTTTACGCCGCTCAGCCTTACGTTGGAGGAAGGGTCATACACGGTATCTGCTGCAAACTACCAACAGATCATATTTGATC
>DASPGV010000099.1:0-18516 GCA_035620415.1 Nitrososphaera sp.
ATAGAGTCGATAAGCAAGCCGCAGGTGGCCAGAATACGCGCAGGGGAGGTAGCCTAGGTGGAGCCCGTCCAGGAAATTTCAAGGGAAGCGAGGGTGTTTGCCAGCAAGACAGCAAGGTCGATAGCAGAGATCCAGCAGAGCGTCAACAACATGGCCGACGTGCTGGTGTTCCTTGAAGTGCTCGGCTACGACGACAGGACCGCAAAGAAGAACGGCTTTGAAAACCTCCAGGAACTTGCCAAGTACGTCTACAACTTTGTCGACGCCTACGACGAAGAGAGGCCGGACGCGTCAAGCTCTATGCTGGAGGTGCCAACCACAGCCAAGCGCCTTGCCGAGAGCCTCAGCATCGTATTTCCGTGGTTGGGCTCGCTCGTGCTCTTGTTCGTGACAGGCGTTTCGCTCTGGATGGCATGGGGCCTGCCTCACGACGTTACGACCGCTTTTCTGGCCGGCGTGTTTCTGGGGCTTGTCGTGACCGAAGGGCTGCTGCAGAACTTCAACCGGCTGTTTTCGTTCTACTATTCACAGACGAACATAGGCGAGGTGAAGAGGAGCATCAAAAGAAGCTACGCGCTGGCCGGTCTGATACTGTCGGGAACCGTTGCCGCCCTGTACGGCATGGCCGCGCTTGCGGACATACCTGCCGAGCTTATCACGATAACAGCGATCAGCATGGTGACCATTTCGCTCCACAGGGTGAGCTACGTGATAATGTACGCGCTCAAAAAGCTGGCGCACATCGGCGTATCGTATGCAATAGCGTTTGCAACCCTGACCGGCGTGTTCTTCCTTGCGCCTGACGTAATCCCCGACATCACCACGCGCTACTTTGTTGCCCTTGGCAGCGCGTTTGCCGTGCTCTCTTGCTTTGCGATATACCACCACTACAAGATAATAGGGCAGAGCTCGACTTCAATAGTGGCCAAGAACGCGCCCCACTTTTACAGCCCCCTGAGCGTGAACGACAACACCATAATCTCGCGCTTTTGGGTGCAGCTGTGGGAGTGCCTGCCGTATTTCGTTTACGGCACGTTCTACTTTGTCCTGCTCTTTGCCGACAGGGCGGTGGCGTGGTTCTTCAACCCCGCGACCGTCACAGCTGCAAACGGCACGGTGCTGCCGCTAGCGTTCAACTCTGTCTACCACATCGGCGCGGACCTTGCTCTGCTGGTCATTCTGCCAGTCGCGATAATGCAGTACGTCATCATGTCGCCCATCTATGCCCTCGTGCACAACCGTGCAGTCACGCTCAAGGTGTCCGAGAGCAAAAAGATAGACTGGTTCCTGCAGTACAGCTACCGCAGGTTGATGGCCGCGTCGATTGCTGTGTCGATTGCCGGCGCGGTGGCGCTCAACTTTGTCGCCCCGACGATAATCGGCGAGCTTGGCGGCTCGGAGACCAGCCTGCGCATTCTGGCGTTTGCGTCAGCCGGCGCTGTGTTCATGTCGATGTTTGCTGCAAACGGAGTATTCATGATCTTCCTTGGCAAGACCAAGGCCCTTGCCCAGATAGCCTTTGCAGCGGCGCTCATTGTAGTGGCGGGGGGAATGTTCCTTGCCCAGTATGGCTTTGAAAACGCGGTAATAGCGTACCTGGCGGCCACGGTGTTTGCCGGCCTCGCCTCAACCATCGCGATGAGAGTTGCGATCAGGAAAGCTGGCAGCCTGCTTTTCGCGCGCTACATCTGATCAAGCATATACTAGAACATTGTCCTGTAGAGGCGTATCTAGCATCTTATATACGATCGAACAAAAACAATCTTTCCAAATGTTGGCTGCAAAAATGACGCCAATAGTGTTGTTGATAGCGCTGAATCTGGCGCTTGGATTGTCGATCCCGGCGTATGCGCAGAGCGGCTCTGCTGAAGGCGGCGCAGAGATCGCATACAAGACTGCGTACCCGAAGGCAAGCGCCGATGCAGACAGCTCAGTCACCGTCCAGTCAGAGCACCACCTCTACAGGCCCGGAGACATGGTAACGATAACTGGATCAGTTTCAAGCGAGATGAGGGAAGAGACGGATTCTGACACCGTGACGGTAAGGCTCATGGACGCCGAAGGGACCGCGGTTGCGGAGCAGCAGGCACAGGTTGACGGAAACGACGAATACTCGGCAAGCCTGCAGCTGCCTGAAGGCGCGGAAGGCGGCTACTCGGCGGGATCAAAGCTGGAAGTCGAAGCAAGCCTGCTAGGGCTGCTTGACGCAGAGATCGTAGCCAAGCTGGAATCGTCGACCAGCTTTGCAGTGGCGAGCTCTTCAACATTTGACATCACAATCGAAGATGAAGGAGAATTCCAAGTAGAGATAGCAAGCAACTCAACGGTCGACAGGGTGGAGCTTCGACAGGAAGAAAAGATGGTGGTGTTCGTGGTCGACGGAGAGACAGGCACGAGGGGAGTCACGCAGGTGACCGTTCCAAAGGCCATGCTTAGCGGCGAGATGACCGTCATGATCGACGGACAGGTTGTGAGCCCTGAAAGCAACGAGGTGATCGTGACGTCGGACACGAGCGCTGAGACGACCTTCGAGATCAACTACACCCACAGCGAGCACGAAATGGCGGTGACCGGGACCAACGTGGCGCCGGAATTCCCGCTGGCGACGCTGGTGATGGCCGGCGCGGTCGGATCGATAATAGCGGCGCTTGTGATAGCCAGGAAAAAGGGATTCGGCAACAGGCTCTAGAAATAGTCCGGCACGAAGGAGCCCTTCTCTATTTTTCCATCACGCGACGCTTTTTCGTACAGCGCGTACGGCACATAGACCTCGTTCCAGTACCTCATGCAAACAAGCCTGTCGTAGCCGTCGATCTTGACCTCTTCTCCAAGCACGGCATTTCTAAAAACGACATCCGGCTCGTTCACGCCGGCGGCCGCGCGCATCGGGCAAGTCGCCGAAAAGCGCGGGTTTATCTCAAACACTATGGGCGAGTCGCCCTCCATCTTGGCCTGCACGTTGACCGGGCCGGCGGTCTCCAGTTTCAGCGCGACATCCTCGGCCGACCTGCGCACGCTGCGATAGTCGTCTATGAACGCCTTGTACGTCTGGCCGTGCTTGATCACCTTTTTTATCGATATGGAAGACATGGCGTACCTGCGGTTCCTGTCTATCGTGACTCCGGTAGTAAACTCGTCGCCGGCAAGATACTTTTGCACAAGCGGCCGCCAGCCGGCCCTTTCTATTGCAGAAATGGCCCTGTCCCTTTCTTCTTTGTTGTTTGCAATGTAAAAATGCAGCGAGCCATAGCCCTCCCTCGGCTTGACAACGAGAGGAAAGCCAAACTCCCTCGCAAACTCGTCGCGCCCTTCTGGAAGTGACGATGGGGCGCAAGGAATGTTGTTTGCCCTGCAAAACTCGTAGGTCGCCCACTTGTCCCTTGCAGTTGCAAGCGCTCCAAGCGATCCGGTCAGGACCTTCACACCTGTCCTGCTTTCTATCTCTTCTTTTGCGCCGGCAAGGGCTAGAAGCTCGTCGTCAGAGCCGCAGAAAACTGCCTGCACATCGTTATCTTTGCAAGCCCTGATCATGCTTTCAATATAGTCAGGGGACGATACGGCCGGTACAAGGACGCCGGCGTCGCACCGGTAAAGGCCGGCGGCAAGCGGGCTCATGTCGGTGGCGATAATCTTGTACCTGCCCGCAAGCCTGAGCGATTTGATTATGCCTTGGGCTACTATGCTGCCCGCTGCAGTCACGAGCACCCTTGCATTCATCTGAAACTATGGGATTGCTGATTTATCTGCCTTGGCAGCTATTCTCTAGGAGCATCCTGCATGCAATACATTTAACCACCCCGCCGGATCATTACCCTGTTGCAACTGGAGCAGTCCGCTTCAAATGCCGATTCCTCTGATTTTGTACAAAAGATAGCGCAGGCTGCAGGCGCGATGCAGCAGGAACGGCAGAAAAATGCAATCGCAGGCAGCACGGTAACCGGCGGGCTGGTGGAAATCAGCGAACTGGAGAACCTTGCAATAATCAGCGACCTGCACGGCGACTCAAAGTCGCTCTTTCAGATCCTTTCAGAAATAAACTACGAGCAGTTCCTGTCAAACCCACTGAACAAGCTCGTGTTTCTTGGCGACTATGTCGACAGGGGGAGCGACTCTGTCGGGGTGATGTACTCTGTCTGCCACCTGAAGGGCACTTACCCTGACTCTGTCGTTCTGATGAAGGGGAACCACGAGGCGCCATCCGAGTTCCCTTTTGCGTCCCACGACCTGCCCTATGAAATTGAGGGACGCTTTGGCGGCCGTGGAAGGGAGGTCTACCAAAAGCTGCTGTCGATGTTCAGACTTCTCACGCTTGCGACGGCTGTCCGGCACGACCTTTTGCTCCTCCATGGCGGCCCTCCAGTGAAAGGCGCAATCAAGGAATCAATATCTGACGCGCAGGAAAACTACATGAAAAGCCGGGTGCTTGAAGAGCTCCTGTGGAACGATCCGCGGCAGGTAGACTCTGAGCCGGGTTGGGAAAACTCGAGGAGGGGCCTTGGCAGGCATTATGGCGGCAGCGTCTCGCGAAAAGCGCTAGAGGCTTTTGGAGTCAGGGCAATCGTTAGGGGACACGAGCCATGCCAAGGGTTCAGGCTGGATCACGGTGACACGGTCATGACGCTCTTTTCCTGCGTGGAGGCGTACCCGAAATTCAAGGCGGCGTACCTGATGATTGACTCTGACCAGCTTGGCAGGATCAACAATGCCAAGGATCTGTCGCGCTGCGTCAGATTTTTAGAGAAGCCTTGATTTCCTTGCACCTTTTTCGAAGGGACAACGTGGAGATGTCGGCCACCTGGCATATCTCCACCTGCCGGAGGAACTCGTTGCAGTTCTGCGATGCAAGGTAAATAACAGCGCCTGCAAGCGCCCTCGGGTTCTTGCCAAGCGAAATGCGGTTCTGCTGCACAAGGGCGTAGATGCGCACGCCTCCCTCTTGGTGCGCTCGCTCAGGTCTAGCCTGTTGGCAATGAGTGTGACATAGTCTGGGCCGTGCAGAACAGGCATCTGGAGGGACAGCTCACGCAGGATGAGCTTATAGTGCACTATCACGTCCTTGCTCGAGAGGTTGCAGACAGCTGCGACGTCTGCCACAGTCTTGGGGGTGGCAGTCTCACGGCAGGCAGCATAGAGCGACGCGCCCACCAGCCCGAGCGTGGACCTGTCCTTGGCCAGCTTTTTCAGCGCAGCCTTTCTGTAAATGTACGCGGCGCTTTCCATCACTGCCTGGCTCAGGTACAACTTGTCGCCAAAGTTGTTCAGGAACTTTAACGCCTTTTCCAGGTTTCGAGAGATCGAGTCGTTCAGCTGCGACCTGTTGTTCCACGTGCGCAGCCTCTGCATCTTCATCTTTTGGGCCGGCTCGAGCATCTTGCCCCTCGCGTCGGTGTCGTCAAGCCCGATCAGAGTCGACAGGCCCTTGTGGTGTATCGCAAGGGACTCGGGCACGCCGGTCCGGGTCCTGTCGCTGTACTCCGACGGATTTACCGTCCCGGCAGCGCCGTCGACATGGAAGATCCTGTCGTCTGCAACGCAGCCGCACGAGCTGCAGACAAATTCGCTCGAGACCATGTCAAAATATCACGGTCTCGGCTTCGCAATGCTTACAATATGTCGGATTATCTTTAGAATGTATTTGTTGTTCAGCGGTTCCATCGCAACTACGCCGCTCGCTCTTTTATTATCTCTAGTTTTTCTAGAAATCAGGAAATTCCGGGTTCCAGCAAGATTTGACGAGAAAAACTACTCCATCATGTTCAATTAGTTAGAGTTCTAGACAACATTCTTCTGCATCCGTTATCTGTAACAGCAAAATGCTGTAGAATGGTTCTAGAATGCGCCTGTTATTAAACAATAAAAATCATACAAGTTTGTGCTTGAAAACCCGTTCATAGGAGTCGCCATGTTATTCTGGACGTCGTACGTCCCCATCGCCGCAATATCCGTGTGGCAGATCATGAAGAACAGGAAGGTGTTTGTCGAAAAAGATCTCAGGCGTATACACAACGACCCTGCGATAATATTCCAGATAACGACGCGCTCTGCAACAAAGACGCCGGTGGTAAAGCGCGGCATACAGTCTGTAATAGACTCAGCGCACAGGGCGAACTTTTACAACTACCAGATCTCTGTCGTTACAGACGATCCCGATGACGCCAAGACTCTGAAGGACGAAAAGTGTGAAGTGGTAATAGTCGACAAGAACTTCCGCACAAACGCGATAAAAAAGGGCCGCGCATTGCAGTACGCGGTGGAGCACCGCCGGCGCGCCGGCACGGGCACGATCAAGTACTGGATATTCCACATGGACGACGAGAGCTTTGTGACGCAGCAGACGATCCTCGCGCTCTTGAAGTTCATAAGGGAGGGCAAGGGGATCGCGTCGGAGGGCCCGATCTTTTACCCGCTCAAGTTCGAGTCGGCAAACCGGCTGACCGCCATAGCCGAGTCGATAAGGCCGTTTGCGTGCTATGACTGCGTATCCCAGATGACCCACCCGCCCCCGCTCCACATGCACGGGAGCAACCTGCTTGTCAGGTCGGACATCGAGGACGACATCGAGTGGAACTTTGGCCCGACCCTGGCGGAGGACCAGATGTTCGGCTTCAAGGTGTACGAAAAGTACGGCCGGCAGTCGATGGGCTGGCACGGCGGCATACTGCTCGAGCAGCCGCCACTCAACCTGAAGGACCACTTTTTCCAGAGGCGCAGGTGGATCCTCGGCACCATGCAGAACCTGCAAAAGTTCCCGCGCCGGCACAGGTACAAGCTGATGTTCAAGTCGATAACCTACTTCCTCGGGTTTGCTTCAGCAGCTGCGTCCGCGGCGTTTACGGTGAACAACTACCTGCCGATGCTCATTTCGCCTTCGTACCTGAACTACAACATTGCTGCCTGGCAGACCAAGATATCGACGTTTTCGCTCGACACGATTACAGAATCGATTGCAAGCACTACGCCCCTTGAGCTCGGAATCGCCCCCATAATGCTCTTTACGTCGCTCGTCTGGCTCATGTCGTACCAGATGGGCCTGTTCCTGAACCTGCGGTACTCCAAGATCAATTGGGCAAAGAGACTGCTGTTCCATGTGCAGACACTCTTCCTGTCTCCGCTGATTGGACTTGTAGAGACGTTCCCCGCGTTCTGGGCCACGATAGAATATCTCATCAAGAAGAAAACCACAGAAAAAATGCCGGTCTATGACTTTTACGTCATAAACAAGTGACCGCTAGGCGCTTGCCACCGCGGCCAGCTGCTGCCTTCCGCGCGTGGTTGCCAGCGCGGCTGCCGAGAAACCTGCGCCCAAGAAATACCAGTTTGGTATCGCGGTGAAATACGTGTCTACCGACCCCATGAACCGGGTCGTCCACTCGCCGGGCACGACCAGCCTGCCGGCGTTTGCGTCGCCATCGAATGGCGCGGCGGCGCGCAGCGCAAACCACGTAAAGTCCTCGACTGCAAGCATCGAGAAGAACAGCGCGCCGGCAATCATCAGGCTTGGGACGAGGCCGCGCACACTGCCGTGCGCTGACAGCAGGCCGTAGGCTGCCAGCCCAAATACTACAGCCATCGCAAAGTGGTAGGGATAGACCAGCGAAAACAAGACCGGCTTGTAGCCAAACGTCGTGTCCCTGATGACGTAATATTCTAGAAACGCGTAGGAAACTGAAAACGCAAGAGCTAGTACAAGAATCTTGTACTTCATCAATGTCCACATCGAATGTTATAGAACATTCAGGCGCGAGTGGACCAAGTGCGCTTATCAATCTTGTCGGTCTAATTTCGGGAGCCTTTCTTCAGGATTTACTTGGCGTACGGGATCTCTACCGATTTCAGGTCTTCTGCAGCCTCGACGTTGCCGTGGATGGCGCCCGCCTCCTTTACAAGAGCCGAAGTCTCGTCATAGCGGGCGCTAAAGTGCGTCAGGAACAACCTGCCGGCCCCGGCCTTTTTCGCGACGGTCGCCGCTTCGGTCGCTGTAGAGTGCCAGTTCTCGACAGCCTTTTGCTGCTTGTCGTGGCTGTACGTCGACTCGAACACCAGCACGTCGCACCCGCGGAAGAATTTTACCAGCTTGTCAGTCGGCCTAGTGTCGCCGGAGATGCCTATCTTTCTGCCCTTGCGAGGCGGGCCGACCACCTGGCTCGACTTGATCTTTTTGCCCTTGAAGACGATGTCCTGGCCGTGCTGGAGCTTGCTGTACAGCTCGCCCTCCGGTATGCCGAGCTTCTTTGCCTCCTTTACGTCAAACTCGCCAGGCCGGTCAAACTCTTCAAGGCAGTACGCAAGCGACGGGATCGAGTGCAGCGCCTCGCAGCACGTCACCTGGCACTCGTCCTCCTTTACCACGACACCTTCATTTTTTATCACGTGGACGTTCACTTCGAAAGTCAGGCCAAAGTTGATTATTCGCCTGTTCTCGTCCCAGAATTCCTTGACCCTTGGCTGACCGTAAATGTCGATCGGCTTTTCCCTTCCCTGCAGTGCCATAGTCTGCAAGAGCCCGAGCAGGCCGACGCAGTGGTCCGCGTGCATGTGGCTGATAAAGATCTTCATCTTCCTGTTCATGCCAAGGCCGGCCTTGATGAAGTTGCGCTGCATCCCCTCGCCGGCGTCAAAGAGCAACAGCTCGCCGCCCCTCATGATGGCAATCGAGGACAGCCCGCGCTCGGCCGTGGGCGCGGCAGAAGAGGTGCCGAGGAAAACGAGCTGCATGTTCGCCATGTGGGTATGGTAATGCCTGCCAAATTTATGCTGAGCTATAGCGGGACTTGAGTGCCTCAGCTATCGCCGGGCTCAGGTCGACTCTAGAGTATTCGCCGGGGATCGAGTTGGTCGCGATGATGTCCTGCACGCCTGCGGCCTTGATCTTCTGCGCCGCGTCGCCTATCAAGAGCGCGTGGGCGCACATGGCATACACCTTGCCGGCGCCCTTTTTGCGCATCAGTTCGGCGGCCTTGACTATGCTCCCGCCGCCGCTTATCATGTCGTCTACCAGTATTGCATCTCTGCCGGAAACGTCGGCATCGAGCTTTTGGTCGACGGTCACCTCCCCAGTGGTCCTGTCGCGGGACTTCTTCAGCGCTATGGTGTCTGTCTTTATACGCTTGGCAAACTCTTCTGCTCTTTCGGCGCCGCCGGCGTCGGGCGAAATCACGATAGCCTTGCGCAGCTTCATCTTGGTCGCGGCATAGTCTGCAAGGAGCGGGATCGAAGAAACGTTCTGCACGCTGGCAAAATGTGACATTGCAAGCTTGCTGTGTACGTCCACCGTAATTACGTGCCTGATGCCAGCAGCTTCAAGCAACTTTGCCACCAGCGCAACGCTGACCGCTTCGCCTTCGAGAAACTCCCTGTCCTGCCGGGCGTAGGCAAGGTACGGGATGACAGCGCACACGTCGCGTGCTCCGTCGTCAGCGCATTTCCTTGTCATCATCATAGCCTGGATGAGGTGGGTGTCGACCGGCGGGTGGGTCGACTGGACAATTACGCAGTTCTTGCCTGCCCTGCCAATCCTGATCTTGCTTTCGCCGTCAGAAAATACCCTCAGCTCCGCCGCAACCAGCTGCGCTCCCAGCCTCTTGGCAATTTTTTCGGCAAGATCAGTAGAAGCCGGGCCTGCTATCACCGATATCTCTGGCAATGTTTCTGACGATGTATTAGGTCCTAATATCTATACCGTTTGGTTTGGCGACATTCGCTAGAACATTTGCAGTCAAACCAATTAACTGTGGCCAGCCATATCGCGATAGGCATGCTCCCCGTCAGGCACTATGCAACAAAAATAATCTACACTCTAATACTGCTTGACATGGGCCTTGCTCCAGCGGCGTGGCAGCTGTGGAAGAAAGGTTGATGTCTTTCAGGTGTTTTTAAATAACCATTGCTGTCCAAAAAGATCGTGCGGCTCCTGCCAGCAGCAATCGGCATCATTCTGGCTTTGTCGATGGTGCAGCAGGCTCATGCAGAATTTTCGTTCTCCAACCAGTTCTCTTATGTGGACGATGCCAAGATAATGCACGTCCTTGGCGAGATCACGAACAATTCAGACGCCGCGATGAGGAACATCCTACTCACGATTTCATTCTATGACAATGAGGACAACCTGCTTGACGAGTTCCAGAGGGTACCCGCGCTGTGGGTGATAAACCCAGACGAGTCGTCGCCGTTTGAAATACTGTACGTCGACTCGCAAAAGGTCGGCATGGTGGCAAACTATACGGTGTCTGCAACGGGGCAGGAAACGGAGCAGAAGGAAAAGCAGCTAAAGATCATTTCGTCAAACTCGCGGCTGGACGTGCTTGGCACGTACTACATCAACGCGGCCGCAAGAAACGACGGTCAAGAGACTGCGAGCAACGTCGTAATGATAGCGACCTTGTACGACAGAGACGGCAGGGTGGTTGCCATAGGCAACGCCCTGGCGGAGGCCGGCCCGGGTAGCTCTAACATAACCGCCGGCTCGCAAGCGGGGTTTGGCTTTGCTATCACCGAAAAACTGCAGACGTACAAGACTGCCCGGTATTCGCTTATCGCCGACTCTGACCAGTACGCGTCAGACGCGGTGGTCTTGCAGGCGTCCGGCCCCGGCCTGTCGGAAGGGAACCAGACCCAGAGCGGGTGCCTAATCGCGACGGCCGCGTTTGGGAGCGAGCTGGCTCCCCAGGTGCAGCAGCTGCGCCTGTTCAGGGACGGCATCGCGCTCAAGACGTCTGCCGGGAGCAGCTTCATGAACGTGTTCAACGCGTGGTACTACTCGTTCAGCCCGTCAGTGGCCGACTATGAGAGGCAGTCACCATGGCTGCAGGGCGCGGTGAGGACGATGATCTACCCGCTGCTAGGGATACTCGCCATCAGTACTTCTGTCTACGATTCGCTTGATTTCAGCGGCGAGCTTGGCATAGTGGCGGCCGGCATGACTGCAAGCTCGCTTGTCGGCATGCTCTACTTTGCACCGCTTGGCGCGGCGATCGGCATCGCCGGCAGGAAAAGGCAGTGGAACATGTCGGGGGCAGGGCTTGTCTTGGCATGCGCGTGGGCTGCAAGCGTGGCCGCGATAGCGATCGCCGAGATCGCGGCGATACGAGCCGTCATGATGTTTGGCACTTCGCTTCTTGTGCTTTCTGCGATAAGCACGGTCGTCATTGTCGTTGCCCGCGCCTTTAGATCGTGAACCGTTCTATCCTGCCGGAATTGATTATCTTTGAAATCAGGTCGGCCACCCTCTCGATGTCGATTCCATGATACACGCCGCTGGCGCCGTCCAGCTTTTTTCTCGCTCTTTGCAAAATCGACAGGCAGATTTCAGGCTCGTCCTTTTCGTCGTGCACGAATGCGGCGGCGACAAGAATGATGCCGTTCAGGATGCTTTTTTCAGCCCCGTCGGCTCCCTTCCATACGCTTTCCAGCGCTTCATGGGCTCCCCAGTATTTTTCGTCGTTGAACAGCCTTATCGCGTGATCGATTGCTTCGTCCTCGCCCATGTGGCGCTCCACGATCTGCTCGCAGCTGGCAAGCGGCGAAATCTTTTCTAGCCTGCCGGTCAGCTCGCCCGCATCCATGCCGTCCGGCACGCTGGTGTCAAACTCGATGTACCTTTTGGACACTCGGGCGTCGCGGACTATGACTTTGGAGCCGGCAAGCTCCCTCGCCCTGTAAAGCAGGGCCGTTGCGTCCTTGGGGGTGTGCGACCTGTTGTGCAGGTGCACCATATATCTCTGCATGCAGTAATGCCTACGTCCCATCTCAAAATAAACTTCTCACTTAAGTAGATTTGGCTAATAATGTTAGCCTAGGCTAACATTTATTACATAGGCTAACACACCAATAACCGGGTAAGGTTCCCTTGTTCAGCCCAAAACTATTGCTAATATCAGCCATAGCAGTTGCCCTTGTAGGCAGCACCTTGGCCGTTTCTTCGCTCTACGCAAGCACGCCGGATAGTGAAGAAAAAATTGTCAGCAGCCACGGGATTGGCTACTACCAGACGACCGGAGATGTGCTAGACCCGGCAAGGTCTAACGGCGCGGCAAGCACCGGCGTCGACCCGATGGAATACCTGCGCAGCTTCGACTACGGCCGCGTGTCTACCCTCGAAGACGGGACGGTGCTTAGGGAATTCACGCTAGTGGCGGATGACAGGCAGACGATGGAGATTTCGCCGGGCATCTACTACAACGTGTGGACTTTTAACGGCACGGTGCCGGGGCCGACCTTCAGGGCTACCGAGGGCGACCTGATCAGAATCCAATTCTTCAACAACGGCACCAAGCCGCATTCTATCCACACCCACGGCATACACAAGGCAGAGATGGACGGCGTGTTTGAAACCATAAACCCGGGCGGGAGCTTTGTTTATGAATTCTACGCCGAAAAGTTCGGGGTGTACCCGTACCACTGCCACGTACAGCCACTCGAGGAGCACATTTCCCACGGGCTGTATGGCGCGTACATCGTCGACCCCAAGACGCCTAGGCCGGAGGCCGACGAAATGGTCATGATAATGAACGGCTACGACACCGACTTTGACACTGAAAACAACTTTTACACCGTGAACGGCATCCCGTACTACTACATGCACCACCCCATTGAAATTGAAAAGGACCGGCTGGTGCGGGTGTACCTCGTCAACATGCTCGAGTTCGACCAGATAAACAACTTCCACCTCCACGGCAACCTCTACGAGCTGTACCGAAGCGGGACCAGCATGGAGCCTGACGAGCTGACCGACATGGTGACCCTGAGCCAGGGCGAGAGGGGGATACTGGAGTTCAGCTACAAGTATACGGGCCAGTACATGTTCCACGCTCACAAGACCGAGTTTGCGGAGAAGGGCTGGACCGGCCTGTTTCTCGTCAAGGAGTGACCAGAGTGGAGCCAACGAAGGAGCAGCTGTCAGCCAAGCTTATCGCAAGCGCGATAATACCGCTGGTGGTGTTGGGCGCGATGGTCGCGTTCCTGCTTTGGCCCGGCAACGGGCTGCTCAACATCGGGATCCCGCTGCCAGACGTCACAATTGAAAGGGTCGAGTTTCTGGACGGCAGGATCGTTGCTTACGTCAGGAACACCGGCCCGCAGGCAGTAGAAATAGCCCAGGCCGACGTCAACGACAGGATATTGCCTGCAGCGATAGAGCCTTCAAAGTCGTTGGAGAGGCTTGCAGAAGCCAAGGTGGTGATCCCGTTCCAGTGGATAGAGGGCCAGCCCTACGAAATAGGGGTGACCACATCGGACGGCACCCGGTTCGCAAAGGCTGTAGCGGCCGCGGCTCCGACCCCTCAGCCGGACGCCGGCCGAGTATCGCTCTTTGCGCTCCTTGGCACCTACGTCGGTGTAATTCCGGTATTGATAGGGCTTTTGTGGTACACGTTCATCAGGAGGCTTTCACAACCAAAGTACAGCTTTTTCCTGAGCCTCACCGCCGGCCTGCTGATGTTCCTTGGCATCGACGCGCTCGTGGAAGCAAACGAGATATCGATTGAAAGCGTTGCCGGCGCGTTCCGCGGTCAGCTGCTGATAGCGACTGCTGCCATAGTGTCGTTCCTTGCGCTGATGTACGTCTCTGACCGGCTTGTCGACGGCTCTGCCAAGAGGCGGGTCGTACAGGGGTCGTTTGCAATCGCGCTGATGGTGGCAATAGGAATCGGGCTGCACAACCTGGGCGAGGGACTTGCCATAGGCGGCGCGATGGTCGTCGGAGAGGTGGCGCTAAGCACGTTTTTGATAGTCGGGTTCACGCTGCACAACACCACCGAGGGCCTTGCCATAGTTGCGCCGATTGCAAAAGACAGACCAAAAATTTCGTACTTGGTCGCGCTCGGGATAATTGCCGGGGCCCCGGCTATAGCCGGCACCTGGATAGGCGGCTTTGTGGCGTCGCCTGTCGCGTCCATTGTATTCCTTGCGATTGGAGCTGGAGCTGTGTTCCAGGTGGTGGTAGTGATAGGTAGGTTCATCGGCCATTCGAGCGGCGGCAGGTTCCTGACAGGACCGACCGCAGCGGGCCTTGCGGCCGGCATGCTGATAATGTACCTTACCACGCTCCTGATTTGAAAAAATAAATACGCAGCAGCCTTCAGCTCGGTGAATGAAGACTCTGAGCGTCGACGATCAGACATACAGGCGGCTGGCCTCGCTAATGGACGACATGATGCACGCAAAAAAGCGCAATATCAACTACGACGACTTGATAAACGAGCTGATAGACGTGTACCAGGACAGCCTCAGGTTCTCAGGCGAAAACGCCGGGGGCTGATTTAAATTGCAGTTTTGTGCATACGGGTAACACCCCATATGCGAACGCTGGCCGTATGCGCAGTTGTGGCCGTCTTCACCCTCCCTCTATTTACAAGCGCTCATGCTCTTGAAGGCCCAGTGATAACGCTGAAGTCATCATTTGCTGATTCCGAAGGCCGGCTAAACGTCGTCGGGACGGTAAGGAACTTGTCCGACTCGCCCGTGCAGGTCACCCTAGGCGTGGAGACCGACGACGGCAAGACGCTGGAAGCGCCGACGTACGGCAGGGTGATCTGGCCCCTCACCGACGCGCCGTTCAAAATCGTGTTGGACAGCGGAGTGAACGCGAGCGACCCCTTCATAATGGACATCAAGGAAGTGCAAGTTGCAAACTACAACAGCATGCTTGTGCTCAACTACGGCAGCATGGCGGTCGGAGAGGAAAGGGCGTTTGTCGGCACGATAGAGAACATCGGGCGGTTTGACGTGTACAACGTGAGCGTGTTTGCCGGCGTGCACAGCGCAGATCACACCTCGCAGCTCGAAACCGTAAGGAGCAACGTCATTTCAGTCATAAAGTCCGGAGAAAAGGTCGAGTTTGCCGCCATACCGGATCCGGCGATAAGGTCTGAAGTGTTCTACTACAGCTGCGCCGGGCTTGACTACGACGATCCGATCACCACGATAAAAACAGGAGACGGCCGGTTCATTCCGTACAACCTCAACGCTGCAGCTCAGGTAAGCAGCATGCGGTACGAGAACTCTACAGACAGCATCGAGTTTGGCATCAGGCCATACGCCGCAGAAGGCGGGCCGGCGAGCCTGAAAATACCGCAGCTGTCGCAGAACCAGACGGTGATGATTATGCTCGACGGCGAGCCGCATGACGCGTCCGTCAGGGGCGACGGCAAGACGCTCTACATCGACTTTTTCGTACCAAAGGGCGACCACCAAGTAGAGATCCAGGGGGTCAGAAACGTGCCCGAGTTCCCGGCCGCGGCCCTTGCGCTTGCAGGCGTGATTGGCGCGGCAATCGCTGCGGCAAGGTTCAAGGCAGCATTTAAAATCTCCTAGCGAGTTCAAACATCTCCGTGAAAATCGCGCTGGTCGAAAAATCATCGGACGGGCTGAAGCTGAGCCTCTACAGCGACGGCCTTGACCTGATAGAGTCAGAGTCGTTTGGCGACCTGTACACGCTGAACTTTCACCTGCAGACGCTTGCCAAAAAGCACGGGATCGAAAAGGCGCTGCTGGTGGTGCACGATAGGGATAGGAACGCAGTCAGCCTTTCAATTGCGGATGGAGAAAATTCCTTCTTTGTCAGCTAGACCTATAGTTCCTCAGTCCGGCTGCCACCTTTATGATGGTGTGGCAGGCCGGGCATTCGGCCCAGTTTCGGCCGCCAAAGTACATCCATTCATAGCCGCACCGCCGGTAGGTGCACTTGAGCCACCTTCCCCTAGGGGCCTTTTGCCAGTTGTCCTGCATCGGCTTTCTGGCCCGGCGGGCAGACCTTGGTTTTCCCTTGGAGCTTAAGAACGGCAACGGTCAGGTGTCATCCTAGCCCGGTTAAAGAGATTATGACCGTATCTTTATATCTACATATGATAGCGATATGAAATGCCGTTCCCACCCATGGTATGGAAAAATAATACGTAACTAAGCCGTTGAGAAGTCTTATATATGTCAGCTTTCATAGCCTTTAGCTAATGAACAAGGCAATCGTTGCAGGCTTGGCTGCCGGTGTTCTGGTAGTTGGACTTATTTTAAGCCCAGTATTTACGGGGGTCCCGCTATTTTCAGCGCAGCCAGCACAGGCACAAAGTACCGGCAATACAAAGCACATCACCCTCATTGCGGACGAGACCGTGGTTCAGGTAGCTCCGGCCAACCCGTTGCACCCAGGCGGAATCATGTATAACGCCATGGTCTTCAACGGGACAATCCCAGGACCAGTAATCTCTGTCCACCAGGGCGACATGGTTGAGATCACCCTGACAAACGAAGGCGAGACGATCCACAGCATCGACTTCCACGCAGGCTTTGGTCCTTCCAAGGCGCTGTCTGGCAATGTAGCACCAGGTGAGACCAAGACATGGACGCTTGAAGCAGTGAACGCAGGCGTGTTCTACTATCACTGTGGCGCTGACGGCCTCAATGGCATATGGGAGCACATCGCAAACGGCATGTACGGCGGCATAGTCGTCCACCCGCACAATGAGAAGCCAGCCAAGGAATTCTACGTGGTCTTTGGTGAAATCTACAATGCAGCTGACGGCGGACCATTTGTCGGAAGCAATGGCCAAACAGGCTCATTCGACCTAGTAAAGCTCTGGACCAACAATCCCGACATTATGCTGACCAACGGCATGGCTCACAAGTACGTGCCAGGCATCGGAGTAGCTTCACAGATTCCTCTGAATCCAGACGCTGAGCTGTTCATGGTCAAGCCAGGTGAGCTGACAAGATGGTATCTCGTCAACCCAGGTCCCAACCAGTTCTTGGCGTTCCACTTCATATCTGGCATGATTGACGTGAGAGACGGCTCGATTAACACCAGCAATGGAGGCAGGTACGGAACACAAATGAAGAATGACGAGACGTGGACTATCCCACCGGGCTCTGCTACAGTAATTGAGTCAGTATTCCCAGAGGAAGGCGTCTACGTGGGTGTCAGCCACAGTATGGAACATGTCCTCAAGGGTGCGGCATTCGCAGTAGTGGCGTCAAACGACTCTACTGATGACGACCATCCAGAAGGAACAGCGGTCATGTCGATGGAAGAAACCATGGAAAGCAGTAGCATGATGGGCTAAAAGCCCCTCATCCTTTTTCCTTTTTTCTTTTTACCACAAAGCTTTTCTATACATTATCTTGCACTAATCGCATTGGCTAAGCGTCAGTTCACGATTGACACGGGGAAGGAAAAGATCCCAGTCGAAGGCCAGGTGCACAAGAACGTCGCCGTAAGGTACCTCATGAGGAGGCGCAGGTCCCTCCTCATGACAAAAAACCCTGAAAAGGTCGAAAAGCTGTGGTCCGACCTGCCGAAAAAGATCAAGATAATAGGCAAGCAGCTGACCCGCGAATACAGGATCACTTGGGAGCGCGTGGGCACGGAAAAAACGTACGAGGGCTCTCGCTTTGCGTTCGCGCTGGATGACCTCGGAGAAAAGACAACTAAAAAATAGTTACTTTTCCGTAGCCTCGCCAGGGACTATTAGGCCGCCGATCTGGCTGTAGGTTTTTAGGAACTGTAGGCCCTTTGAAGTGGTCTTGTAGGTCTGGGTTCCCTTCTCGAATTCAAGCAGGCCGTTTTCCACCAGCACTGAAAGGTACTCCTTCAGCTGCGCGTATGAAAGGTAGGCCTTGTACATTATCTTGGTCTTTGTCGCGCCGCCATTCGCAGCTTCAAGTATCTGCGAAACAATGTCGGTTCTGCTTCTATATTTCATATTCACTTATTAACGGAGTAACCATTATAAAAATTGCAAGCAGTGATTTTATAGAACATTGTTCTATGCGAATAATTGAGCGACCAACTTTTGACGCTACCACGCGGCAGATCAATATCAGTGCGCTGATGCATCTGTTTCCTGTTCTGGCAGTTCCTGAACGACATCAACAAACATGTTCGTACTCTTTCCCTGCTTTCCGTCGGCATCCGTAACGATAAGGTCAAAGTAGTACTTGCCCTCGGAGTCAAAGCTGCGCGTGACATTCGCAGAATTTAGAGCAACCCCATCGCTGAACTTCCATTCATATGTATATGGTTCCTTCCCTCCCTTGGCGCTGGAGATAAAGAACCCTTCCTCGCCAATCGCCAGCCTTGTCTTGTAGTATGCCCCTGTTCTTACGTTTTCATTATACGTCGCGAGAAATGCCGGGTCGTTCCAAGGGTTGTTATCATCTTCCACTGGTCGCTGAAATACTAGGCCCTGAGTTTGTTGATCCACTATGAAAAGGGCAATTCCGATCCCCCCTGCTACCCCGATCGCGCCAAAAATTATTGCCATCCTAGTGGCTTTTGATATGGCTGTCATAGCAGATTGTTACTGATCATTTTTCTCATATACAAAGTTAATGCTCCTGATCTGAGGCTATTGCTGTGCCGGCCAACCTATACAAACGATTTTATCGGCACAGAGCCGACCATAGCGCGTTGAACAGCGTCAACTTTGTAGTGCTTGGCGATTCCGGGATTGCAGCGCAGCTCGGGAAAAAAGGCACTGCCACTGACATCGTCATCTATGATCGCAAGACCGCGGACACGGTCTACAC
>DASPGV010000100.1:0-4293 GCA_035620415.1 Nitrososphaera sp.
CTGCTCGGCGTTTTGCATTTCAAGCTCGATTGCGCGCTCGATGTACGGCTCGACAACAACCTGGTTCACGGCGCCTAGGATCGTCCCGGCGATCGCGCCTGAAATGAGGACGATGGCGACAAAATTGGAGGCTTTCATGAAAGATCGGGAAGGTTAGTGACACGGAACGCCGGCTGCATGCCTCATGTCGTGATAGAATTCATGGGCCCAGTTTGTTCCCGATTCGCTACCGCTGCCGTCTGCCGGCACGGTAAAGCCAAAGACTTCACCCTGATCAAATCCAACCATAAAGACTCCAAACGCAAGCACTCCAAGCAGAATGCCGACAGCAATCCGCGGTACGCCTGCAGAAGTTTTTGTAATCTGATGACTTTCAGACATTCCACCTCAAATGCTGGCGGCTGTTATATAAAGAATCGGACAGTTTATCCAACTCGCGCGGAATGAATAAATCTGCCGGTTCGCCCTATGTCGCGCAAATGCACATGTACATCAAGGCATTGGAAAAAGTCGCCAGCAGGTACGCGCCAAGCAGGGCGCTTTCATTTGATGTCGTGCATGTGTTTACCGCGCTGCAGATGATAAAAAACGATGGCAGGACGAGCAGGGGCGCACTCTCCAGTGGCCTTGTGCTGGGCGAGGGGACGGTCAAGACGCTGGTAAAGCATCTGAAGATGCACGGCCTTGTGCAGACTTCAAACGGCGGAACGAGAATGACCGCCAAGGGGACGGGCATAAGTGAGGGGCTGATGTCTGCCATGCCGTCGGAGATGAGCCTGCCCAGATGCTCCGTTGCACTTGGCAAGTTCAACTATGCTGTGCTTGTAAGGGAGTTTGGCTTTGCGGTCAGGTCCGGGATAGAGCAGCGAGACGCTGCGATAAAGATGGGTGCTACTGGCGCCACCACCCTGCTTTACAGGGACAGCAAGCTCGTCATGCCGGCAAGCAGCCAGGATTCGCTCAGGAAGGAGCCCAAGGTGCGCAGGATGATCATCGAGAAATTAAGGCCGGAAGAGGGCGATGTCGTGATAATAGGTAGTGCCGACAACAACGAAAAGACTGCCGAGCTAGCTGCCAAGACCGCGGCTCTTTTGACGATATTCAGCCACGAGAAGCATGCAGCACATTAAATAAACCCGGCAGTAGTTTTGCGCTGAATCGGTCTTTCAGCGCCGACTAGCTCGTGACAGCGTCAGGGTGGAGGTCGCGCCTGTGCGCTTCCATGTCGACGATGCTGTCAAATTTCTTGCTGCACACGTCGCATTTTTTCCTGCCGCGCCGGCCGTAGAGATAGTCGGCGAGCCGCATCAGGTAAATGCCAAAGCCCCACATCAATTATTAATGTACGTCATTTCTTTAAAAGTTAACTGCACTTTCTTTCAAACCTTATATCATCTATTATGCAAGTGCATTCATTGGCGTTTGGGAGGATACTGGCGTGCGTGGACGGCTCCGAGTCCTCGACAAGAGCTGTCGATCATGCTGTTGAAATGGCAAAGAAACATGACGCCCAGCTGATCGTCTTGAATGTGGTTGTATCGCAGCTCGGATATGCCTATTCTTCGGGCGCATTTGGTCTTGCAAACCCCGGCGCCATAAACGATCTTTTGGGCAGGGCGAAGGAGGAAGCGAAAAAGTGGTTCGACGATGCTGAGAAAAAGGCCGCGGCGCAGAACGTCAGGTTCATGACAGAGATCGTTGCAAGCCCGACCTCCGTGGTGCAGGCCATAGTGGAGTACGCGGAGAAGAACAAGGTTGACCTGATAGTGACAGGAACGAAAGGCAGGTCGGGCTTTATGAGGCTTTTGCTTGGCAGCGTCGCGTCCGGCGTTGTGACTTATGCAAGCTGCCCCGTAATGATTGTAAAATAATTAGCTTTTCGCCACCGTCGCTTAGGTACCGACCTACTTTATGACCCGTATCCCCTTTATCCTGTCATGGATGTTAGGCTCGGCGGTTCTGGCATCAGGTTCCACATCTAACAAAGATACCAATCTTTTTACAGTCCTTTTAATGAATTATTGGCAGGGATATTGTTCATGTCCTCTGCCGTGCAAAAGCTGGTAGGGTTCTGGCACAGGTACGAGAGCCTGAACCTGAAGGTAGCCTTCGTGCTGATATCGCTCCAGCTGATACACCTCTACTGGCTGACGGCTGACGTGGTCATAAAGCGGATAGCGGGGGACGCCTCGCCAGGCCTTGCACAGAGCGGCCCGCTTTTGGCGTTCTTTATAATCATAGACTACATCGAGATACCGGCGCTCGTGGCCGGCATGACGTACTATGCCCTGAGCGTATACAAGCACCAAAAGGGTTCCGCCAAGAACGCGCTCTTGCTTGCTATGCTGGCCGTGCAGGTGTTCCACATATTCTGGATAACAGACGAGGTGGTGTACGAGGCCTTCTTTGGATCGGCCAGCGCGGTAGAAATCCCGTACTATGCCGCCTGGATAGCGATACTCATTGACTATCTGGAGCTGCCGGTGATTGGCGACCTGTTTTACAGAACCATATTAAAGGGAACGCAGGCAGGCCGCAGCAACAAAGGATGAAACTATATTATATTTTGCAGCTCAGGATAAGGAAATGGTAAAAGTAGTAGACACTCCTGAAAGGCCAAAGTACCACTGCGAAAGGTGCAACAGGGACTTCCCCAGCACGCTGGATCTGGAGGAGCCTTTCAAGATAGACCACGCTACGGCGTCAATGGCCTAAAACCCTTATCACCTATTTTGTGCATGATGACGCATGGCAGAAGCGCCTACTGGAGGATACAACTATACCTGCGACGAGTGCGGTGCATCCTTTGAAGTGATGGAGGACCTGACAAAGCACTACCGGCAGGATCACCCCGAGTCGATGTAAGGTTCATAACAGCTCTTGTTTCAGCACAGTCCATTGAAGGAACCTGCAACAGTAAAGGATGAAATACTGAATCGGGTTCTCGAGTCCAGCTCGCGCCAGCTCGAGGAGTCGGCCAAGAACATTGAAGATATCAGATCTATTTTGCACTGGGCCAAGTCTCCGCGCGAAAGGACGGCAATCAATACGATACTTGATGACCAGAAAAAGGTCGCCAATGCGCTCGGCAGGCTGGTGAGCCACCTTTCAGGCATGGCTGGCGACTGATCCTCCCTCCCCTCCCGGTGCTCCATTGGTTATTAGCAGATGTCGTGAATCTTTCCCAATGTCAACAACAGTTCAAGCGGAAGCATCCAAACCACAAAGGAAGATGCAAAAATGTCGAAAATGTGCGGCGGCTGGCTACCCAAACCAGCCGATAGCCTTCGAGAAGATGGGAGAAGATCCGGCCACCGGCAAGATCAAGTGGAAGCTGGTGGACGAAAACGGCAACGAGCACGTGCACAAGGGAGCGTCGGAATTAAGACGCAAGCGCGTCATTGATATCGCCGCAGTGTCTGATGTAAGCGAAGCAAAAAGGCTGCTCGCGCTGGGCTGGGAATACAAGACTTCGTACCCCGCCACCATCGCGAACATACCGCATTACGTGCTCGTAAAACGTGAGTAGGCGTCTTTTGCGGTAGGCAGCCGGGCCGGCTGCGGCTTTTTTTCTTGATCTAACTTACGAAAAATAGGCCCTGCTTCTGCCTTTCAGAGGCTAACCGGTCGACGCAGTTTGGGCAGACATTCAGCCTATCGCTTGTATAATAGGTCAGCTATACAAATGTGCAAGATATACATATGGCGCAGGGCCTAGTGAAAATGCAGGTTGCTCTCGCACATACGCGACTTTAATTTGATCCAGGCCCGGGTGCGCCAGACGCTCGACAGGGGCGTGCAGATCGACCTTTCCACCGAATCGTGCAAGAGGTTCCTCAGGAGGCGGGTCAACCAAAAGATAGGCGTCGTGATACTGTACGTCGACATCGACGGCTCGACCAAGATGAGCAGGTCGCTTGCCCCGGACAAGTTTGCGACGATACTGCACATCTTTTCCCAAGAGATGAGCCTCGTGATTGCCGAGTACGGCGCGTACGTGCTCAAGTACGTTGGGGACGCTGTTATCGCCTTGTTTCCGGCAGAATATGACAGTGGCCAGGCGGCCAAGAACGCTGTCGAGTGTGCAAAGAGCATGCAGGAGATCATCAGGAAATGCATCAACCCGGAATTGAAAGGCCACGGCCTGCCAGAGATAAGGGTGAAGATGTCAATTGATCACGGCGACGTGCAGGTGGTGCTCTACGGCAAGAGCATCGAGCGATCCCACATCGATATTGTGGGCTCGAGCATCAGCATCGCCGCAAAAATGATCCCGCTTGCCCAGACATGGCA
>DASPGV010000101.1:0-5078 GCA_035620415.1 Nitrososphaera sp.
GTCAGGGACGCGAAAAATGACATGGTGCCAGCCAGCAAGATCAACGCGGTGGAGCTGGTGGTGTAAACAGCTGATCATCCTCTGATGGTCAACGCCGACAAGTCAAGGATCTACGAAGTCATCTCCAAGCTGCTCAGCAACGCGTTCAAGTTTACGGACGAGGGCAGGATAGTGGTCAGGGCCGAAAAGAATGAGCAGGACGGCGGCAGGCCGCATGTCCTTGTGACTGTCAGGGACACAGGCCCCGGGATTCACCCAGACATTCTGCTGCGACTGTTTACAAAGTTTGCAAGCAAGTCCGAGCACGGGACCGGCCTCGGGCTGTTCATTTCAAAGAGCATAATCGAGGCGCACGGCGGCAGGATATGGGGTGAAAACAACCCTGACGGCAGAGGCGCGACCTTTTGCTTCACGCTGCCGCTGGCAGGCTAGAGACCCGCGCTTTCTATCAGGCTGATCAGCTGGTCGTACTGCTCGATGAACATCTTACCCTTGGCGGTTATCGCGACAAGCCCGCTCACCCGGTGGATCATGCCCTTTTCTTCCAGCTCGTCAAAGTGGTTCATCATCTTGTCGTAGGACAACCTTGTAAAGTGCTGCACGTGGGTTGGCCTGGCGACTTCATTGCGGGTGGCGTCCTCTTCAATAGCACGGAGGATCTCGTAGAACAGCTGCAGCTTATGCCGCTTTTCTTGCCTCAACCTCTATCCTCCTCCTTGAAGTGACGCTGTGCATGATGTATGCAAATAGCGCCAGTCCAGCGACTCTCGCCGCTAACGAGCCAATGAACGCGATGGCGCTGTTGTCAAAGTACGCAAGGACCAGCGAATACTGCTCCAGCCACAGCAGCGCAAACGCCGCAGGCACGTACAGCAGCCTTACGTTTGCCGCCCTTACCAGCGACACGATCGTGCTCTTGAATATGAACCCTATTACTATGATGTTGAATATCCTCATGTAAAAGCTGAGGTCGGCAATAGCCGCGTAGTCAAAGTAGAGCCCAGTCGCCAGTGTCGTTGTCGGCACCAGGAACGGTATCGCGACCATTGCAAGCGGCAGCATGGTTACCAGAACATCCCTTGCCTCCACCCGCTTGCCGGACTCGCTTGCGTCAGAATTCTTGTAGTAGTACGACAGCGCGATCAGCGCGAGCGCCTCTGACTGGAGAGTCATCTGGATCCAAAAGAACGCAGGGTACAGCAGCGGGTCAGACCTGTACATCAGGCTGGACATTTCAAACAGGAACGACGCACCTAGGAACGCAAAGCCTACAGGCAGGCCCAGCAGGTAGCCAAAGCCTGAAAAAGTGTACGACTTGAAAAAGTAGCGCGAAATCACGAGCGACAGCGACACGGAAACTGCCGTGATGGCTACTGCCAGAGCCGTAGCCACGGCCGGGCTCACCAGTACGAACGGGTTGAGCACATTTGGATCCAGCACTGCCATGCTGTTATTTCGCCTCCGCGCAAAATAAGGCTTGCTCCCCTCAGGGGAGTGGTCAAATTCGATTCATTATTATTTTCCACCGTCACATACTGAGGCATTGTCTTCATACGAGACTCTTCAGGGCCACGCAACATCAGAGGGCACCAAGAGATATCTGGAATACGCCACCTCGCAGGGCAGGCCGGCGACCCACTTCAGATCTTTTGATGGGCTGCACCTATCAAGCATAGGGATGGGGACCTACCTTGGCCAGCCGACGCAGGAAGACGACTTGGCGGTTGAAAACGCGGTCTACAGGTCAGTCGAGTCCGGCGCGGTCAACGTAATCGACACTGCAATCAACTACCGCGCAATGAAGTCAGAAAAGAGCATAGGAAGGGCGCTCCTTCGACTCGTAAAAGACGGCGTTATTTCGCGCGATCATGTGTTTGTGTCTACCAAGAACGGCTACATCACAAACGACGGCGACTACCCTAACGTCGACGTGATGGAGTACATGCACAAGATGTACATCCAGACAGAGGTGATGACGGCCGGCGACATCAGCTCCGGCTACAACGTTATGAACCCTAACTACCTTGCAAAATGCATCGACAGGTCGCTCATGAACATGCACCTTTCTACCATTGACCTCGTCTACATACACAACGCGTTTGAAAGCTGGAACCAGGACGTTAGCAGGGAGCAGTTTATGGAAATGCTTGCAAAGGCATTTGGAGTCTATGAAAAGTACCGCGCCCAGAACAAGATCCGCTACTACGGCATGGCAACGTGGACGTGCTTCCGCGTGCCGCCTGATAATCATGAATATCTTTCACTCGAGCAGGCCGTCAGGACTGCGGAAAGCGTCGGCGGCAAGGGCCACGGCTTTAGGTTCATCCAGCTCCCGTACAATCTTGCATACAGCGAAGCGCTCATGCTCAGGAACCAGTCAGTCGGCTCTGAAAAGAACCTCACCATTCTCGAAGCAGCCGCCAAGCTCAACATCGGCGTGTTCACCAGCATACCTCTCTTTCAGGGCAGGCTTCTTGGCGCCCAGATCCCGGATTATGGCGGAGTGAGTGATCCTGTTGGCAAGCTGGTCCAGATCGTGCGGTCTAGCCCCTCGGTCATCGCACCTCTCATTGGGCAGAAAAAGGCCGAACATGTGGAGGAAAACCTGAAGGTTGCCAACGTGCCTCCGCTTTCAGTAGAAGATTTCAAGCAGGCCGTCAAAGCACTCACCAGCCAGCAACTATAAAAAATTCAAGAAACGATCCATAGCTGGATGGAAACAACCGACATCAGGAAATTTCAGAGCAGGACTTTAGAAGCAGTTAGGGTGCTTGCGTTTTTCAAGGCTAAGCCGGGCAGGGGAAAGGAACTTGAAAAAATCCTACAGACGCTTGTTGCGCTCACGAGGAGCGAGCTAGGCAACATCGCCTACGTACTGCACCGCTCCACCACGAGCCCGGACGCGCTTTTCTTTGACGAAATGTTTGTTTCAATGGAGGCATTTGAAGAACACACGCAAAAGCCCTACATCAAGTCGCTAATGTCAAAGATTGGCCATCTGGTAGACGTGTCTCTACGAGTGGAGACATATTCTGAAGTTTGATCAGAGCTGCGAAAGAGCGTCTTCAATGCTCCTTCTATCTTCAGCCGCCGGCGTCTGATCCAAGTATTTTGCAAGGTCGTCTTTTGCGCCCTGGTTGTTTGCAAGCTGCAGCCTTGCTATCGCGCGGTTCTTGTAAATCGGCCCGAACCTTACGGGGTTGATTTCTATCGCCTTGCTGTAGTAGGCTTCTGCAAGAGAGTAGTCCTTCTTTTTCAGGTAATAGTTGCCCCGCCCGCGGTATGCAAGGTAGTATTTCGGGTTCAGCTTGATCGCCCTTTCATAGCAGGGCACAGCCTGATCGGAATTTGTCTCGTTGTACATGCCTGCGAGAAGGCACCATCCTTGCGCGTTGTCCGGCTCGATTTCCGTTGCACTGCGAAGTTTTTCAATCGCGTCGCTGACTTTGCCGCGCTGGCGCAGGCCCTCTGCCTCGAAGCAGATCCGGTTTGACTTGGCAAACTTCAGGTTCTCGTTCTTCAGCAGGTCCTTCATGTCAGACGGAATGATGACAATAGCAGTCATGTCGTCCTGGTCCCAGTCCTGCTCAAATTTCATTTCAGGGATCGCGCCCACGGTGTCCGGCTCTGGCACGTACGTCAACATCCTCCGCTCGTCGCTGCTGTAGCCCGATACTACCATGGCGTGCTGCGCCGTGCCCTGTATGCCCGGCATTATCACGATAGGCGGGATGCCCTGGTCGATCCGCTTCTTAAGGTCCTTTATCGATCCCTTGTAGATGAAGGATGCAAATCCGCGGCTTTCTGCCAGCATGATGCCGTCGATCATTGCCGTGCCCTTTGTTCCGACGGCCTGCGGCGAAATGTCCTCTCCCCAGTACTTTGCCACGACGTTTACCACAAGCGGAAGGCCGGCGCTTTCTTCATTCTTTCCTACAAGCGGCAGGCTGATGAAATGTTCCGGCTGCGACTCCATGCCCTATCGACATTCTTATCCTAGCAAATAAAATCTTTCTCATAGCCTGGCAAAGTTCTGCAAGAGCTTTAGGCCGTCCCTCCCGCTCTTCTCAGGGTGGAACTGCGTGCCAAAGGTCTTGCCATTGGCGAATATCTCGTGCTCACAGTACTGCGAGCTTGCAAGGGACCGAAAGTTCGCCGGCAGCCGGGCAATGCAGTAGCCGTGGCTTTCATACACTGAAATCGATTTTTCGTCTCCCGTAAGAGGGTTCTGGCCGGACACCGACACAGGCGTCGTGCCGTGGACGTGGGCAGACATCTTGCGGATCGATCCGCCAAACGTCAGTGCTATTATCTCTGCGCCGTAGCATATCCCGAGCAGCGGCTTGCTGCTTCCGTGGCACTGCCGGACAATCTTTGAATTCGCAGCGTTTATCTCCTTGCTGTTCTTGCGCCTGCCCGACAGGATCACCTTTTCGCACCGCTCAAGATCCGAGTCCGATACTTTGGAGAATTTCCTGTACATGTAGGGGATGCCGAGCCTGCCGAGGCATTCCAGAATGTCCGGCGTAAACGGTGACAGGTTGTCTACTACGAGCACCGGCATCTAGCCTACCTCTATTGAAATGTAGTGGCTCTCGACAATGCCGTCAAACTCGCGCAAGACCACAAAGTTGACGGTTGAGTCCTGCTGCCATTCGTATACGCGCCCGCCCTGCGGCGCAAACTCTTGTATAAAGTCCCGGATAGCCACCTGGGCTTGGTCAAGGTCCGAGTCTGATCTATATGCCGCCTGGACTTCCCTGAATTCTACGGGCGCGGAAATGGCAGTCGGCTTGACAACCGTCAGCCCGGCATCCATGAACACCTTTTCAAGGTCCTGTATCCTGCTTGCCCTGTCCGGCGTGGTCTGGTTGCCTGCAGGCGGCTGGCCGGGCGGCGAAACGCCTGCAAGTTTTTCAAGGTAGTTCTCAAATGCCAGAGCAGGCGTATCGCCGAGGCCTACCGGGTAGGTTCCTGTGGCCGAAGCCGCGCCGACCGCGCCCACAATGCCAATCTGCTTGCTGCCTGAACCCACAAAAACCGGGATAAAGTAGACGTCGTGGTCGCCCACTCTGTAC
>DASPGV010000102.1:0-14382 GCA_035620415.1 Nitrososphaera sp.
CTTGAACGAACTGTTTGACAAGTAGAGAACTGGAAGATAAAAGGCTCTCGAGTAATCACTGTGATGAGCAACAATGGTCTTAAAGGATTAATTACATTAATGTCAACGCACAAATCCAGTTTTAGAACCGCTACCGGCACGGAATCCACTGCTCTCGCCTTGTTGGAACCTACATGAATATAGAAGGTTAGATTAAAGACGAGATTACAGGCAATATCCAAGCATGAAGATGCCATCATTTTCCAGTCAGCAATCACCCAAAAAGTCAAATTTATCAAAAAATCACAATTATATTACTTGTTTCAGCATAGATTTAGTCGAGGAAGTATCTTGACAAAAAGGGCGCCAGCAGTCGCCGGCATGTTTTACCCAGACAACCCCCGAGAGCTAAAGGGGCTTGTCGACCAGTCTTTCAGGAACCAGCGTTTCGGGCCCGGCAGGGCCCCACCTTCCGCAAGCAAGCGCAGGATCTTTGGAATCGTTTCGCCCCACGCCGGCTATGTCTATTCCGGCGCTGTCGCCGCAAACGGGTTTTACGAAGTTTCGTCTTCCGATTTTCAGAATGTCGTAATGGTTGGGCCGAACCACTATGGGATCGGGTCGTGGGTTGCAGCCATGAAGGAGGGCGAGTGGGAGACCCCGCTTGGCGAGGTGAAAGTCAATTCAGAGCTGGCAGAAGAAATTGCAGGCAGATCGTCGACGCTTGACTTTGACGACTTTGCCCACAGTCGCGACCACTGTCTGGAAGTGCAGCTGCCGTTTTTGCAGTACATAAAACAGGACTTTCGGATCGTGCCAATAGTCCTTGTTTCCCAGCGGACCGACACCGCGTACGACCTTGGAAACGCGATATCGGAGACCATCGTCGAAAAAGGCATGCTCGACAGCACGCTTCTAATAGCGTCGTCCGACTTTACCCACTACGAGCCCAACAGCGACGCGCACAGGAAGGACGGCGAGCTAATAAAGGCGATCCTTGCCCTTGACGTTAACAAGTTTTATGCGGTTCTTGAAAGGCTGGACGTTTCCGCGTGCGGCTACGGCGCCATCGCGACGATGATTGTCGCCGCCAGGAATCTCGGTGCCACCAGAGGCGAGCTGCTAAAGTACGCTACGAGCGGAGACGTAACTGGGGACACTGGCGCTGTAGTAGGGTATTCTTCGATAGTGTTCGTATGACAAAGGGCAAGGCATCCGCACCTGCCAAGGTAATCCTGTTTGGAGAACACTTTGTGGTCTATGGCAACCCTGCCATACTTGCGGCGATCAACAGGCGCATATCTGTCGACGCTCGCGCGATCGACGAGAGCAAGGTGGTCATCAGGTCCGACATCGGCGTTTCCGGCGAGTACGGCCCCTCTTCTTTCACGGTCATCCAAGGCGGAATTGAAGCAAAGGCGACTCTGGACCCGCTGCACAGTGCAGCAAGGCAGGTCCTTTCTGCAAGAAACAAGAAGACAGGGTTAGAGATCTCTATTTCCTCCACCGTTCCTCCCGGCATCGGCCTCGGGTCGTCCGCCGCGGCGTGTGTGGCTACTGTGGCCGCGGTGAATTCGCTCTTCCAGAAAAAGCCAAGCAGGCAGAAAATATGCGAGCTTGCGATCGAGTCTGAACGGCTGATCCACAGGGATTCCTCCGGCGCCGACTGCTACGTCAGCACGTTCGGCGGGCTGATGCACTATAGCAGGGCAAAGCGATTCAAGGAAATAAAATCAAGGGGCCCACTTGCGCTTGTCATAGCAAGCACAGGAGTCAGGCACTCCACCGGCGACCTTGTGGCAAACGTTAAAAAGTTCAAGGACAGGAACGAGTCGCTTTTCCAGAACCTTGCAGATCAGGCCGCCGACATTTGCGCGCAGGCGCAGCGCGCGTTGTCGTCAGGCAGGCGCGACAGGCTGGGCGCGCTAATGAACGAAAACCAGTCCATACTCCGACAGATCGGTGTTTCGCACTACAAGGTTGACGACCTGATAGACATCTGCGTCAAGGCCGGCGCCCTAGGTGCCAAGATAACCGGCGCCGGCGGTGGCGGGGCGGTGATCGCGCTTTCAGCAAGCAAGCAAGAAGGAATAAAGATAGCTTCCCGAGCAAAGGCGGCCGGCTACGATTCCTTTGAAGTAGAGATAGACAGGAAGGGGCTAGTAGTCTAGGTCAGGCGTTCTTGAGTGGCGCGGTGAGGTGAACCGGCTTGACCAAGTCAGCCACGTCTACCCAGCAGCGTGCTATCTTGTCCATCGAGTAGGTCAGGTTCAGCACCGCGATCGCTGATTCCGGGTTTTTCGACTCTGCGCTCCCCTTGATCGAATTTATGATCTTGTTGAATTCCTCGTACGTCTTTACGACGATGTTCGAGTCCGCCCTGTTCTTGTTGACGAACGCGGCGACAGACTTTTCCTGCATCCTTTCCACCAACGCGCCAGCCCCTGCTATTTCGTCCATTCTTATGCGCGGAAAATCCTGCATCGTGCCTGCAAGGTCCACGATGTAGTCGCCTGCGCTTTCAAGCAGGTTGGCCGCTATCCTGTAATCCAAGATGTCGATGTTGCTCAGGTTGAGCTTGCCGGCAAGTTTCTGGTCCATCATCGCGCTCCTGATCAGCCTGACCAGCAGGAAGTACTGCCTGTCCACTTCGTCGTCCCTGCCGGATATCACCCTGCGGATGCTGTTTTCTTTGGACCTTATCGCTTCGAGCAGGTCGCGGTACATGCCGGCGACAATCGCGCTCATGCGCCGCAGTATCTTTTCCGCGTCAAGCGTGTTCGCGTCTAGCAAGAACTGCGCGGAGATGTGGAAGCCGTCTTCGTCCACTATTTCGAGACCGACCAGCTTGCGCATCGCCTTTTTGATCCTGTCCGCGTCTTCAAACGATATCTGCGAGCCGGCCTTGATCCTGATCATGTCGTACCCCAGCAGGTAGGCGCCGTACACCTGGTTGACAAGCGTGTCCATAGATGCCGCTGAATACGGTATGGTGACTTCTTTTGTTTCGTCTGCCGCGTCCTCCGATGCAAAGATCGAGATCGAGTTGTCGCGGTTGATGTCTACCGGCACGATGTTTCCCTTCTTCAGCTTGTTGCTCTTTACCCACTGGCTCGGCAGCGATATGAGGATGCTGCTGCCTATCTTTTGCAGGCGCCTTGCGTACCTCGGCATGCTTGTTTATACCCATTTAAACTAATTAAACATTATTTTTATATTTTATGTAGCTTAAAAAGAGACACATGGCATCAGCGCTGGTTGCGGCGCCCGTAGCCGTTGCCAAGGCATTCAGTCCCGGCCACATAACAGGCTTTTTCGAGATTCCCCACGGCACCTACTCTCACTTTCTCCAAAGGGGGTCAATGGGCGCAGGCTTCTCGATCGACAGGGGCATAGCTACGACGGCGTATGTCTACGAGAGCGTCAAAGCCGGCTACCAGATTTCAATCAACGGCGTCAAGGCCCGCGACGCGGAAGTGTCGAGATGGGTCGTCGAGGAATACCTAAAGCTTGCGGACAGTTCGTACTTTGTGAACGTTGAACACGACGTCGGGATACCGATGGGGTTTGGCCTCGGCTCAAGCGGGGCGGCCGCCCTCAGCCTGTCGTACGCGCTGAACGAGGCGCTTGACGCAGGCCTCGGCAAGACCCAGGCCGCGCAGATAGCACACCACGCCGAGATTGCGTGCAGGACAGGCCTTGGCACGGTTATCGCCGAGTTTGCCGGCGGCTTTGAGATGCGGACAGGCGCCGGAGCTCCGGGCGTCGGCTCGGTCGCCAAGATCGATCTGGAGAATTACAAAGCGGTGGTACTCTGCCTCGCACCTATTTCCACAAAGTCGTTTCTCACAATCAGGATGGACGAGATAAACGGCCTCGGTGGCGTCATGCTAAGGAAATTATCAGAGTCGAGGAGCGTCGACGACTTTCTCAAAATGTCGCACGAGTTTGCGGGGACTCTCGGCCTGACCGAGGGCAGATGTATGGAGCCGATCGCGGCCCTCAAGGCAAGGGGGATGCAGGCAAGCGTCGCGCTCTTTGGCCAGACCGTGTTTACACTCGTGCCGCAGGCAAGAGCGAAGGAGGCAAGGGATGCGCTCAAGGGCTTTGGCGGCACGCTTCTCGTCTGCAGCGTCGACAGCAACGGGGCAAGAGTGCTCTAAGAATTGCGCGCACGCATTTCGATACCGCCAGATCATCCCCGCGCCAAATCTCTCAACACGCGCGAGATGCTTGTTGACGGCTACAGGCGCGGCCTCGTGGCTGCAGAAGGCCTCATCGCGCACGGGAGGGGCGAGGCGTACGACTACCTCATAGGCGAGCAGACAACGAAAACTGCTCAGCGGGCGATCAGGGCGGCTGCGGCAGTGCTGCTGCTCTCAAAAAGGTCCGTCATCTCTGTAAACGGCAACACAGCCGCGCTCTGCCCGAGAGAGACGGTCGAGCTTGCAAAGGCGACTGGCTCTGCGATCGAGGTCAACCTCTTTTACAGGACAGAGGATCGCGAGCGCGCGATCAAGGCCGAGCTTGAAATGCACGGTGCGGAGAATGTCCTTGGAGTGGGCTCTGGGACATCTGCGACGATCCCGGAGCTCCAGAGCGAGCGCAGGCGCGTTGACCCCGACGGGATCTACGGCGCCGACACGGTGCTTGTGCCGCTGGAAGACGGCGACAGGACGGAAGCGCTTGCCAGGATGGGCAAGAAAGTGATCACAATCGACCTGAACCCGCTGTCGCGGACTGCCAAAGCGGCTGACATCACGATCGTCGACAACATCGTAAGGGCCATACCAGCGCTGGTGGAAGCGGCGCTCGAGATCATAGGTTCAAGCTCGCTGAAAAAGATCGCCGATGGTTTTGACAACAAGAAAAACCTCCGCGAGTCTCTAAAGATCATAAGGGGAGGGACATGATGCAGGCCAAGAAAAAAGTGAACGTAAACGACATCGGCGCGATGAAGGGACAGGAGAAGATCTCTGTCCTTACGGCGTACGACTACTCCACTTCTCTGATATGCGACAGGGCAGGGGTGGACGTACTGCTCGTAGGCGACAGCGCGGGTATGGTCGTGCTCGGGTACTCGAGCACAATGCCTGTCGGCATGCAGGAGATGGTCATGTTCTGCGGCGCGGTGGCAAGGGGAGCCAAGTGCGCCATGATAGTGGGCGACATGCCCTTTGGGTCGTACCAACCAAACCCAAGCATGGCGGTTGAAAACGCGGTGCAGCTGATAAAAGCCGGCTGCGACGCAGTCAAGCTGGAAGGAGGCGCTGAGATCATTGGCACCATCAGGGCAATAGTGGACGCCGGCATACCGGTGATGGGCCACATTGGCTTGAAGCCGCAGACGGCGTCGCTCTGGGAAGGCTACAAGCTGCAGGGCAGGACAAAAGAGTCCGCTATGAAACTGGTGGAAGACGCCGAGGCGCTTGAAAAGGCCGGCGTCTTTAGCATCGTGCTTGAAATGGTCGCAAGCGAGGCAGCTGACGCGATAACAAAGGCCGTTTCTGTGCCAACAATAGGCATAGGCTCGGGCGCGGGCTGCGACGGACAGGTGCTGGTGCTCCACGACATGCTCGGGATCTATGAAGACATCAGGCCGAGGTTTGTGAAGACGTACGCCGAGCTGAGCAAATCGATATCTGACGCGGTTGCAGGCTATGCCCGCGAAGTCAAGACCGGCAGGTTCCCGGGGGAGTCAAACACGTTCCACATGAGCCCGGAAGAGCTCGAAAAATTCAGGAAGGCGAGAAAGAAATGAAGTCAAAACGTGGAGTACACCCGTCAAAGGACATCGTAGGAACCGACGGGACCGAGCTCGGCGGCAGAAAAATAGTGCTATGTATAACCGGCAGCGTGGCTGCCTACCGCGCTATCGACCTTGCGCGGCTTTTGATGCGCCGCGGCGCAGACGTGCACGCAGTTATCACCGAGGCGACTGCCGCGACTCTGCTTCATCCTGAGATGATGAAGTGGGCCACGGGCAACGACGTGGTCACGAAACTGACGGGCAGCCTGGAGCACGTCATGCTAGCAGACTATGGCATGTCCGACTTGATAATCATCTACCCGTGCACGGCCAACACAATAGGCAAGATGGCTGCGGGCATAGACGACACGCCGGTTACGTCGGTCCTGAGCGTCGCGCTCGGCAGCAAGATCCCGATAATAGTCGCGCCGGCGATGCATGAGGCGATGTACGAAAACAAGTTCATCCAGCAGAACGTGGACAGGCTGAGGATGCACGTCACGTTCGTCGAGCCGAGCATCGAGGAGGGCAAGGCAAAGGTGACCGAGCCCGAGCAGGTCGTCAAGGCTGCCATCGCAGTACTGTCAAGGGGCCCGCTGGCAGGCAGGCGCGTGCTCGTGACGGCAGGTAGTACTGTCGAGCACATCGACCCCATAAGGGTGGTGACAAACACCAGCTCGGGCAAGATGGGCGTTGCGATTGCTCAGGAAGCGGAGCGGATGGGCGCAGCGGTCACGCTTGTATACGGGCATGGAAGCGAGCCGGCAAACGGCAGGGCTTTGCGCGTGAGCACGAGCGAGGAAATGCACCGGGCGGTAATTTCAGAGCTGTCATCAAAAAAATACGACATTGCGATAATGGCGGCTGCAGTCGCCGACTTTGCGCCCGCCAAAAAGTCTGACAGGAAGATCGATACTCGCTCAGGCAGGATGGAGCTGTCGCTTGTCGCGACGAAAAAGATAATCGACGAAGTGAAAAAGAGGAGCAAAAACACTTTTCTTGTGGCGTTCAAGGCCGATTACAATGTCGCTGACTCGGCCCTTATCGACAAGGCGTACAAAAAGCTGCAGGAGACCGGCGCCGACCTTGTGGTCGCAAACGACCTTGGCAGGAAGGGATCCGAAGCCGGCTCTGACAAGAACCAGGTGTTCATAGTGGACAGGAAGAAAAAGGTCGTCCACCTCCCACTTGAGAGCAAGCAGGCGATAGCGAGAAAGCTGCTAGAGCTTGTGGCAGAATCCATTATGTCATAGCACGATCAGGTCCTTTGTGAACCTGTTGAGCACCCGCGGCCTGCCGCTGGTTACAATGATGCTGTCCTCTATCCTGACGCCAAACTTGTTTTCAATGTATATCCCCGGCTCGACAGTCGCTGCCATGTTTGGCTGGAGCACCTCGGCGTTATTTGTGCGGAGCCAAGGAGGCTCGTGCACGTCAAGACCGATCCCGTGGCCGGTGGAATGTATGAACAGTTTTTCATAGCCGCGCTCGGTTATCAGGTTCCTGCAAGCCGCGTCGACTTGGCCGCAGGTTGTCCCGGCCCTTGCCGCGTCAAGGCCGGCCTTTTGCGACTCTTGCACGATTGAATATACCTTTTTCATTTCTGTAGTGGCGGCCGAGCCTAGGGCAAACGTCCTTGTGGCGTCGGCGATGTATCCGGCGTGTCTGAGCGTCAGGTCGACTACTATCATGTCGCCCTTGCGGAATTTTCTGCCGGTCACCTCTGCGTGGGGCAGCGCGCCGTTGGGCCCGCCGGCAATTATGAGAGGATTGAGTGTTGACTTGTAGGAAGGCGGGTTTGCGCCCATCTTCATCGCCTCGTAGATCAGCTTTGCCTGAAGGTCGCGCTCTGACAAGCCAATTTTGATCTCGTCCTCGCATATTTCATACAGCCTGTCCAAGATTCTAGATGCCTTTGCGATCACCTTGATTTCCGCGTCGTCCTTTATTCTGCGTGTCTGGAAGAATGGCTCGGTGTTGATTGAGATATTACCTCCATGTTTGCGGATCGACTCGACCGTGGAATAGTCGCTGCAATCGGTGCAAGTCCTGACGTTTTTAATATGCGACACAAACGTCGAAATGAGCTCGCTTCCCCTTTCAGTCGGGACGACTTCGCAGTCGATCGACTGTTTTTCAGCCCTGCCGTACTCCAGCTTGGGTGCTATCAGCTTTGTGCCACTGTCTGTGCACAGTGCAATTGCTTCGCCCCAAAAGCCTGTAAGGTAGAACACGTTCTCCGGCTCAAACGCCGCGACAGCGTTACAGCCCACTTGACTTGCGTGCTGCAAGATGGTTGAGCGGCGCCATTTCATAGATAACACATCTCCAGTTGCCAGTTTTATAAAACGTTGCGCGCTACGGTATTGAAAATTGATTTAAATATGGCTGGGTCGCCCGCTTCTCTCGATTATCATGGAATACCTCGTAATGCTCCCCGGTCCGACGAACGTGCCAAACAGGGTCATGAACGCGATGCTTGCGCCTGTGATCAACCACAGGAGCGAAGATTTCCGCGTGTTGTACAAATCCATAGTTGAAAAGACCCAGAAGGTCTTCCAGACCGGAAACGACATTGTGCTGCTTACAACTTCGGGCACCGGTGCCGTCGAGTCGTCAGTCGTCAACCTGATCAAGAAAGGTGACAAAGTGGTAATCCCGGTCAACGGAGAGTTCAGTACCAGGCTTGCCGACCTTATAGACAGCTGGGGCGGCCAGACAATCAGGATAACCGCGCCGCCGGGTGAGAACCCGCCTTATGAAAAATTCGAGGAGGCATTTGACAATAACAAGGACATCAAGGCGCTTTACGCCGTCTACAACGAAACGTCCACCGGCACCACCATTCGATACATGGACAAGCTGGGACAGCTGGCATCAAGGAAGGGCGCGTATTTTATCGCCGACGCCGTTTCGATACTTGGCGGCGACGAGCTGCCAGTTGACACATGGAACGTGGACATTTGCATCACCGCGTCGCAGAAGGCCCTTGCAGCGCCGCCTGGCGTGGCACCGGTATCTATTAGCAAGCGGGCGAAAAAGTATATGCAGGAAAACCCGCCACCAACGCAGTACCTGAATTTCAAGCGCTACTTCAAGTATTACGAGGAGCACTTCGAAACGCCTTTCACTCCAGCCCTGCCGCTCTACTACGCGTTCAGGGAGGCGCTTGATATGGTGCTCGAGGAAGGTATGGATAACAGGATAAGGCGCCACAAGATATGTGCTGAGGCGTTCTACGCCGGCCTGAGCACGCTGGGGCTGACCCCATTTGCAAAGCCGGACGCAAGGAGCAACATGATCATAGCGGTTAACTACTTGCCGGGAATGGATGACAAGAAATTCCGCGGACTCTTGTCAAGCGAGTTCAAGGTACTGATCGCCGGCGGCTTTGGCGACCTGAAGGGCAAGGTGTTCAGGATCGGCTCTATGGGAGAAGTCGGCCGCTACCACGTCATGAGGACGATTTCTTCGATAGCGTCCGCAATGAACATGCTTGGAGTAAAGACAAACCCCGAAGCAACATCGGTGGCGATGGACAGGCTAAAGGCGCTTGGCTGAAAGCCTTCACTCTTTGAAGATTAATATAAGGTAAAACAGAAGCCGTTTTCTATGCCTTTGGAAAAAGGTTCTCTCGTATTGGTGGATTACACTGCTAGAGTTAAAGATACTAGCGAAGTTTTCGAAACCACGCGCGAGGAAGACGCAAAAAAGGCGACAGAGCTTTACGACCCGACGCGCAAGTACGAGCCAAGGCTTGTGTCAGTCGGAGAAAGCTGGGTCTTGAAGGGCCTAGACGAGGCGCTTGCGAAGGCAAGTGTGGGCGACAAGCTCAACGTCGAAGTCACGCCTGACAAGGGCTTTGGCGAGCGCGACCCGAACAAGGTTAGGATGATCCCGCAGCGCAAGCTGGGCGACAAAGCCGACGAAGTCGGAGTCGGCGATGTCATCGAAGTCGACGACAGGACCGGAATCGTCCGCTACGTCGGTTCTGGTAGGATACAGGTCGACTTTAACCACAGGTTCGCCGGCAGGACTCTGCTGTACGACGTCAACGTCATGAAAAAGCTGGAAAGCGAAAGCGAAAAGATAAGTGCCCTTGTAAGGCGCAGGACGGGCCTGGAAGAGAGCAAGGTAAAGGTCAGCCTGTCGGTGCCGAACCTAGAGATCGAGCTTCCGGAAGAGGCGTTCCTAGCCGAAGGCCTGCAGGTGATCAAGCGCGCCATAGCAAACGACATCTTCAAGTTCGTACCATCGGTCAAGAACGTCAGGTTCACAGAGAATTACTCTGCGCCGGCCGAGCAAAAGAAGGAAGAGCCAAAGACAGAGGCCACCCCCGAAGCCAAGCAGTAGAAAGGGGCAAAAGTTTATTATATTAAAATGGGCAAATTAAAGCGTATGGAAAGCGTTCAGCACCAACCAGTGACAATTACCCCAAAGGCGGCCGAGAAGGTCGCCGAGTTCATGAAGCAGGAGGGCAACTCTGGCCTTTACCTGAGAGTGTACGTCTCGGGCGGAGGCTGCGCGGGTCTGTCCTACGGCATGGGGTTTGAGGAAAAGCCAGACGAGGACGACCAGGTCTTAGAGCAGAACGGAGTAAAGCTGTTGCTTGACAGTTATAGTCAGAGGTACCTGAAGGGTGCCAACATCGACTATATCGAGAGCCTGATGGGTTCCGGCTTCAAGATCAACAACCCCAATGTGACGAAGAGCTGCTCGTGCGGACACTCGTTCAGCACAGAGTAAACCTTCTTGTTTTTCAATTTTCACTATGCAGCGCATGCTTAAGAAAAAGTGCAAGAGGACTGGCCTATGGCCAGAGTCCTCTTAATTGGATCGCTTCGACAACCCTGTTCACTGCAAGCACGGTGCTTGCCTTGCGCATGTTGACGCCGTACTTTTCCGATGTCGCGTAGGTGTCGAGGAAAGCTTTCGTGATGTTCCTGTCGAGCCTTTCGTTGACCTCGGCCTCTGTCCAGTATTCCCTCCGCAGGTTCTGCAGCCATTCGAAATACGACACCGTGACTCCGCCTCCGTTTGCAAGTATATCAGGAATAGTCAGGGTCTTGTTCTTGTAGAGGATGTCGTCGGCTTCGGGAGTGGTTGGGCCGTTGGCAGCCTCTGCGACAAGTTTTGCCTTCACCTTGCCGGCATTCTTGCCCGTTATCTGGTTTTCAAGCGCGGCCGGTATCAAAATAGTGCACTCCGTCTCCAAGAGCTCCTCGTTACTTATCGACTTGGCGCCTGAAAATCCAACTACAGAGCCGGTCTTTTCCTTGTGTCTTCTGAGTGCCGCCACGTCCATGCCGGCCTTGTTGTAGACGCCGCCCCTCGAGTCAGAAGCTGCAATCACTTTTGCGCCCTGCGCGGCTACGAGCTCCGATGCAAACTGGCCTGCGTTGCCAAATCCCTGCACCGCGACAGTTGCCTCCTTCATGTTTATCTTCAGCTTCTTTGCCGCTTCCCTCACCGTGAACGCAAGGCCGCGCCCTGTTGCCTCGTTCCTTCCAAGCGAGCCACCGATTGCAAGCGGCTTGCCAGTGATGACTTCTGGTTGGACAAAGTTGCCCTTTAGCGCCGAGTAGGTGTCCATTATCCACGCCATCTCCTTGCCGCCTGTGTAGACGTCCGGCGCCGGGATGTCGGTGCGCGGGCCGATGATGTCGGCTATTGCGTAGGCGTAGCGCCTTGTCATGCGCTCAAGCTCGCCGACCGACATTTCCTTCGGGTTGCAAATGATGCCTCCCTTGCCTCCGCCGTATGGAATGTCTGCCACCGCGCACTTCCAAGTCATCCACATCGACAGGGCCTTGACCTCGTCGATGCTGACCTGTGGGTGATACCTGATTCCGCCCTTGTACGGACCGCGTGCGTCGTTATGCTGCGAGCGGAATCCGGTGAAAACACGGATCTCGCCGTTGTCCAATTTGACTGGCAGCGAAACCGTAAGAACGCGCTTTGGATGTGCCAAAACCTGGTGTAAACCCTTGTCTAGTTTTATCAGCTTTGCCGCTTCGTCAAGCTGTTTCAGAGCAACCTCAAACGGATTGATTGAGGTGGTGCTTTTTGCTGTCTCTAGCATGCCATTGTTCAGGAAAAGTTAATGTTATAAGTTTTGTGTGCAAATCGCAGTGCGGATTCCTACTGGACTATTTAAGTGGCCATCCTCTTTGATATGAGCGTGCGGAGCTGCTCGTCCGTCAGGCCGTTGTAGTCGTCGATCCCAAGCGAATTTGCTATGGTTTCGAGCTTTTCCCTTTCCGAGGCAACGGGGCCGGTTATCTTGGGAATCCTGCCGACGCTCCTGGCAGGCTCCATTGCCTCCTCCATTTCGCGCTTGAACGTGTTCCTTGCCTTTTCGAACTCGCCCATCGCCTTGCCCATGGTGCGAGAGAACTGTGGAAGCTTTTTGGTGCCAAAGAGCAGAATGAGTCCGAGCAGTATGATAATTATCCACTCTGTGCCGGCGATGTTCAACAGCAGGGGTTCCATCTAAATGGTAATACCTGCCAACCAGAATTAAAGATTTCCACTCGGGCGAGAGGGCTCGTCCTGCTTGCCCTTTATCCGCGACATGGAGAACGGCTGGTCGAGCTTCATCGAGTTGGCAAGCACGACCGACACCATCCCCCCGAACAGGAATCCGCCAATGATGTCTGTCGGGTAGTGCTGCATGACGTAGAGGCGCGTGATGCCTATTATTATCGGAAAGGCCCAGAGGGCATAGCTCACCTTTTTCGACTTTTGGTAGACGGCGAACCCGACAATGAAGGCGAGCGCCGTCGCCCTTGAAGCGTGCCCCGACGGGTACGAAAGGGCGGCGGCGAAGGGCACGATGCTGTCGTTTTCAATGCTGAAATTTTCTAGCAGCCCGAGCGCCGGCTCGAACGTGTAGGGAGGGTTCTCCCTGCCGACAAGCGGCTTGATGTACGTCACGAGTATGACCAGGGTCACGAGGGCTATCAGCAGGATCATGCCGACCTTCCTTGTGCGCCGGATTATGGTGATTATTGTTCCAAAGATGAACATGGTGATGACGTCGCCCATAGACGTTATGGTTATCATTACCGCGTCGAGGCCGGCGTTTCCGTGCGTCGACTTGAAGTAGCGGCTCGCCGCATCGTCGGCCCCGCGTGTCACGCCAGACGCGACAACCGCGCTGAATATGACAAACGCGGCTACCAGCGCTACAAAGTGCATCGAGCGCGTCCTTATCATCCAGGGCGGCCTGACTGGCGTTGACAAGCAGTGAAGAAGCGGCCCCGTTGGCGTTTAACTGTTTTCCTCTACATCGGGGCGCCGCAGCCGGGGCACTCCTTGCCCTCCTCTGCGGGCGCAAAGTAGGTAGAAAGACCACACGCCTTGCAGGACGCCGGCTCGAGCGTGTTCCATAGCCTGTAGTAGCGTGTGTTAAAGTTCTGCGCTATCGGCCTGAGCATGCCGGACTTTTCCATCTCCAGCAGCGCGTCCTCGAAATCAAGAACGTCGTCCAGCGTCCTGTACTTGTCAATCTTGTTCAGGTGGCCCAGCATTTCATCGTTTGAGAACCTGACGTCAGTGTCGTTATAGTTGTCAAATATTATCTTGCGGATATCTGCGCTGCTGACTTCAGGCATTTACAGACCCTTTGAGTCGTCCTGCAGCTTCTTGGCTGAAGCCGGGTCCCTGTCGGCGTAATACTTTACCATGCCCAGCTTTAGCACCTTGAGCGACAGGAGAGCGCACTTGATCCTCGCCGGGCCCAGGTTCATGAGGCCGATGTTCTCCAGAATATCGTTCTTGTTCAGGTCCTTGACGGACGTGAGCGGCTTGCCCTGCACCATTTCTGTCAGCATCGAGGCGCTAGCCTGGCTTATGGCGCAGCCCCTGCCCTCGAACCTGATGTCCTTTATCTTGTCGCCGTCCACCTTGATGTGCATGTCTATCTCGTCGCCGCAAAGCGGGTTGCTGTCGTGTATGCTGACGTCGGCTTCAGGCAGCTTGCCCTTGTTCCTCGGGTTCCGGTAGTGGTCGAGGATAATTTCGCGGTAAATGTCGTCACTCAAATCTTGAACAGCCTCCTAGCTTCTTCAAGCGCCCCAATGAATGTGTCGATTTCCTCTTTTGTGTTGTAGATATAAAAACTTGCCCTAGAGGTCGCCGCCACGTCAAGCCTCTCCATGAGCACCTGCGCGCAGTGGTGGCCGGACCTGATCGCTACTCCGTGGTCGTTCATTATGGTCGCAAGGTCGTGCGGGTGGATGTCGCCGATGTTGAACGACACGACTCCGCCCCTGTCCTGCATGTTGCGCGGGCCGTATAGCGTCACGCCCTTTACACCGGAAATTCTGTCAATCGCGTATTTCGCAAGCTCGACTTCGTGCTCCCTGACCCTGTCCATCCTGAGGTTGTCAAGGTAGTCGATAGCTGCTCCAAAGCCGATCACGTCAGCGATGTTCGGGGTGCCGCCCTCGAACTTGAACGGGAGGTCGTTGTACCTCGTCTCGTACTTGTGGACCTCCTTTATCATGTCGCCCCCTCCCATGAAAGGAGGCATCTTTTCAAGCACATCACGCTTGACATAAAGTATGCCCACACCTGTTGGGCCCAGCATCTTGTGGGCTGAAAATGCCATAAAGTCGCAGTCCATCTTTTGTACGTCTACTGGCATGTGC
>DASPGV010000103.1:0-11471 GCA_035620415.1 Nitrososphaera sp.
AGTATGTCGACTATCTGCGTGTCGCCCTGCGGCAGGTCGAAGTTGAGGCCCTTCACCTTCAGCTTTTCGCCGACGAGCGCGCCTGCCGCAAGTATCAGGGCCGCGGTAGAAAAGTCGCTTGGCACATCGAACTTGGTCGCCCGGTATTTCGCGCCCTTGATTTCGTATTCCAGCATGTCAGAGCTGTGATCCACGGCAACGCCAAAGTGCTTCATCGTCGCAAGCGTGGCACCGATGTACGGCTTGGAGACTAGGTTGCCCTTTATCCTCATCACGATCTCCGAGTCGGCGTAGATGCCGGCTATAAGCAGGCCGGAGATGAACTGGCTCGAGATGCTGCCGTCTATTACCGCCGTGCCGCCCTTTATGCCTCCGCCCTTTACAACGAGCGGCGGCGTGCCGTCGCCCTTTGTGGAATAAGCCTCGACTCCCAGCTGGGCCAGCGCGTCGAGTATCGGCTGCATAGGTCGCTTGCGGAGGCTCTCGTCGCCTGTCAATACAGTATAGCCTGTTTTCACGAGGCCGGACATGGCAGTCATTACCCTTATCGTGGTGCCCGAGTTCTCGGCGTTTATCACGTTTTCCGGCGGGTCAAAGCTGTGCAGGCCCTTCACCTGCACGGTCGAGCCCTCGTGCTTTATCTTCGCACCAAGAGCCTGGCAGCCTGCAAGAGTTGCAAGTGTGTCCCGGGCAAGCAGCGCGTTTGTAACGGTCGACTGTCGTTCTGCAAGCGAAGCGATTGCTATCGCGCGGTGGCTGTAGCTCTTGCTAGAGGGGCACCTGAGGCTCCCGTCTATCTTGGAATTTCTCACCAGTATGCTAACCATTTACGATCTCCACGCTCGCCTTCTGGTTATTAACGTTGGAAACGATTATCCTCCCTTCGAATTTTGACAGTGCCGACCTGATGTCGCCCACTTCGTCTTCGTACGCTATGGCGGCGACCGACGGCCCGTTGCCGGATATGCCGGCGGCGAGCGCGCCCCGCTCTAGCGCGGCCATTATAGGCGCGTACCTTGACGAAAGCGCTGCCGACGCTAGCACTCCGTTGAGCTTCATCGCCTTCCAGTACTCGCCGGCCTCGGCGAGCCTGAACGCGTCCGTGAACAGGTCAGACAGGCCGCTCAGCTTGCGCACGTCGCCCCTTGGAGTGTTGCGGGGCAGAAAAATTATTGCATGCAGGTTGTCGGGTGCCGGCTCTCTCCGGATGAGCCGCCTCGAATAGTTGTCGGTGACGGTGAACCCGCCAAAGTAGCAGGCGGTGGCGTCGTCGTACGCCCCCGTTATCGAGACCTTGGAGTCGAGAGACGCGCGGACTGCTGCATCGAGCACCGTGTTGTCGTCGATGCTGTCCCTTGCGAGCCGGCTGCATGCAAGCGCCACTGCGTTTGAAACCGCGCTAGAGCTCTTTAGCCCGTAGCCGATCGGAATCTCCGACTTGACCCTTATTGTTATCAGGTTGTTTTCGATCATCTCCTTTGGCATCGTGTTGCGGACGATGTTGTTGACAAGCCTGTCCTCGTTCCTTCCCGTCAGGAACCTTACACCGCGTCCCTTGCCGAGCTCGGCCTCAGCGGTGGCCCTGAGCGAGATCCCAAGCGACGATCCGTTACCTGTGGCTATGGCATTCACTATGGAAATAGCCCCGTGCATCGTAGCCCTTGCCTTTCTCATACCGGGTCCCCGAATATCCCTAGGAGGTTCTTTTTCATGACTTTCCGGGGCGCCGGCAGGCCGGTCCATATCTCAAATGCCTTTGCACCCTGCTCGATCAGCATTTCGTAGCCGTATACAACGGTCCCCTGTGCATATTTGGCGTTTTCGATCAGGTCGGTGACTATGGGCCTGTAGACGATGTCGTAGACTATGCTCCCCTTCTTAATGTGCCCTTGATCGATTATGCTGGGCTCGTTGTGCAGGCCGATCATTGTGGCGTTGACTATCATGTCGCATTCAGGCGAGGCGTCCTGCGCCTTTTCAAGCGGCAGTACCTCGCACTTTAGCCCGAGGTCCGACCCGATCTTGGCCAGTTCTTTTGCCTTTTCCAAATCCCGGTTTGCGATTACTACCTTGGCTATGCCTGCTTCTTGCGAAAGCGCAGCGACGACTGCGCGCGCGGCCCCGCCGGCCCCGAGCAGGAGCACCTGCATTCCATGGAAGTCGACCTGCCTCCTGTGCAATGGCTCGATAAACCCGTCGATGTCGGTGTTGTACCCCCTGAATATGCCTTCGATGTTGTTTACAGTGTTGACCGCTGCCGCCTTTTTTGCCGACGCGTCAAGCTCGTCAAGATACTTCATCACCTCCACCTTGTGTGGCACAGTCACGTTAAAGCCGGCGATGTTTATGCTGCGCAGCGACTCGACGGACTCTTTAAGCTCGTTTGCCGGCACCCTGAACGCGATGTAGGTGCAGTTGAGACCAAGCGCTGCGAATGCGGCGTTTTGCATTCCCGGCGAAAGCGAATGCTGGATCGGGTCGCCTATGATGCAGTACGTCTTGGGAGAGCCTTGCATCTGTCTAGAAGCAATATCAGCCAGTCTTCCATATATAACCTCAAAGAAATTCTATGTGAGAGAGAAGAAAAAGGATGCCGCCCCCGAATGGAATGGCCTGGACTTCCAAAGGGATATGACCGAAGGCGTACACCCTTTGGATGTAATGGGCGAACATTGGATAAAAGGCTGGGCGTATATGGCCGGCCTACATTTTCATCCGGTCGTACAGCCTTCTCATCTGCCTTACCGTAAGCTGGCCGGGCGCGACCGCGTTGTCTAGGCTCGCGTAGGTAAACGGCGCGTTGCCGATTATAGTGCACATCACCCTCGACACCACGCCTGCCTCGCCCATCGCGAAAAAGATGGGGTTCAGTCCAGTCGCTGTATCGTACAGCTCCAGCAGTTTCAGCGCGTCGGTCACGCTCTTTGCAGTCGTCACCACCTTGACATAGTTGCTGTAGACCCTCATCTCTGACAGTATGTCGGCTATCTTGTCGTTTGGCGGCGTCCTTTGAAAGTCGTGCCACGACACGAGCACCGGCGTCTTTTGCCTTTCAAGAAAGTCTGCCAGATCGTCGTTTGCTTGAAGCGTGTCAAGTTCTACGTCAAGCAGCATGGGCTTTTGCTCTGCAAGTTTGTACAGCCATTTCACGCGGTCCTGCTCGCTCCCAGCGAACTTGCCCCCTTGGTCTTTTGAGCGGAGCGTAAAGACCGCCTTATTCTTTATGCTCTTGGCGGCGTCGATCGCTGACTGCAATTGCTCAGGCTTTAGAAAGTCAAACCGGATCTCGACGTAGTCAGCCCCAAGCTCAAAGGCTTGGGCGGCATGCTTTGCTATTGATTGGACGTCATCAATCGCTATCGACACGCAGATCTTGGCGGCCAAGGCACTGATCATGCCCTACAAGTTAAATTAATTGTTTTATCCCACGCCGGCCGGCGGTGTAGGATGCGAGCCATGCTCCATCCTCTTGTGCGCCTCAAGCAGTTCTGCCGAGTCAAAAACTCTTCCGCAGGCGGTGCAGCGGTGCTGCTTCGGAGCTTTCGAACCTGCTGCCGCAGTCGACATTGGCTATCTTTTGGATCTACACCTTATTAAGGGTGATATGCGGCGCCGAAGCGTTAGCCGAGGTGCCCATGTCAAAGCCCATCATGCACATCATGCCCTTCATGCCTTTTGTCCACGAGTCCCCAAAGTTTGAAGTGCTCGCATCAGTTGAAAATCCGCCGCACTTGCTGAAAGTCGTGTTGGCGCAGCCATAGTCCATGCAGCCCGCCGCGTCCGAGACCCTCAGGGCCACTGGAACGACGTATACAGGGACCATGTATGCGAACATGATTATGCCAACCGAGATGGCGCTCATCATGACCACCTTTTTCATGTGCGGATCCATTCGTGTAAAAATTGCTCAAAGATAACAGTTAAACCGGTGTGTGTCGCACGGGTTTACACAATCCTGCCTACAGAATATTAACCCCTGCCGCAATTAGCATGCATCATGCCTTCGATGGAAGAGCACGCCACGCGGCTCCATTCGCTCGGGTTTGACCATGCGATGATAGAGTCGTTTTCAGAACACTGGAAACCCCTTGTCGATGAAGGCTACGAGATGTACGCGATGTACACCGGAGCCGACGGCTCTGCCCTAGAAGGCAGGAGGGCGTGCGTCATATGCTCGAAAAGCGATTCTGGCCTTCGCTGGGAAAAGGTGATAACCCCCAGCCAGGACAGCGCCGCGGTGTATTCCGTGTGCAAGGGTTGCGACGACCAGTACGTAGAGACTGCGATCAGGCAGAAGGCGCTTGGCCGGCTGTTAAAGGAGCGCAACACTCGGCCGTCATGATCAGCGCGGCGGCTTTTGCCAGAACACCTTGTCCGGCTTGATTTTCAAAATCAATCTTTTTTCTCCCGGCGCGCGGCCCGGGTACCTGTCCATCCCAAGGTACTTTTTCGCCATCTTGTCAATGTGTTCGTCCGCGCCGTTTGTCGTAAGCTCGACCACCCTCCCCCTGACAGTCACCATGTTGTACGGGTTGGCCGAATCGGCCACGGAAACTGCGACGCGTGGATCGCGCAATACGTTCCTGTGCTTTAGCCTGCCCTCGGCAGTGTTGACAATGATGTAGTCGCCTTCGACGTCCAGCCAGGTCGGCGTGACCTGCGGCGACCCGTCGGGCATCAGAGTCGCCAGAAACCCAAAGTTCCTGCCCTGAAGGAGCTTGCTCACAGGCTCTGACCGTATCGTGTCTTGGCTCATATACAATAAGAAAGCCGGCCCACAATAAAAACAGTTAGTGCTTTTTGGTGTAGTGGGAGGGTATCTTTTTCCAGTTGGCTATGAGCGCTTCATCCCGTATGTGGAGTGGTTCCCGCTCTATCCTGGCCCGTGCGAGGTTGACATAGTCCTTGACGAGGTCTATGCCGACGTAGCGCCGGCCAAAGTGGTGTGCCACCTTCGTGGTCTGGCCGCTGCCGTTGAACGGGTCCAACACCACGTCGTTTTCATATGAATAAAGTTTCATAAGCCGGTATGGGATCTCTTCCGGGTACGGGCACGGGTGGTCGATGTAGCCGGGCGGCACCGGCGCGATGTGCCACACTGAATTTGCGATCTCTTTTGTCCACTCTTCGTGGGTGGCCGGCAGCGCGTTCTTTCTCTGCGTCCGGCCGCTGTTGACATCGCCCTTGCGCAGGATGAGTATGAATTCGTGCATGATGTTTGCCCGGTAGTACTTTGGATACGGATTGATAACAAACGACCCGTAGCGGTTGGTGCCGCCCGTCACCTTGTGCCAGATTATCTCTTCGTGGAGGTTCCACCTGCCAGACGGCTGCACAAGCCTTGACAGCAGCATGTGCGGTAGCGGGAGTATCGTGCCGTTGACCACTTCGTTCGCTATGACGATGCAGCAGTAGCCCCCCTCTTTTGTCACTCGGTAGACTTTGTCGCCGAAAATCTCGGCCATGTCGTCCAGGTAGTCGCCGGTGTCAAGGTTCAGCTTGCCCCGGTAGTATCCGCCGCTGCCTGACGCGTGCATGTCGTAGTCTATAGCGTTGCGATATGGCGGCGAAGTTATCGTCAGCTGCACGGAATTTGCCGGCAGCCTGCGCAGCACGTTCTTGCAATTTCCAAGGGCTATCTGGTTTACAATTTCTTCTTGGGCAAGCATTACTGGATGTCGGCTTGCTTGTCTAGTTCGTCCATATCCGGCTTACTTTAAAGTAATAAACAACAGGCTAAAAAGGCGCTACACCTCCAGCTCGCTTTTCCGAGCTAGAATTGAGATGCCTGAAACAAGTCTGTCACATCTCTTACATACCAGTGATTAAATGAGTATTCAGATGACGTATACACCTCTTGTCCACTGCAATGTCAGAGAAGACCTGCTTCATATGTAAGGGACTGAAGGTCTCCACTGGTAGTATGGCTGAGTTCAACGGCAGGCCCTGTTGCCCGACGTGCCTGAACAGGATATTCGTCGCGTTTGCCAGAGAAGACTGATCATTTTTCCACGATGTATTCATCGACTTCCATCCCAAAGTGCCGGCCAGACGCGGGCTTGGCATAACCGAGGACCTCGTCGCCGACCTTCACCTCGGTCACGGACAAGAGCTTGCCTTCCTTCGTTATCAGGCGTATAGTCTCGGCATTCTGCAGGATAACAGTGCCAGTCTCGCCGTCGATCTCTGCACGAATCATCCTGAGCGGTCGGGTCTCTATCTTGGACCTGCCGACCACCGCCCTCCTCGCCGTGCCGTCCTTGCTCACCACCCAGACCTCGCTTCCAGACTCGATCTCTGACAGATAGCGCGTCTTGCCGTCCGGCGCTATCGTGTAGCAGTAGACCGCGCCGGCGTTCACCCTGAACGGACGGGGAGAAGTGAACGACGAACCTACCGACTCGTTGTGTACCAGAAGCATAAAGTTCGACCGGCTCCCGACAAGCATTCCCTCGCCCATCCCCATCATGGAAGCGGTGTCAACACAGACTCGCTCACCCGTCCCTACGTCTTTTATCTCTACTATCTTGGCAGGCTTGATCGGGAACTTGGCACTTGACAGCTGCTGTTTTGCCTTGTCCACTTCGTCTTCGCTGTCAGTCGACAGTATCACACCGTCGACTCCAAGCTCCAAGACAGCAAACATCGTCGCGACTTCCCGCGAGCTTTTTGCAGTAGTGAACACCCTTGTCTTTGACTTGTGGAGCTTTGCTATGATGTTCTCAAGCGGGATTATCTTCCAGTCAGACGCGTCGACGATTACAAATTCTGCGCCGGCCTGCGACGCCCTTTCTATCTCGTCCACGTCGGCGTTGCTCAGCACCTTCTTGAAGTAGCCGATGCTCTTGCCCGACGACCTGAGCGACTTTAATTGATCAAAGGTCTTGCAGATGACCATGTCTGCGTCCTCCGACTCGTATATCGTCTTGAAGCCCTTGGCCCCCTTTGGGTCGGCGTTGAGAATCGTGACGCCTTTCTCTTTTAGTTTCGACAGAAAGCCGGTAGACTTTGCTGCCGGCCTGACTATAAGCTCTTTTGGTTTGGCGTCAGTCAAGTGCCTTCATGGCCTCTTTTGCAGGTTTATTGTCGATTATCACCCTGCGCAGTGCTCGCACTATTGCCGGCGGGTTCTTGTGTTGGAAAATGTTGCGGCCAAAGGTCACACCCTTTGCGCCCGCGGCCATCGCGCCTGCGCACATCTCCAGAATTTCGCGGTCTGTGTTTGCCTTGGGCCCTCCTGCAATTACTATTGGAACTGGGCAGCTCTTGACTACGCGCTTGAACGAATCTACGTCGCCGGTGTAAACAGCCTTTACAATGTCTGCGCCGGCCTCCGCGCCGATCCTTGCAGCGTGCGCGACTATCTCCGGGTCGTGCGGGTCTTTGATGTTCTCGCCGCGCGGGTACATCATTGCTACAAGCGGCACGCTCCACTCTGTGCACTTGTCGGCGATCGTGCCGAGTTTCTGCAGCATCTCCGGCTCTTCCTTTGCGCCGATGTTTATGTGGAGGGACACCGCGTCCGCGCCGAGCCTGATCGCCTCTTCGACGCTCCCCATCAGCATCTTCCTGTTCGGAGCGGGCCCGATTGACGTGCTGCCAGAAAAGTGCGCGATAAGCCCGATGTCGGGCGGCCTTGGCATCGTCTTGATTATCCCCTTGTTGACAAGGACGCACGTCAGCCCGGCAGCGGCGCACTGGTAGATCATGCCGTTGATGTCCTCTAGCCCCTTGATAGGACCGTTGCTGATGCCGTGGTCCATCGGGATGCACAGCATCTTGCCATCCTTCAATATTCTGGAAAGCCTGATGTCCCTGCCAAAGACCATATGTATCAAAACATTCTTGCTGACCTACTTATAACTTGTTTACTTGCGTCTAGTTTTTCGGAACGCCGGCCTATTTGTTCAATCTCAACATGCCGTCTCTCATTTCTTTTAGCTGCTGGTCTGTCGGGCGGTACGCGATGATCTGGTTGACGTGGATCCTAGGCGCCTCAAGTTCGCTATTATCGACTCCCTAGTCTCCATCCTAGAGTATCAATACCCGCCTATCAGCAATATAAGCAGATACGTGTTCCTGATTCGACATTGGCCGCGCCGCAGGAACGAGAAGCCGGTGAATGTCCAAACACCGACATATCGATATTCTTATATTGATAGTCTAATAACTAGGTGAGCTGTCTTGCTAACAGAGCACGAGCGAAATCCGTTCTGCTACATCTGTAACCTATTTTTCACTCCGGAGTATCTGCCGGTCCATCTCAAGACCGACCACACAAAGGAGGAGCTCGCGTCTCATCTGCTTCTCGCCTATTTCGACGAATGGCTCGATCAGGAAGAGGCTATCGAGGAAGCGGTAGAGACCACCCGCTGATTATCTCACCCCCAAAGTTTTTTAGAAGTGCGCACGGCGTTACGACGTGGGCTTTGCGTCTGACTCTTCAGAATTTGAGAGGATGTCTACCAAAAAGCTGGCGATTCTCTTTGGCCTCGCGTTCTTTGGTGTCTTCATGGTGATACAGATGATACAGGGCTTTCCGCTCTTTCAGCTCTTTACGAGGCAGACCGTGACGGAAGAGGTTGAGGTGTTGATAAAGAACGGGGACGTGTGCGTGGTCGAGCCGGCAGACAGGCAGCCAAAGGACATACAGAACTGCCCCTACGATAAAGGCGACGTCCTGATCGTGACGTACTACGAGGACAGTACAAAGCTAGAATCCTACAGGCCGAAATAACGTTACTTTATCATCCCAAGGATGACCTTGAGGTTCTGCTCGTCTCCCCTCTTTTCGTCGATGGGGGTTTCCATGATTATCGGCAGGCCCCTGATTGCCCGGTGGTTGAGAAACGCGGCCAGACCCTCCTCCCCGATGTATCCAAGTCCAATGTGTTCGTGTCTGTCTCGATTTGATCCTAGCGGAAATTTTGAATCGTTGAGGTGGATGAACTTCAATTCCTTGAGCCCAACAATGTTGTCGAATTTCTCAAGATTTTTATCTACATCGACCTTTTTGCGGATATCGTAGCCTGACGCGAAGAGATGGCACGTGTCTATGCAGACGCCGAACTGCTTTGGGTCGTCCAGCGTATCCAGTATTATTCGCAGCTCTTCAAAATTGCCCCCCACCCGGTTCTTTTGCCCGGCGTTGTTCTCGAGCAGCACAACAGATCCGTCTCCAGACTTGTCCCGAGCAATCTCGACTGCCTTTACCAGTTGGCTTATGCCGCTTGCCGTGCCTTTTTCCTTGTGACTGCCAAGGTGTATTACAAGGGATGGTATTCCCAGGGAGCGGCACCTCTTCATTTCTCCTGCCAGCGTTTCAACCGATTTTTCGTACGACTCCCCGGCAGGTCCGGAGAGGTTTGGCAGATAAGGCATGTGCACAATGACGGCGTTTTTATCTATGCCGCTTGCGGCCAGCTTTCTCTTAAACAGCTGCACATCGTCCGGCGCAAGCTGCTTTGCAACCCAGCCCCGCGGGTTCCTGCTGAATATCTGGAACGCTGTGCAGCCTATCTTTTTCGCGTTGTCCACAGAGTTTGAGATCCCACCGGCGATGGAGACGTGGAAGCCCACCTTGGCGGCCATTGCTGGCTATGCGTGCAAATGTGTACTTTAACTTGTCGGGAATGGCATTTTTATGGCAGTTCAGCTATGATAGCTCGAACTTGTCGTCCATAAGGATGGGCACCGGCGACCTTGCAAAGTACCCCTTCCTGAATGAGGCCGGGGAGTACCTTCGCGAGTCAGGCTTTGGCTGGGAGGAGCTTGACAGGCCGGACATGAAGGATGTGATAGAACGCGCCGCCGAGCGCGTAGAGATCGAAGTCGGCGGCAACATGTACGACAAGCTCGACAGGTACGAAATCGAGATCCTCACTTTCCTCGTCTCGCTCATAATGGTCAAGTCCATAAGCCTAGAGCCGGTGCTCAGGAAATTCGCGCTGGCCGAAGCAAGGCGCGCCGAAAAATTCCTGACAGAGGACCTTAAGCGCCAGAGCGAAATCCAGCGCCGGTCGCTCTTTGCCAAGATCTTTGACGATCTTTTCAAGCTAAAGATCGATGTCGCGGAGGACGGCCGGCTCTTCAAGGTCAGGGTCGCCGACTATCTCTCAAGGTCTTCACACTTCCACGAGCAGGAATGGAAGCTCATCAACAGGCTCGTTGACAGGGGCCATGTCTACCTTGACGCGGACGAAACCGTAAGGCTTGTCAGAAACGAGCTGTCGGTGCTGATATATGAAAAGATAAAAGAGATGACACTGCCGACGTTACCGCCGGCAATCAAGGCAAAGGCAGACGGCCTGAGAACAAAACTTGCGCCGCGCTACGAGTACCGCGCCACTGCAGTCATCGACTACCCGCCGTGCGTAAAGCACGCGCTGGAAGTGATGGGCAGGGGCGAAAACCTTCCACACTCTGCAAGGGTGATGCTTGCCACGTACATGCTTGCTATAGGCAAGCCCGTCGACGAAATAGTGATGATGTATGAAAACGCGCCGGACTTTAACGAAAAGATAACGCGCTACCAGGTTGAGCACCTCGCCGGCATGAAGGGTAGCAGGACCAAATACTCTGTCCCCTCGTGCGACAAGCTGCGCAACGAGAATCTGTGCTTTGCGACACCCGACTGCGAGGGCATAATCAACCCGACACAGTTTGGCAGGAGGAGGAAATGACAGAAAGCGCGCTTGCCAAAACCACCAGCATCGTCAGGAGCGCGTTCCGCGGCTACTACTTCAAGCCTGACATGATCGAATCGCCCGACAAAATCGATCAGCGCGAGTTCGGCTACATGCAGTTTGGGCAGGCAGGCATGGTCAGGCACCTGTCGTTCAAGAGCATGAAGGAGCTGACCGCCACGATAATGAAAGAGGTTCCATCCGACATCTACTGCTCTAACGCGTACTACCGCTTTCCAACGTATCCCATGCAGGACAAGCAATGGCTCGGGGCCGACCTGATATTTGACATCGACGGCAAGGACCTGCGCCTGCCTTGCGTGGCTTCCCATTCGTATCCGGTCTGCGCAGGCTGCGGCCACGTTTTGCCGCCTGCTCCGGACGAAAGAAAAGATTATTCCTGCACTGCCTGTGGCGGCAAAAAGGCTGACAGCGTTTTGATACCGTGTGAGAAATGCATCGGCGGATCGAAAAGAGAAGTAAAGCGACTTGTCGAGTTCCTGACAGGCGACCTCGGCATGCAGCGGAACGACATACACGTTTATTTTTCGGGCAACAATGGCTTTCACATACACGTGAGCGACCAGGCTTACGTCCCACTCGACCCGCAGGCCCGCTCCGATCTTGTCGGCTACCTTTCCGGCTCTGGCCTGATGGCAGAGAGCGTCGGGGTGAGAAAGGGCAACGCTGAGAACCTGTTCTTCATAAAGTTCCCGAGGAGCGGCCTTGCGTACGGCTGGAGGAGCAGGGTCGCAGACAAACTCAAGATCGACAGCTCTTCCATGA
>DASPGV010000104.1:0-10107 GCA_035620415.1 Nitrososphaera sp.
ATGACATATTCTTCCGACACAGCTCTGACGACGGAGCTACATGGGATGCAAAGAAGAACCTTAGCAGCAATGCCGGTACTTCATTTTCACCACAAGTAGCTGTATCCGGAAGCCCAGGAAGCGACGTGTACGTGGTATGGTATGACTCTACCCTTGGCACCAATGACATATTCTTCCGACACAGCTCTGACGACGGAGCTACATGGGATGCAAAGAAGAACATTAGCAGCAATGCCGATAGTTCAGTGTCCCCACAAATAGCTGTATCCGGAAGCGACGTGTACGTGGTATGGTATGACTTTACCCCCGGCAACAATGACATATTCTTCCGACACAGCTCTGACGACGGAGCTACATGGGATGCAAAGAAGAACCTTAGCAGCAATGCCGGTACTTCATTTTCACCACAAGTAGCTGTATCCGGAAGCCCAGGAAGCGACGTGTACGTGGTATGGCAGGACACTACCCCCGGCAGCGATGACATATTCTTCCGACACAGCTCTGACGACGGAGCTACATGGGATGCAAAGAAGAACCTTAGCAGCAATGCCGGTGCTTCAGCGCTCCCACAAGTAGCTGTATCCGGAAGCGACGTGTACGTGGTATGGCATGACTCTACCCCCGGCAACCTTGACATATTCTTCCGACACAGCTCTGACGACGGAGCTACATGGGATGCAAAGAAGAACCTTAGCAGCAATGCCGGCACTTCATTTTTCCCACAAATAGCTGTATCCGGAAGCCCAGGAAGCGACGTGTACGTGGTATGGCAGGACAGCACCCCAGGCAGCTCTGACATATTCTTCCGAAAAGGCAGTGAAGTCTGATCATAGGCTAGAGCGATACAGTATATTGGATACCTAACTGGGACTAAGCAAGCAAAGCTGGACTAATCGTCCATAAAGAAATATTATGTCAACCTCTGCGCTTACTGGAGGCAAAATTAGCTTAGTCTAGCAAGCGTTACACTATTCGGATTGCCGAATCCTGAGCCTTCAACCAAACTATCTGCACGTATGGGGTTTGACCTCGAAAGAGTTCTTATATAAAGCCAACCTATGATCAACAAATAATAATAATGAAGGCCGTCTGCAAGAAATGCAATTTCGAAGTTTCAGGCAAGGATCAAGCAGAATTAGATGCAAAATTCCGGCCCCACTTTGAAACGTACGGTCACGAGTCTTATGTTATTGCGAAATACGATTAATGCCGGCAAGTTGATTTGAAAAAAGTGCTCCGGCCGGGATTTGAACCCGGGATCTCCGCCTTGAGAGGGCGAAATGCTTAGCCGGACTACACCACCGGAGCCCTGACACACTCATTGGTACACTTCATAAAAACCTAACTTTGCCGAAATGGATTTACGCTAGCACCGAACTAAAAGCGGCATTGGCTACGCGCGGGCTGTTCTCGGTTGAGAGCTCGTCGATGGATGAAGCGTTTGACACACTTGTGTGGGTCTGCGGAGAGCTTGGAGCAAAGCTGAACACATAGACACGCTGGATCATGAACTCGACGGCAAGTCCAAGACTACTTGGAAAGTGTGGGGCAGCAAATTCCACGCACGGGTCATCAAGGACTCGTCAGTATCCACATCGAAATACACAACCTCGCTCCTTTGCCTAAATACTTTTTCATAAAGGAACTTTACAGTACGTTCACAAAATACACGTCCGCTTCTCCATTGGTCGTAGATTTCTTTGTCAAAGTCTTTCATGCACTCAGAAAGGGAGACATGCGGTTTAGCGGCGACGAGCGGATCATGCGAATGGAGGAGTCTGGAGACCCGATGCCCGGCAGGGGCGCGCCTTTCATAATTGCGGACAAGGCCTGCAGCAAGTGCGGCACCTCAAACCCGCGAGAAAGCGCCTTTTGCACAAAGTGCGGCAGGCCTCTGAACTGACAAATATTTTTATCGCCTTGCAGCCAATGATGATTGCGCTTGGGCATCCCGGAGAAGATAAAGGAGATACAGGACCAGATTCACAAGACCCAGATTAATAAGGCAACCGAGTTCCACGTGGGGCTTCTGAAAGCCAAGATCGCCAAGCTCAAGCGAGAACAGGAAGAAAACCTTCACGGCAGGACGGTCCACACTGGCGGAGAAAACATTGGGTTTGATGTAAAGAAAGCCGGCGACGCTACAATAGTCCTCATAGGGCTTCCCAGTGTCGGCAAGTCAACCCTCCTGAACAAGCTCACCAACGCGAAATCAAAGATTGCATCTTACCATTTTACTACGCTCACGGCAGTCCCCGGCATGATGGATTACCGGGGTGCGCGCATTCAGGTACTGGACCTTCCCGGAATCATTGAAGGTGCTTCGGGCGGCAAGGGATTTGGAAAACGGGTTCTTTCGGTGGCAAGAAATGCCGACCTTGTTCTGATAGTGCTGGATGTTTTTCAGCCTCATCACCTGGACATCTTGAAGAAAGAACTATCCGAAGCCGGCATAAAGGTGGATCAAAAACCGCCGGATGTGGTGATCGAGAAAACATCTACTGGAGGCGTGTCTGTCAATGCACAGGTCCCGATTAAAACCTCCGAGCGTCTCATCAAGGAAATTGCGAGGCTCTACGGGATACATAACGGGCGAATCATTATCAGGGAACCCAATTTCACAGACGAACAACTCGTTGATGTTCTTATTGGCAATCGCGTTTACGTGCCAGCGCTTGCAGTACTAAACAAGATAGATCTTGTAAACAAGGGTTTCATTCAGGAAGTGCAGTCAAAAATAGGAAACAACTTTATCCCGATATCCGCAGACGCAAGCATCAATGTCGACGCGTTAAAGGAAGCGATGTACCAGAGGTTGGATTTCATTAGAATTTACATGAGGCCAAAGGGGGGCGAAACTGACTACAAGGAGCCGATGATAATGAAGAGCGGCTCGACGGTGCAGGACGTGTGCAACAAGATACACCGCAACATGGCCAAGAACTTCCGCTACGGTCTTGTGTGGGGCAAGAGCGCGAAATTCGCTGGGCAAAAAGTCGGCTTGGATCACGTGCTTGAAGACGAAGACGTGCTGACAATAGTCAAGGTCGCCGGGGCTATTTGAAAGGCAGAACCTTCATGTCGCTGTGCCCCGACATTTCAATGTGATCCTCTACGTCAGACTTGAACAAAAAGACCGACCCGCACAGCTCACACAAGTATATCTTGTCAAGCTTTTCCATCACTAGTTTTGGTTCCAAGATTTACGCAAAACAACCATTGCCGGCTGCGACTATAAATGATCTGTAGAAAGTTTCTGGAAACTGGCGACACTATTGAGCGATTATCCTGCCGCGCATTTCAGGGTGGTACCAGCAGTAGTATTCGTACGTGCCGGGTTCCTCTGCGACTATCGCGGTAAGAAAGTCCTGACCGCCCCGGAGCGGCGCGGTGTTGACCGGTGTTATCCCGCCGTTTTCGGCCTCGTCTATCCGCAGGTCGTGGGTTACCGCATCTTCGTTGCGCACGACCAGTTTTGTGGGGACGCCGGCGACAACGTGTATGTCCGGGTTGGTGCCGTTGAATGTGCTCCTCTGAGCTATCAGGAGTATGTCCTCGACCGGCAGCTCTTCCTCTGGCGCGGGGTTCAGTATGTTGCCTATGCCCCACATTGCGCCCACGGTCACGAAAGAAATGGCGACTATGGCAATTATGTTGTTGCGCATCCTGATGACCTGATTCTGAAATGACCTAAATTCCTTTGGTCTGACCAACTGTTAAAAGCAATGCCCACATCTTTGTATCACGACATCAGAGTCCGAGCTTGCCGCCAAGCGCTACCGCAGGTACAAGTGGCAAACGCGCAAAGAATCGCTGGTCAGGCGCCTGGTTAGCTTTATTCTGCGCCTAATGAAGGCGCTTGTCAGGGTGCTCCGGAATGCAGGAATAATCAGAAAGAGGGTTGAAAAGGTAGATGTAGAATAAAAAAGGAGTACTGCGAACGTTTGTCAGAACGCAGTAACTTAACTTGTCGGTGTGTCTTGTGCAGCTGGTGCCGAACCGTCAACGACCTCGGCTGTTGCGAACCTTGGTCCGATCTGGCTGACACGGATCTTTGCGTTCTGACCTACCTTGCCGTCCTTTACAAAGATAACAAATCCTTGTATCCTTGCAATTCCGTCACCTTTGCGGCTGATTTCCGTTATTTGTACCTCATATTCCTTGCCAGCTTCAACTGGTTTTGGACCGAAGTTGTCGTTTCTTCTTCCGTAACTCATACGTGAGCTTTGTCACGCGGCATCCATATATAAATCAAGAAGCAGGTCTACGATCCTATCCTCATGCCATCGTCGCATATCGAACGGAGGCATTCTATTGCAGAAAGCACCGCAAGGAAACTCGTCTTTGGATTTCCGGGGCTCGGCACGTTGCTGACCGCTATTCTTATCTCGCCAAAGCTGCCCGCTGCCAAAATTTCGTGCCGGTTCGTGGTTGTCTGAGGGTCGGCCACTATCCTCACTTTTGTCTTGTCGACTCCGATGCCTGCGAGGCTCAGCACCGCGGCCACGTTGACGTTTGCCGGGAATGCCCTCACAGCTTCTGCCGCCGCTCCTTCATAAACGACAGTGTTCTCGGTTATGTCGTCAAGTTTGATTTTGCTCGTTTCAAAAAACGGCGCGCCTGCAAGCGCCTTCGGGCTCTTGGTGGTGGTGAGCGTGACTGTTTCAAGAAGGTGCCTGACGCTCCTTATCGCGTCTATGCCAGCGATCGCACCAGTCGGCACGTAAATCCTGCAGCCCTTCCTTGCCGCGGCCTGCAAGAGCTCCGCCAAAAACTCCCTGTCTGCAAGAGCTCCGACGCTCATGACCATCAGATCCTTTCCTGCTTCAAGTATCGACTTGGCAAAAGTCCTGACGGCGTCCTGTGAGGCCGCCTCAACGATAATGTCTGCGCCAGAGGCGAGGAAAGTGCCAAAATCTGAATGGGCGCCGGGGTTGCTGTGCAGCTTTGCCTTCAGGTTCTGCAGGTTGCTCTCGGAGATGTCAAACAGCGCAACAAGAGAAGCGTTGGCTATCTTGTCGGAGTCCACCGCGACCGCAAGCTGGTTTCCTATGGTGCCGCAGCCTACGATCCCGACCTTTTTCCTTGCCATCTAGCATAAAAGATAAAGTTGGAAGGATTTTTACCTTCTGCTGCCGCGCCGCTCTGGCTTTTTCTGCCCCGGTAGCCTCTTCTTTTCAAAGCGCTTGACAAAGTTGTCCTTGTTGCGAAGCCTTGCGATCGGGCTCAAGCGGGGCTTGCCCTGAATCTTTGGGGTCTGGCCCCTGACCTTGCCGGCCTTTGTAAGTGATCCGTGTGTTGGCATTGATCTCCATCATGGAGTTGACGCTTGAATATTTATATTTGTATGCATGCGCCGATGGTGGCAAGTATTGCCTGCATTCTTGACTTTATGGGCAGCACTCTCCTAGATTGTACTACTTTAAATGTAGAGGATCTATATGGTTCATTGTTTATCGAAAAGCCATGACGATGTTAGATCTCGATTACAGGCGCCGGGTCCTTGAGCTGAAAAAGCAAAAGAACGCGGTGATTCTGGCACACAACTACCAGCTGCCAGAAGTGCAGGACGTAGCCGACTTTATAGGCGACTCGCTAGCCCTGTCAAAGAACGCGGCCACGACGGACGCGGATGTCATCGTGTTCTGCGGCGTCCACTTTATGGCCGAGACAGCCTCGATCCTGTGCTCTGAAAAGAAAGTCCTGATACCGGACCTTGAGGCGGGATGCTCGCTTGCATCAACCATCAACGCTCACGAATTGCAGGCGTGGAAGGCAGAGCACCCAGACGCGGTGGTCGTTAGCTACGTCAACACGACAGCAGACGTCAAGGCGCTGTCTGACTATTGCTGCACGTCTTCAAACGCGGTCAAGGTGGTAAACAGCATACCAAAGGATAGAGAAATCTTGTTCCTGCCGGACCTGTTCCTAGGCTCGTACGTCGCAGAAGTGACGAAGAGGAAGAACATGTACATCTGGCCTGGCGAGTGCCACGTGCATGCCGGCATAAAGGCAGAGGACATCAACAAGATGCTTGCGACTTTCAAGAACGCCGACTTTCTCGTTCATCCGGAGTGCAGCTGCACCTCGTCAACGATGTACCACATGTCAAAGGGCGACCTTGCAAGAACCGGCCACATACTGTCGACGGAGGGCATGATGAAGCACGCCCGCACGTCAGAAGCCAAACAGTTCGTAGTTGCAACAGAGACTGGCATACTTTACAGGATGCAGAAGGAAAACCCGGGCAAGGAGTTTGTCCCGATCAAGCGCGACGCCGTCTGCAAGTACATGAAAAAGATCACACTCGAAAAGGTGTACAACTCGCTAGCGCACAACATCTACGAAGTAAAGGTGCCCAAGGACGTCGCGGACAGGGCGCGCCTTGCGATCGACCGCATGCTGTCTATTTCGTAATTTCTAGGCTAAAGTCTGCTGCTCTTGGCGAATGCGTGATGTAGCCAAGCGAAATGAAATCCGGCTTAGCGCGCGCGTACTGCCGGATGTTTTTTTCGTTGACGCCGCCGGAAACCTCTATCTTCACTTTTTTGCGCAGACCCATCTTCGCAATCTGCTTTATTGCCTGTGCGGCCTGCCCCGGCGTAAAGTTGTCCAGCATGACGATGTCCGCGCCGGCCGAAATCGCGGTGAGCGCCTCTTTCATGTTCTTTGCTTCGCATTCCACCTTTATCGAGGAGCCGACGTTCTCCTTGGCAAGCCTGATGCACTTTTCAACGCCGCCGGCAATAGCAAGGTGGTTGTCCTTTACCAGCACCATGTCGTCAAGCCGCATCCTGTGGGTGCCACCGCCGCCGGCGACTACTGCCTTTTTGTCAAAATAGCGAAGGCCCGGCGCGGTCTTGCGCGTCGCAAGCACCCTAGCGGCTCCGGCCAGATCGGCCATGCGCCTCGTCTCGGTGGCTATGCCACTCATCCTAATTATGATGTTGAGGGCGACACGCTCTGTCTTCAAAATTCCGCGGGCGCTGCCCGACACCTTCATGACGGCCCTGCCTTTTCTGACCTTCGAACCTTCTTTCACAAGAGTCTTGACAGTGCAGCCGCAAATGTCAAAAAGGATGGCGGCTTCCTCCAGGCCGCAAACAACGGCGGAATTTGACTTGCAGACAATTTCCGCGCTGGCCGCAAGATCGCCTGGAATTATGCTGTTGCTTGTAATGTCGCCGGTTCCGATGTCTTCCTGCAAAAAGTTTGCAAGCATTTCCCTGATGTTGAGAAATGTCTGCAGGTCCTGCAATCTAGGAAACCTTCAGGGCGTACTTGTTGGGGGTGGTGATGTCGAGCGTCTTGGCAACCTGCGACTTGGCCGGCTCGAATACCAGTATTATGCCGGACCAGTCAGGGCTCAGATCTGTCGACTTGCAGTTTGGGCACACCTTGCCGGTTGTCACGACCTTGCACTTTCTGCACGCCTTTTCCTTGGCCAACTACCTTTTCTCCACCTTCTTTTCCTTCAGGGCCGCTACCTTTTCCTGCTTCTCCTTCTCGCCGCCCTTTGCCTTCTTGATCTCGTCGGCGATCCACTCTACGGCGCCAAGGAACGGCTGCCTGCAGGTTATGCCTATCTTGCCCATGCCTGCACCCTTGCCGAGGCTGACTGCCGTGATCCTCGCCCTCAGTTTCGAGCCTATCTTGAGCGACCTTGCCGTCTGGTTGGCAACGATTACGCCCTGCTTGACGTCGCTCTTCAAATAGTCGTCGGTGATCTGGGACAGGTGCAGTAGCGCGTCGGTCGGGCCAATCCTGACGAACGCGCCAAAGTCGGTGATTTCAACCACTTCGCCCTCCACTATTTCCTGGAGCTTGGGGTAGAACGTGAGCGCCTTGAAAGTGACCTTGTGGTACGTCGCGCCGTCGCCGGCGACCAGCTTACCCACCGAGCTCGCGTCGGCGTCGGTTATCATGATGACATATCCGACGTCAGGGCTGATCATGCTTTCGTATTTCTCCTTCAGAATCTGGATGGCCGCGTCCTTAAGGGAATGGGTCAGCCGGTTTGGAGGAATCCTGACAACGTCACTCATGTGCACTATGGCAAACATAATACACGCACAGTTGATCGGGAGGTCATTATGAACTTTTGCCTTATAAGGGACCTATGTCTTGGACGGGAACTCGCACTTGACCGACGAGTCGGTGACCTCAAAGCTGGCGTTCATCCCGAGAGTGTGTTTCAGGCCCGCCCGGAAGTAACCTTCCAAAAAGCGCGACCCCTTTTTGCCGAGCCGGTGGCGGACTACAATGACCATGCCGCCCCCGGGCAGCTGCTTTTCGTCGTAGGTCCCGAGGTGGCCGTACCTGCAGATGATCTTTTCGATGTACTCCATGACCGCCCGCTCTGTCATCTCCTTCTTCCAGAACATGACAGTGTCTGCAAGCACGGTCTGGCCCATCTTCAAGCCCATTTGATGGAGCTCGTCCTCGCCGAGCTGCTCCATCAGGGAGGTCAAAAGCTCGCGGTTTACCACCACCATGTCTATCTTTGACAAGTATCTGGTGAACTCGGTGTACCGGCGGAGCACCGTGCCGACCAGCGCGTTCACCGAGATACCCATACGCTCTGCCTCCTCGTCGAGTACCTTCAGGACGTCTATCTCGAATCTGAACGACCTAGTTATCGAGGTCCGCGCGTCCTCTGCTAGCACTGGCATCGCTATCTAGACCGCGGCATCCCCTTTAAGGGACTCGATCATGTGTTATAAAAGAGTGTTATGTAGCAACTTGCAGTACAGTGTAACACTAACGCGTGCGATGTAGACATGGGGCTTAAATGAAATATGTTCAAATACGCCTTCGATGAGCTACAAACTTGCGTCAGAACAGGCGGAAGTCTGCCCGCTCTGCAGCAGCGAGTCGATTGTTTTTGACTCTGAAACGAGCGAGGCGATCTGCTCTTCATGCGGCATGGTTGTAAAGGACAACATCGAGTCGATGGGTCCGGAATGGAGGTCGTACTCTGGCGAGGACATTGAAAGCAAGAGCAGGATCGGCCTGCCCTCTTCGCTTGCGTTTCACGACATGGGGCTTTCGACGTTCATCTCCTATTCAAACGTGGACGCAAACGGGGTCGCGATAAGCGCCGAGCAGAGGAGCAAGGTGCAGAGGATGCGCCGGTGGAACAAGATCTCGAGCAACAACAGAAGCTACCACCGCAACTTGAAGAACGCGTTTGCGATACTGAGCATCATAAAGGACAAGTTGTCCCTGAGCGACACGCTGATTGAAAAGGCGGCCTACAACTACAGAAAGGCGCTTGACAAAAAGATAATCAAGGGCAGATCAATTCGTGCCTTGATAGTTGCGTCAGTCTACTCTTCATGCAGGGACTTGGCTGTTCCAAGGACCCTTGAAGAGATTTCTGTTGCTGCAAACACAGACGCAATATTTGCCGGCAAGTGCTACAGGCTGCTTGTGCAGAACCTGGAACTACGACTGCCTGTCATTGACTCAAACAAGTACCTTGCAAGGATAGCAAACAAGGCCAAGGTGAGCGAAAAGACCTACAGGGCGGCGCTTGACATGCTGTCTACAATAAAGGGGGACCCTATCTCGCACGGCAAAGACCCCAACGCGCTTGCAGTGGCTGTGCTCTATGCAGCCTGCCTGAACGAGGGTGAGAACGTAAGCCAGGCTCAGGTGGCCGTTGCAGGCGACATCAGCATCGTGACTCTGAGGAAGAGATTCCAGGACGTAAGGAAAATCTTCCCCTCCTAACTTTTCAATAACGATAAATAGGCAAATCACTTCTATAACCTGAAATGCCGCGACCAATTCATTTCGACATTACGGCAGACGAGCCGGAAAGGGCGATGAAATTCTACAAGGATGTCTTTGGATGGAAGTTCAAAAAGTGGAACGGGCCGATGGAGTACTGGATGGCAATGACCGGAAAGGGCAAGGGGATCAACGGCGGGCTATCCAAGAGGGGCGAATCAGGCATGCCAAACATGAACACGATAGGCATCTCTTCGGTCGACAAGTTCACAAAAAAGATCCAAGAGAAAGGTGGCAAGGTGCTGATGCCGAAAACGGCTATACCCGGGGTCGGCTGGTTTGCAACCTGTCAGGACACCGAGGGAAACATCT
>DASPGV010000105.1:0-12350 GCA_035620415.1 Nitrososphaera sp.
CATCGTCTTGACTATGGACACGTCGTCAACGAGCACAATGTCGTCCAAGTACTTGCTTGCGATCTCGTACGTCAGTTTTCCTGGCTGCTTTACCGCGATTCCGTCCGCTATGCTGTAGCCTTTTTTTACCGACTGGAGCGAGCCCTTTGCGACCGACTCTTTCATCGCGGGAAACGCTTTCGATTCGACGCCTATTATCTTGATATTTGGTTTTTTCGACTTGACCGCGATTGCGACACCGGCGGCAAGCCCGCCTCCGCCCACCGGCAGGTATATCCTGTCGACATCCGGCAGGTCCTCCAGGATCTCGGAGCCAATTGTCCCCTGACCGGCAATTACGTCGGGATCGTCAAAAGCATGAATTATCGTCTTGCCCTCTGCCTTAGCAATCTCCTGCGTGGCCTCCCAGGACTCGTCATAGTTCGCGCCACGCCTTACCACCTTTGCTCCGTACGACCGCGTTGCGGCGACCTTGGCCGGAGAGGCGGTCTGCGGCATGACGATCGTGCAGGGGATCTTTTTAATCGCGGCAGCATAGGCCACTCCCTGCGCGTGGTTGCCAGCCGAGGCAGCGATTACGCCGTAGCTGGCCTGTTTGTCAGATAGCTTGCTTACCTTGACAAACGCCCCGCGCACCTTGAAGGATCCGGTAACCTGAAGGCATTCCAGCTTCAGAAACAGGTTGGTGCCGGCAAGATCCGAGAAGGTTCTGGAGCTCTGGAGCGGAGTCTTCCTGACAGTCCCGGCGAGCAACTCTCGCGCCTTGAGGATGTCCTCTAGCTTGGGCATCCTTTGCCTTCTGTCAGGATTCCACACGCTGTCGTCGTTCATTTGCGCAATGCATCAGCAGTTGACGCCTTAATTATAATTTGTGCCGGTCAGTGATCATACGAGAGATTCGTCGCTTCCAAGAGCGGCCTCGAATATTCCAGTGTGCCCTGTTGCCGCCTGGTGCTCGGTCACTTCAGAGTCGAACAGGAAGGTTGTATTGCATTGCCTGCAGACATGGATCTTGTTCAACCTTCCACTTGGCAGAGCCCTACCCTGCATCGCCGCGCAACTCAGAATACTTGTTTATGAGAAATGCGGAGAAACGTTCTAAGAAAAATGTTGGTAGAGGATCATAGAACTTTATTCTACTGATGCCAGGCCGCGACGAATGAAAAATAGGAAAGCCCTACTGCGGACAGCCTTCCATTTTTTGGATCCAGTAGCCGTCCTGCTTGATTGCCTTCTCCACAAAGGGCGGCGCTGCCTGTATGTGGCAGAACTGGCATTCTTCTGACGTCATCTTTTGTCCGTCTTGGCCGGCTGAAGCAAGGTACTGCTTGCCGAACTCTATCGCCTTGTCGTGCGGCGTGCTTGCTTCCACAACCACGTCAAAGTGCATTATCCTGCCGTCCTTCTTTGTGACATACGTGTCATAGACTGCGCATTCCATATTGCATTAAAATCAGATTTCACGGTATTTATTCTATCTCCTTTCTGTCAGAGAATGGGCTGGGCACCCCTGTACCACTTCATGTATACCATTGAAAAGCCGGCTCCCATAGAAAAGAGCGCGCCCCCTATGCCGGCGCTGAAGATCATGTCCTGCAGGTCGGACTGCATCTTGCCCCTGATGGACTCTACGTAGGCGCTCATTATCTGGTTGTTGTTCAGACAGCCGCCGCATGCTGCAAGCTCCTGGCTTACGGCGTCTTTTTCAGCAGCGTCAGAGTAGTGCATCCCAGCCCCCGCAAGAAATCCGCTTCCTACCGTAAGTAGCACGATAGAAGCTATCAGGAATATGTGCGTAAATGCAGAACATGGGCCGCGATATTTAACCACTTGAGTGTAGCTTGAGGTCTCTCATGAATCTATAATGACAACTAGCAGGGGCAGTTACTTGATTTTGCAACTGATCTTCTTTATCTGGAATGATACTCCTTGGTCGTATAGCCCCTTTGAAATGCTTCGGCCAAGGCCCTCCTCCACCGCCTTTGTCCTGCTCCTGTCCTGCACAATGTCCACTGGCACATCGATCTCTATCTCCACTTCAAGAATCATCTTTTTTGTCTGAACCATTGTCGACACCTGTAATCCGCCAAGAGGCTATTTCAGTATTACAGAGAAAGTCTTTTCTGCATGGGCGTTCCTAGCTATCCAGATGTATCCTAGAGACATTTTTTCAAGGATGTACGCCGGCGAAGAAGACACCAAGCTCTACCCGAAAAGGGAAGAGGCACCGTCAGAAGTGGACGACGTGCTCCAGACCAACCTCTTCAACGTGATGCTAAACCGCAGGTCGCAGCGCAAGTTCGAAGACAGGGAGGCGGAGGACTGGAAGCTGGAGATGATATTTGCCGCGGCCGACACCGCGCCCACGGCCGGGGGCTTTCAGGGGTTTGAGATCTACCACATAAAGAACCCTGACATCAAAATGAAGCTGGTGGAAGCCGCTAACAACCAGCCGTACGTGAACGCGCCGGTTCTACTTGTATTCTGCATGGACCCGTCGAGGGTCAAGATGAACTTCCCGCAGAACGTCATCAAAAAATTCTCGGTACAGGACGCCACGCTGGCGGCGGCTTATGCGCAGCTTGCAGCCCACGCGCTCGGCCTGAGCTCGGTGTGGATCGGCATGATAGACGAGCAAAAGGCGATGCAGGCCATTGGCACGGACCTCGTCCCGGCGTGCATGCTGTGCCTTGGATACCCGCAAAAGATGCTGCACGCAAAGCCAAAGAGGAACCTGTCGGAACTGATACATGAAATCTAGTATCCCGCATCCATCAGGAATAGCAAGGACTCTTCTTTCTTCACCTTTATGCTCGTCTTGTCGGGCTGTTTTACCTTTGTGCTGGTTAGATGCACCTGCACGATGTCCTTCCCAAAGGAAGTATTAAGATGCATTTCTACACTCCCCGGCAGCCAAGAGTCGTCATGCGCATGATCAAGTATCACGTCATCCATCGGGATTATCACCTTACCTACCCTGACGACATTGTCGATGTCATTTTTGATCCTGACACGCACGAGCGCTTCTTCGTATTTTGCCGGCTTGATCTCGTCATTGTTTGTGCTGATCTCGGTTTCGGCATAGCGACACACCACTCCGCTTTCAGGCGAGCCGTAAAGCGCGTATTGCGGCGGCCTAAGCGAAAACACATCGATGAGCATCTCTTCGTCCTTTGATTGGCGGTAAATGCCTATCTCAATTGGCATCTTTGCATAGACCACCGCTTGGCTTTCCTGATCGACTACTATGGGCGTCCTGAACTTTAGGTACAGGTTCTTTGCGATGGCCCTTGGGGTGAACAGCGGAGGATTTGGAAAGATGCCGACTATCACCGGATCTTTGTCTGAAACTATCATTGCTTCTGCTACAAGCTCGCTCCCAGCATACCGTCTATATGAAAGCGAAGAGCCAACGCTGTTAATCTCGATCTTGTTTTCTCCAAAAACGAGACGGTAGTCCTTTGTAGTCTTGGACTGCAGGTGGTGTTTTCCAAGCAGATCTTCCAACGGTGCAGAATTTGACAGTCATCATTTGTAAACCTATCTACTAAAACAATTATACTACATAGTTGTATACCTGACCAATTTGTCGGCAGAAAATGCGACGACTACTTGGTTTGGATTCCCAGACACCATAGACCTATTTGGGACCCCCGTTGTCCCGTTTACAATACTGCTGACAGTAGTTATAATAGTGGCCGGCTTTGCCATAGGGTACTTTGCCCGCGTTGTCACAACTAGATACTTGGGCTCCACGCTTCCGCCAGGCACTCGCAAGAACGTCGGCAAGGTCCTTTACTATGTCATAATAGCGATCGCGCTCATGTCTGCACTGGGAGTATCCGGTATCGATCTCGCTGGAGTATTCCTCGCAGGGGGGATAGCCGGCATCGTCTTAGGCTTTGCAACACAGTCTCTATTCTCGAACCTGATCTCGGGCATTTTCCTGCATATCGACAAGCCGATGAAGATAGGCGATCCAGTGCTCATAACCGGCAAGCTGCCCGACGTGGCCGGCATCGTGGTAGAGATAACTACGCTTTCTTCGAGGTTTCGCATGTTTGACGGGACGTACGTCAGGCTGCCCAACTCTGACGTCTTCCTGTCAGAGATCCGGAACTTTTCTGGGGCAGTCGCACGGCGCGTCGAGGTGAGCGTAGGCATCGCCTACAAGGAGGATGTCGCCAAGGTCGTGGTGATAATCAGGAAAAACTTGAGAGAAATACCTCTAGTGCTGATAGAGCCGGAACCGGACATCTACGTGGAAAACCTCGGCGATTCGGCGGTAAACATCAACGTGTGGTGTTGGGTCCCGTTCTCTGTCTGGTTCGACATGAGGAAGCAAATAATACAGGAGATCAAGCGAGAGCTCGATGCCAATGGGATAGAGATACCGTTCCCGCAGAGGGTGGTCTACCTGAAGCAGGACCGCAAGCGCAAGGGCGGCGCTTCGGGCTTGCCCTCCGACGAAGGACCGGACATGGACTAGCGCGTGCACCAGAGCGACTAGCGCGTGGGGCGCGCGTTTCCACCAGTTCCAGTAGAAAAATTGTGCAGTTGTGCGCCATTTTATGCATGAAAAATCATGCAATTTTGAAACATGAATAATTAGTAGCAGGGGATCTAGTGCAGTGAAAGAGGAAAACGGTACCCGCAACGTGGTCACGATGGGGCTGGTCAGCCTGTTCACCGACATCTCTTCAGAGATGGTCTTCGGGCTCCTGCCGCTCTTCCTGACCGGCCAGCTGGGCGCCTCAAGGGCGGTCCTCGGGCTTGTGGAAGGCGTCGCAGAGATGCTGGGCTACACGGTCAGGATGCCGTCAGGCGCCATCTCTGACAGGGTGCAAAAGAGAAAGCCCTTTGTTATTTTAGGTTATTCGGTTTCAGCCGCCGCCAAGCCGCTGTTTGCTCTGGCAGGCGGCTGGGCAGACGTGTTTGCCGTGCGGTCGGCAGACAGGGTGGGCAAGGGCATAAGGACCGCGCCGAGGGACGCGCTGATAAGCGAGTCGGTGCCGGAGGTAAAGGCAGGGAGAGCATTTGGAATCCACCGGTCGCTTGACCAGGCCGGCGCAATTATTGGGCCGCTTGTCGCGTTTGCGCTCTTTCCGTTCGTCGGGTTTTCCGGCGTGTTCTACGTTTCGCTGATTCCCGGCGCAATAGCAGTAATCATCCTGATATTCTTCGTAAAGGAAAAGCTTGTACCGACAGGGATCAAGCGCTCCATTGCCGGCAACGTGAGAAACGTGCTTGCAGAGAGGAGGTTTGTCGTGCTCTTGGCGATAATGGGCGTTTTCAGCATAGGCGCGTTCAACTTTGCCTTCATCTTGGTTAGGGCCTCGGACCTCGGGGTGGCTGACAGCATCGTCATTTTGGTCTATGCCGTGATAAACGGGGCGCATACCCTGATCGGCTATCCTGCCGGGATGCTTTCAGACAGAATAGGGAGGGAAAACGTGCTGATGATGTCGTACGGGGTGTTCCTTGCAAGCACCGTGATGATGCTCATGTCGACTAGTTCGGTCCACGCGTACATGCTTGCAGCAGTCTATGGAGCCTACATCGGGATAGCCGAGACAGTCCAGAGGGCGGTGGTGCCAAAGTACATCGCAAGCGAGTTTCGCGGCACAGCCTATGGACTGTACAACATGGTGATCGGGTTCTCGTTTCTGGCGGCAAACCTCGTCTTTGGGTTCCTGCTCGACTCAATTGGCATTTCGGCCGCGGCCACGTACAGCATCATAACGTCTGCAGTTGCCATAGCAGCGATGGGCGGATTTCAGGCCCTATCAAGACCTAGGAAAGCCTAGCCTTTTTCAATGCTTTTGCGACGCCTTCAAGCTCGGCCGCGACCAAATTCGCGTCCTCTTTCTTTATCTTGGGCGTGTCAAGGAATGCGTCCCTTGCCTTTGTCTTTTTGTTCTTTATCAGCTCGATATCAAAGTACGTGGTTACGCCCTCCTCGCCCTGCATGAGCCTGTTGTAGTCTATCAGGACGGGCGACGTCTGGTAAAGCTCGATCAGCAGGTCGTTCAGCTCTTCAAAGAGCCTGTTCTTCTTCTTACCCATCTCCTCAAACTGGGGAAACTTGCCCTCGACTGCAGACGCGCTCTTGTCGAGCTCCTCTGCTAGCTTTTCGTCTTCAAACATCTTTGTAAACAGCTCCTGAAACTCCATGCTGGCGTAGCCGCGCTTTTCGAGCTCTGCCGCCAAAGCCTTGTCTGCTTCAACAGTCATGTTCTTGAACACAGAGGTAGCGTCGTCCGCGATCTTGGCAAGCTCCTTTTGTATTTCAATTACGCGCTTGTCTACTCGGTAGTAAGGCAGGACATGGAACTGCACGCCGAAATAGCCGCTGATGTGGAACCTGCCTGTTTCTTTGGTGAATTGGCAGTACAGCCTGTGCAGGTCTTCGGTAGCCGATTTCTGTATGCCGCCAAATGTCCAGTCCTTCAGCAGGCTTGCCAGCCGCTGGTAGAACGCTTGAACGTTGTGCGGGTCAAAGGTGTATGCCTGCGCCACCGTTCCGTCGCCCAGCATCGCGCTTGCCTTGCGTGCTGCTATGGCCGGCCCCACTGCTTCAAGGTACGCCTGCTCAACGTTCTGGACGGCGGCGTTTACCTGCCTGCAAAAGTGGTCATCACCCTTGAACGGCGCCCTCACAGCCAGAAATGCCGCCGCCCTGTCTAATATATCCAATCTTTTAATAGAACAGCTTGATACATAGAGGCGGGCTTGACCGAGAAGAACGAGCAGGAGGAACAGGACAAGACCAGCAAGGCGCTTTTCAACATGATGATGAGCGGCGGCGCTCGCACAGAAGAGTCCAAGACCGTCGATTCTGACACTCTGGTGTCGCAGACGCAGGACAGGCTATGGAAGGCGCTCAAGAGGCGCTACCAGTACGACGTGTCTCTGGAGAGGGGGCAGCATTACCTGCTCAACCACGTCAGCAGCAAGATTCCATTGGTGATAATGTACGCCGATCTCGTCGGGTCGACCAACATGAGCATGACCTTGCCAGCGGACAAGCTGACCACGATAATACGCGCTTTTACTTATGAAATGTCGCAGGCGATCTACAGCCACGAGGGGTACGTGCTGAAATACGTGGGCGATGCTGTCATTTCGTTCTTTCCGGCAAGCTACAACAAGCTGCTTGCGTGCGACAGGGCGGTGCAATGCGCCAAGTCGATGCTGACTGTTGTAAAGAACGGCATCAACCCGATTTTGAACCAGTACGATTATCCGGAGCTGTACGTCAAGCTGGGCTTGGACGAGGGCGAGAACGTAATCGTGCAGTACGGCCACGACAGGAGCTCGCTAATCGACATACTGGGCTACTGCATGAATATTGCAGCGAAGATAACATCTCTCACCGGCCCCAACAAGATATCGATTGGCGAGGACGTGCACAAGATGCTGCACCCGTCCATACAGGCCAAGTTCAAGGAGATGAAATTAAAGCCGGAGGAGTGGAAATACACCGACAGGCGCACCGGCGAGCTCTACAAGGTATACACGATGAGCGATTTGAAATAGACGTGTGCTCACGTTTCCACGAGCGAAAATTAGTTCTTTTACAGCTGCCCGATGACGTGACAAATAGAACAATCTACCATACTATTGTAAATAGCCGGCAGCGCTAATACGAACGAGGTAGATGGTATATTATGATAATGAAAGTTGAAGTCCTGCGCCCCGGCACAATTCCGATAAGGGCTTCACTATCATGGTCGTTGACGATGAAACCGACATCCTGATGATCCTTGAAAAAGGACTCAAGGTTAACGGCTTCGAAGTTGTTGGCTTTCCGATCCGATCTTAGCTTCGCAACATTTCGAAAGCAATAGAACCAATATCGACTTGGTCGTGACCGATGCCCGCATGGCAAAGATGACTGGATTCCAGCTTGCGAGGAGGATAAAGGACCTGCAGCCAGACGTACATGTTATCCTGATTTCTGCATTTGAGATAAACAAGACAGAATTTGACAAGGTGATGATGCTTCACACGCATATTGACAGCTTTTTGGCCAAGCCCTTCCCTATATCAGCCCTGATAGGAGCGATAAAAACACTTGATCAGACGTAATAACAAGGAGGAACTACTGACTCTGCTTGAGGACTGGATAAATGAGGTTGTCGCAAAATATGCCGATGGCCACAACGGGCAAATTCCGAACAAGTTCATAGAGGGATTCAAGCAGTCCATTCAGGCAAACATTGGATTTCACAAGGAGATGGCAGACAACATGAATGAAGCCGATGATCCCATCTTGGCGAAATACCACAATCTAATGTCAGAAATGTACAAGAAATTCATATGCGAGTAGTATAACAAAAAAGTTCAACGGTAGGATTTCTGCTTTCTGCGCCTAGCACCGGGTCCGCCGAACTTTTTCGCCTCCGGGTACCTGCTGTCGCCGGACAGAAAGTGCCTGTCGTACTCGGTTATCTTTTTCCTTATCTCTTCCCGTATGCTCTTTGTGAACGGGTGCTCCCTCGGGTCCTTGCCGCCCTTTTCCTGTCCAGTCATTGCCCGGGAGATTGCGACCGCGCTTGCAAAAGCCCTTCCCATAAAGCCGCCGCCGTGCACCTGCACGTCGATGTCGACCCTGTTGCGGTAGTCGCCCACCAGCGTGAGCGGGGTGAGCACAAGTTCTTTCGCAACGTCCGGGGTTATCATCTCTGCCGGCGTGTTGTTTATCCTGACCTTGCCCGAGCCCTTTGCTATTGTTGCTACAGCCCTGCTCGACTTGCGCTGGCCGGGATAGAGCTCTACCTTTGTAGTCATCCTTTCCACCCTATCTGTTTTGCAATTTCGCCTACAGAAATGTAGTAAGCTTCAGGCTTTCTGATTTTAGAATCTTCAAACGACTCCATCTTGGCACCCTTCATTTCTTCGGGAACCCCGATATATACCCTGAGACGCCTGAACGCGGTGATGCCACTCGATTTTCTCTTTGGCACCATGCCCCTCACCATCTTGGACAGTATGGTGTCCGGCCTCCTCGGGTGGAACGGCCCGTGGATTGGGTTTGTGACAGAGTTGATCTCCAAGTGTTCTTTGTATAATTCGATCGTCTTGTAGCGGTTGTTGCCAGACAGCATCGCCTTCTCTGCGTTGACGATTGCGACCCTGTTTCCTTCGAGAATTAATTTTGAAACGTGCGAGCACATCCTTCCTGCTATGCAGTTCGCCGCGTCCACGACAATGACCTTTTGCTTCTGCATGGTCTTTTGCTCAGCCAATTATCCGCACTCCCTTTCCGTCCGGATGTTTCTTTATCAGGTCTTCAAAACTCACTATTCTTCCGCCCGACTCGATGACTTTCTTGGCGGCTGATTCAGAAATCGAAAAAGCGCAAACGGTCAGCTTGTGGCCGAGGTTGCCGGTGCCAAGTATCTTGCCGGGCACGACCACAACTTCGCCGGCCTTGGTGATGCCGGCTAGCCTCCTCACGTTTATCTCGCGCCGGTTGGCTCTGGGGCCTGCCAGCTCTTCTTCAAGGGCGTGCCAGATGGGCGCCTTGTTCTTCTTGAAGGCGGAGCGAAGGATCCAAATTGTGTTGTCGACCAATGTATTGGCAAGCATGCGTTATGTCAACTCGTTGTAGAAGCTCCCCAAATAAATGTAACCTAGGCGTTCTTGGGCACTTTGAGCGACGACACCAGCTGCTTGAAGCTCTTGACCTTTGACGCCAGCTGCTCGGCGGCTACTGTCAGTATCTCTCCGGCAGTCAGCGCGCCGTTCGACTCGATTACAAGAATGATCTCGTTCTCGTCCTTGCCGTCCTTGACCACCGCAGCCGCGGTAGGCTGCCACTTTGCGTGGTCCTTGCCCGTGCCAAGCCTTGCGTACGCTTCGAATTTCAGCTTCTGGTTCGGCGCCAGGACGATTATCGGGATGTCCTTGCTGACGGGCTTGACCAGCTCGTCCTCCGACACCAGCTCGCCAGACGTAACCACCAGAGTCTTTTCGTTTGCCTCCGAGTCGAGCACAAGGAGCACCCTGCACTTGCTGCAGCCAAGAGTGCTCTTGCAGTCGCATTCGTGCGGCATCACGAACCTGCCGGGGTCGGTCCTAAGCGGAATTAGCCCGAGCCTGTGGGCGACTGCCTCGTCGTGCATCACTGACGAATTTTCAAGAATGACGACATCGTCGATGGCAAGCGTCGGGACTTCGCTTATCGCGAGCCTGCGGAGCGAGTTGACGTACTGCCTCGGGACATTGTTAAACCTGACTACGATCCTCTCGTCGGATTTTTCAACAACTTCAATAGACGGAGAAGCCACTACTTGTGAAAGCAGGCCAAAACGTCCTTAAAAATCTACCGAAAATTACGAATTTTTGATAGTATCTTGACACGGTTATATACTCCGGAAATGATCCGGTCAACAAAATGACGGACAGGTTCATAGTCGCCCGGCTGACCTTGGAGGGCGACAAGTTTGAAATTATAGTGAAGCCCGACCCGGCGCTTGAGTACAAGCTGGGCAAGCGGTCAGACATAGCTGGCGCGTTAGTGTCAGACGACATCTACTCTGACGCGCAAAAAGGCTCGCGGGCGTCGAGCGAAAAGATGATGAAGCACTTCAAGACCACCGACGCTACAGAGATCGCCAAGCAGATACTTGCAAGGGGCGAGCTGAATCTTACCACCGACCAGCGCAGGAAGATGGTGGAGGAGAAGAAGAAGCAGATCGTGTCGTACATCAACAAGAGCTTTGTCGACCCAAAGACGCACCTGCCCCACCCCATAATCCGGATAGAGGCGGCGCTTGACGAGGCAAGGGTGGTTATAGATCCGTTCAAAAAGGCAGACGACCAAGCAAAGGCGGTGGTGGACGCGCTCCGCAAGATACTGCCGCTAAAGTCAGAGACTGCCAAGCTCACGGTCACCGTCCCGCCCCAGTTTGCCGCCCAGTCGTACAGCGTGTTAAAGTCGACTGGCGACCTGAAGGGGGAGGAATGGCTCTCCGACGGCTCGCTAAGAGCCGTGCTCGAAATGAACGCCAGCCTCAAAGGGCAGTTCCTCGACAGGCTGGGCTCGGTCACGAAGGGATCAGCGCAGGTAAAGGAAGGCTAGCCCTTGACGTATTCTCTGGTTGACGGTAAACACAAAACGGTAATTGTTAGCAGCCCGATTCCACCAATCAACGGATAAAAGAATGTGAAACCGAAAGAATATAACAGAAACACCTCCGCCAGTATCCACGTGATCAATACCGCTCCTAGTCCAAGGGTTACCGTCGACGCCCACTTCTTTCCAAACGACAATCCTTCAGCCAGAATGATAGCAAGCACGCCGTAGACGGCAATCAGCCAAACGCCGACCAGGGTGAAATCTTGCAGGTTAAACGGCAGGTATGGTAGTATAGGCTCTATCCCCATTGTATTTCCAGAGGGATCGTCCAAAAGTATCTCACCGCCGCTTATCGACGCGAAAGCCAGTAAAATTAAAGCGGGCACCGCGATCTTGATACCCTGAGGTCTTTTCGTGATTGACGTTAGCATGATTTAGGACCGCCTTTCTCGCTCAGCCGCGCCTGCTTCATGCCCCAGACGGCCCACGTTGCCCCCATTACGGCGACGAAGCCAAGGAGAATCGCGACAGCGGCAGCAATATTCTGATAGGCATTGAAGTTCCCTGCGAAGAAGAAAACCCAGAGAATGATGCCAACAATGGCAGCGAAGAATGTCAGGATAGATACAGCCACCCTCCAGCACATTTCTTCGGGGATACTGTTTACTCCCGTTTCCATAGCAAAACTATCTTGTCTTCTCAATAAAGGTAGTAGGTCTGCACAGCCATGCACAAAAAACGAATCTTGAATAAGGAAGATTTAGCAAAATCGTTGTGGAATGAGACTTCTTGCAACACGAATTCGTTAATATATAAGTCAGCTGTAACTATCCCAAAAAGGAGAAAGAGAAATGAAAAACTACGATGTGTTTTCAGGGCTTTTGACCCCGGTGGTGAGTCTTTGAGGCATGCACGACGTGAAAAGAAGATATGTCATACCAGGAGACAAAATTGCCGAAGGGAACTTCAGGCCACTGATGAATGTGATTAAAGCAGGAAACTCTCTGATTGCAACGAGAATCGGGATTGCGGAAATGGGACGGGATGGTGTCAAGGTTATACCGCTGTCAGGAGTCTACATCCCGCGCGTAAACGATCTGGTTATTGGCAAGGTCGTCGACCACTCGTCGCTTTCGTGGGACGTGGACATCAACTCGGTCTTTTCGGCGCACCTTCCGGCGTCCGACGTCTTTGGAAGGGACTTTTCGCCGGCAAGGGACGACATGACCCGGCACTTTGCGACAGGGGACATGATAACCGCGCG
>DASPGV010000106.1:0-9686 GCA_035620415.1 Nitrososphaera sp.
GCAACCTCCTTGCCGCCATTGAACAGTATGAGCGACGGGATCGACTGGACTCCGTATTTCATTGCGATCTGCTGGTTCTCGTCGACGTTCAGCTTGGCAACCTTGACCTTGCCCGCCATTATCTTGCTTATCTGCTCGACCGCCGGCCCGACCATCCTGCAGGGCCCGCACCACTCTGCCCAAAAGTCCACGAATACTGGCAGGTTTGACCGGAGCACCTCGGCATCCCAAGTCTTGGCGTTCACATGGGTAACAGTGATGTCTGTTTTGCTTTCCATGCGTTCAATTTGGACAAAACGGTATTTTAACCCTATTGACTAGCGGCTTACGAATGTGACATACTCTGCGACCAGCTTTATCACAAACGCGAGGCCACCGACTGCGAGCATGCCAAGAATCACCAGGCGCAAGTGCTGCGAATAGTCTTCCCTGCTTGTCTTTTTCGCCAGCCTGAGGGTCTGTATCATCTCTGAAATCTTGCGCTCGACTATTGACAATTCAGGATTGAAGCGGCGCCTGCGTTATATAAAACATCTGTCGCTTACCTTGAAAGCGACGGCTGGACGGTGTAGAGCGGCTCCTTCTCCGTTCTCTGCATCTCGACGAACGTCTCCGTGTTCTGTATGCCCTCTATCTTGCCTATGCGCTCGATTACGACGTTGTGGAGCTCTTCGAGGGTATGTGCGCTCACGCTCACTATCATGTCGAACCTGCCGGTGACCTCCGAAAGCGACCTGACCTCCGGTATCTTCATCAGCTCGGAGTGGATAGGCTCTTTGAGCTTGGGATCGCGGTTGATGCCGACGGTGGCCTTGACGTTTATGCCCAGCATGTTTTCGTTTACAATAACCGTGAACCTTTTGACAAGGCTTCGCTTTGTCAGGCGCTTTATCCTGCTGTAAAGAACGGAAGCGTTAACGTTGAGCTTTTTGCTCAACCTTGGCACCGAAATGCTTGCGTCTCTGGTCAATTCCGAAAGTATCCGCATGTCAAGCTCGTCGAACTTGTGCATACCCGTCTACCCTAACGACCCTGTGTTAATAAATGTAATTCTAACTGATTCCATGTCTAAAAAACAATTCCTTGATGCGCGGCGCGGCGAATCCTGAAAATCTTATGACGCTCCAGACGACAACCCACGCAAAGTCCCGCTCGAGATAACATTAAATAATTTGCAGGCCGGGTCTCTTGTGTAGATGTTCAACAGGGGAGGAATCAAGCCCGGCGAGTACGTTTTCGTAGTGCAAAAGGAGGGCGACTTTAACAGGATAATCATAGGCCGCATCCAGTCGGTGAACGGAACCAAGATACACGTCGTGGGCACCTATATCCGGCCGCAGGGGCTGATAGAACGGGTCAAGTCAGGCAGGGTGAGTGGGCGGCCGTTGGAGATTCTGAACAAACCCGACCCTAACAGCTGCATCTTTATGCTAATTGACAGGATCGAGTCCGGCAGGTTTAGCGAGGAGGTGGACCAGTCAGCTTCCCGCGTCATATGGATAAACGAAAACAGGTACCTTGTGCTTGACGGCTGGATAAAGGAGAACTTTCCCGACATTTTCGCGGCCGCGCTGTCTGCCGATACCTCGGAGGCGAGGACCCAGGCACGCCAGACGCTCATTGAAAAAATGAATTCGCTTTACGAGCGCGACCTGAAAGACCACGTATATGCCGTCGCAAGAAGCGCCAAGATACTGTGATCGCAAGACATAAGTTTGAGCTGTCCCCAGCTTTATGCGTGTCATTCTTCGGCCCTCCAGGCGGCGGCCCGACGTACGACAAGAAAAAGTACGAGCACCTGACGCTTGCGATCAGGCAGACGGTCCTTGAACGCGCCCGCAACCGCTGCCAAAAGTGCAGCGTGAAATTCAGCCCGAGCGTCCAGCCGCAGTTTGAGCACATCAACGGAACGCTAAAGGACAACAGGCCGGTGAATCTTCGCGCCCTCTGCCCGGAATGCTTCAAGGCGGTGGAGGAAAAGGAGAAGAGCAAGAAGGGGATGTTTGGCAGCGTGCGCAGCGTCCTCAGGCGGATACCTGTCGATCTTGACAAGTAAGTCTAAATATCATTGGCTGGAATTTATAGCAAAATGGGCGTCGTGATGCAGCTCGTGTGCGACACCTGCGGCAAGGTGCTTCTGGAAAAGCCGGGAGTGAGCGAGGACCAGTTTCCCATAACCAGCGAGGAGGCCCAGCGGCTGGACAAGGATCACAGGGGCCACGAATGTCACATAGAAGCAGTCGAAAAAGATCAGTGATTTAGAGTTTCAATCCGAACGAGTCCGCGATTTCTGCGAACTGCTGGTATCGACGCAAATAGTCCCTTCCGCGCGATGTGATGACATAGATGCGCTGGCCTTCCTGAACCTGCTCGTCTATCAATCCCGCGTCCATCAGTTTTACCGCAACGTTTGCAAGCCTCGCGTAGGAAAGGTTGGCCTTCCTCAGTAGAGACGTCAGGTTGACTCCGCCCATTCCGGACTCGTCGGCTATCCGCAGCACGTCCCCCACTATCTTGACGCTATTACGGTAAACGTCGCCCATCTCACCGTCTAGCAAGCATCCAGCTTGTAATAAGCATTGCGTAGGTAGTACTATAGACAGAAAATACAGAGCCGGATTGAGCTTTTACCCAATCTCGTAGATTACCTCTACAGTGGCAGCCACGGTCTGCTCGCCCGGGATTATGGGCGTTGATATGCTCTCGGTTATGCCTCCAGCAAACGACAGCGAAAACGGAGATATCGGAGGGCTAAAGTCTGACACGCTTGCCGCCCTGACTCCTGTTATTTCCACGTCCAGCGCCTGCGCCAGAGCGTCTGCCTTGTCCCTGGCGTTGTCAACCGCCTCCTGCGTCAGGTCCGCCCTTACTTCGGCCAGCCTTTCTTCAGACGCCGTGAACGACAGGCTGTCGACCCTGTTTGCGCCGGCGTTGACCGCGGCGTCGATCCAGTCAGAGACGTTTGTAAGATTCGAGCTTTCCACAACTATAGAGTTCGCCGCAATGTATCCCGAAGGCTCTGGGACGCCAAATTCGCTGTAGTTGTAGCTTGGATAGATGCTAAAGTATGCTGTCTGCGTCTCGTTTTCACTCACGCCTGCCTCTTCCAGCGCGTCAAGCACCGCGTTCATTGTTTCAGAATTTGTGCGCAGCGCGTCGCCTGCAGTGTCGTCCATAGTCTCGACTGCAAAAATGACCATGACTCTATCAGGCTCGACCTTTTCTGTCGCCGTGCCTGTCACGGAGAGGGTATTGTTTGTATCGCGTATCGCGTATCGCGGAAGCTGGAGGATAGTAGGGGTCGTAGTCTGGATATATCTGTCCGTATGCCGTGCCAGCCATCGCAACGACTGCAAGCGCGGCCAGCGGCAGTATGAGGAATTTTGAGTCCATGTAGGAAAGCAGCCGAGCGCGCTTTTAGGCGATGTCGTACTATCAAATGGACGATTTGTCTTCATCTTCACTTTTATTATAGTGGCGACCACGTTCTACAGCGTTGAGCAAGCCATCACAATGGTTCAAGGATTTCGTAGGTGTGGGCTACAGGTACCACGACGTCTTCATGAACGTCTTTCCGCTGTTCGAGGACAAAATGTCTGCCTTCAAGCTCTGGAGAAAGACGATCGAGTGGTGGCCGGACGACGGGATAAAGCTCCGCTTTGTGGAGCAGGGCGACAGCTACTGGTTCATACTTTACGGCGGCTCCAACTACACCAAGGACAACACAGGCTTTGTGAAGAAGGTGCTGGTGTCTGAAAATTACGAGCGATTCAAGGTAGGGTATGAAAAGAAGGCGATCCTGCGCTTTGGGATCTACAAGGAAGGCGTCAAGAAAAAGGACGGGAGCAAGTTCAACCTAGAAGTCCTGAAAAAGTCAAAGTCGGTCTACGACATTGCGTTTCTGAAGTACGAAGATCTAGCTCCGGACAGCGTGGAGTGGCAATGCATCCAAGAAAACAAATGAAGTTTAGCTGCGTGCAGGGGTGCTCCGACTGCTGCATCTATAGGGAGCACTACCCTTCTGTCGAGTACGGCAAGATAGGTGTGCTGCTCCTGCCCGAAGAAAAGGAAGTGGTAGAGAAGCTTGCGGAAAAGTTAAAGATCGTGGTAAAGATAGTCCCGAGGCTCGCTGTTGGAAAAGAGTTTCCCGAGAAGGTCATAGCCTACCAGATGATGGGCAGGAACGCCGATGGCGACCTCTGCCCATTCCTTGATGTGGAAAGCGATGATAGATCGCCACACGGCGGCTTCAACTGCAGGATCTATTCGGATCGGCCGCTTGCGTGCAAAGCGTACCCCGTAATTGACTCGGGCAGGGTCGCGACGCTCGACGGCCACTGCCAGTTCTGCAAAAAGTTCTCCACCACAAAGGCGGGCAGAGACAGCCTGCAGCACGAGATCGAGGCGCTGGCCAGGATAAAGTCAAGTGTCACCGCCGGCCAGGACCATGTGTGGCGCTACGCTACTGCCACCGGCAGGCGGGGCGACGTCCTTTTGCCGGAGGGCTGGGTCGCCGAATCCTAGTAGCCGTGCTTGCGGTACATTATCTGATCGCCTTTCTTGACGAGCACGATCCTGCTCTGCGGTATCGTCTGGAAATCTTCTGATAATTTAACAAACTCTGGCAGGCTGACTTCGACTATGTTTTGGAAGTCGCGGTAGCCGACGGTGTAGAGCGCCGCGTCGTCCGCGTACAGCGCCTTGCTGAAAATTTCGTCTAGCCGGCCCTTGCGCGCCACACGATTATCTCGTGCATTCGTTATATATCTAGGCCGGCCTGTAGCTCATCAGGCCGCCGGCTTCGACTATTTTCGCGATCAGCTCCGGAAATGGCTTCATGGGGTACTGCTCGTTCTTCGTGACGTTCGTTATCCTGTTTTGCGCGAGGTCGATCTCCAGCTCGTCCCCGTCCGATATCTTCTCCACGGTTGACAAGTCGATCTCTATCGGCAGCAGGTATCCGCCGTCTACGGCGTTTCTGTAGAATATCCTTGCAAACGAAGGTGAAAGTATCGCCTTTATGCCGGTCTGCGAGAGTGCTATGGGCGCGTGCTCCCTGCTGGAGCCGCAGCCAAAGTTGCTGCCTGTCACCAGAAAGTCGCCCTGCGACACCTTCTCTGGGAATTTCGGATCGAGCCCTTCCATCGCGTGCTTGGCAAGCTCCTTGTGGTCGTGGATCTTCAGGTATGGTCCCGGGATTATGACGTCGGTGTCGATGTTGTCCCTGTCGTACTTGTGAACCCTGCCCTTGAGCGAGCTCTTCATTTCACGTCCCTCGGGTCCGTTATCCTGCCCGTTATTGCTGAGGCCGCGACCACCATCGGCGACGCAAGGTACGTCTTTGACTCCACGTGGCCCATCCTGCCGGGGAAGTTGCGGTTGGTGGTGCTGATGCACACTTCGCCCTTGCCGAGCACCCCCATGTGGGCTCCGCAGCAGGCGCCGCAGGTAGGCGGCCCAATGACCGCGCCGGCCTCCATGAATATGCTGATCAATCCTTCCTTCATCGCCTTCATGTAGATAGACTGCGCCGCTGGAAGCACCTCGGTCCTGATCTTGACCTTCCTGCCCTTCAGTATTCTGGCTGCCTCCCTGAGGTCCTCAAGCTTGGCGCCGGTGCACGAGCCGATGTAGGCCTTGTCAAGCTCGGTCCCCTGCAGCTCCCTTGCCGCAGAGATGTTGCCGGGCGAAAACGGCTTTGCCACAGTCGGCTCGAGCTTTTCAATTTCATAGGTGAAAACTTCAGAGTAGTGCGCGTCAGGATCGCCGTTGACAGGCAAGTACTTCGCGTCGGTTCTTTCGCGGATGTACGCGTACGTGGTTTCGTCCGGCTCGATTATGCCGTTCTTGGCTCCCGCTTCAGTGGTCATGTTTGTGAGCGTAAGGCGCTCCTCCATCGTCAACTTTTTGACGACGTCGCCGGCAAACTGCATCGCCTTGTAGTTCGCCCCGTCGGTGCCGATGTCGCCTATCACCTGAAGGATAATGTCCTTTGCCATGATGTGCGCCGGCTTGCTGCCCTCTATCTTGAAAAGCATCGTCTCAGGCACCCGGAACCAGATCTGGCCGTTCATAAGCACGTACGCAACATCTGTGTGCCCGAGGCCGGCCGCAAACGCGCCCATCGCGCCCGTGGTGTTCGTGTGAGAGTCTCCCCCGACGTAGACTTCGCCGGGAAGCACCATCGCCTCCTCGTGCGATAGCGTGTGGCAGATCCCGTACTGGCCGAGTCCGTACTTGAAGTGCCTGCTGATGCCGTACTTTTTAGTAAAGTTGGATAGCGTTATGACGTTCTCCGCCGAGACCCTGTCGGCGGCGGGCACGAAATGATCTTCTGTGACCCACACCCTGTCCGGGTTCCAGATGTGATCGAGCTTGACCCCCTTTTTCTCCCACTCGCTAAAGACCTTGATTACGCCGGGGCCTGAAACGTCGTGCATCATCACCTTGTCGACCTTGGCAAAGACGACATCGCCGGGCGACAGCCCCTGCTTGCCGGCCGCACGGGCGAGTATCTTCTCGGTGATTGTCATTCCTGCCAAAACAATTCACGTAGTACGAGACATTGCCAGAACGACGGATTAAAACCTTTGGAGCAAAGAAAAATAGCAGGTGCGAATTACGTCATTCTGCTTGGTTACGGTTCTGCCGATGCGCATTGGAAGGAAGAAGGGTAGGTTTGACCTGTTTGAGAGCCTCCAGGGGTTCGACTACATGGATGACGACATAATTGTCATCTCGAGCAAGTTCGTATCAATGAGCGAGGGCGCCGTGGTCGATCTCAGAAAGGTGCGAGTCAGCAAGAAGGCGCGAGCACTTGCGGCGAAATGCTACATGGAGCCGAAAATTGCCGAGCTGGTCCTGCGCGAGTCCGATTACATAGTCAAGGGTGTGCCGGGGTTTCTGCTAGCTGTCAGGGACGGCATGATAGCTCCAAACGCCGGCATCGACAAGTCCAACATCCCAAAGGGCTTTGCAATATTGTATCCCCGCGACCCTTTCTCCACCGCGGAGAAGCTGAAACAAAAGTTTCAGGACAGGCAGGGCGTCAGGGTCGGAATAGTGCTTGCGGACAGCCGGCTCATGCCGACCCGCATAGGCACGACCGGGGTCGCGATAGCGTGCGCCGGCTTTGAGCCGGTCGACGACCTGCGCGGCAAAAAGGATCTGTTTGGAAACGTCCTCCGGGTCACGTTCAAGGCGGTGGCTGACGGCTTGGCGACAATGGGGGTCGCGGTGATGGGCGAGAGCGACGAGTCGACGCCGGTGGCAGTCGTGAGGGGGGCCAAGGTCACGTGGTCCGAGAAGAGGTTCTCGTGGAAGGACATGGCAGTCTCGCCGGCTCAGGACATCTATCTGAGAGGCTTGCGCAGCATGAAATGAGTGTTAGCTAATACCCTTGCACAGAGTTTTAATATGCCCTGATACGGAACAAGAGCTACAAGGTACATGTCCGAATTCCTCACGAGTTACCCAAAGACGATAAGGATCGTAAAAGGGCTGCAGGACTTTATCCACAAGGAAGAGATCGAGCTCGACCACCTCTCCCTTATGGTCAAGACAAAGAGGGATGAGATCATCAACGCTCTGGTGTCCGAGGGCTTCAAGATAGTGAAGCTGGAGAACAGAAAGCCGACCCAGATAGGCCACGGCTTTTCGAAAAAGCTGGCCAAGCCGTGGGAGATGCACGTGCGCCTGCTCCAAATGCAGCAGGGCTTGATCGCGATACAGGCCGAAGTGGAGATATCTCGCAGATACATCCAGCACATCAGGTCCGTTAGGTCGCCGGTGATCTACGAGATCGAGTCGATACTGAAAAAGCACAAGATCGAGTACCAGATCTGGCACGCAAGGCTGAAGCAGTATATATCGTCGGTGATCGACAACCACCAGATAACGCTCAACGCGCCGAGGCTGCCTGCAATGCCGTGGAAGCACATGGCCGGCGCGGTCATCACTCTGTCGCTCGTGTACCTGGCCAAGTTCGTCGGCATCTTTTAGCAGAGTTTATAATTTCATCTGCCGCAGTCCACGCATTGGGGACTGCCGCGTTCTACCACTACGGGATATCGCCCTGGGAGATCGAAGTCATCTACAGCACGCTGGGCAGGACATTCGAGGTGGAGGAGAAGCAGCTGCAGCCCGACGACCCTCAGTACGTCAGCATGGTGGAGATCTGCTTCCCGGCGCGCTTTTCCGAGTCGTTCTTCCAAGAGTTCACGATGGACAGCTGGTTCAAGGTAAAGGGAGTGATAAGGGACATCAAGCGAAGGCGCGGCAGGAAGGGGCTCAAGGCGTTCATCAGGTTCGCCGGCTATGGCAATGAAGACATCGATCTCGTCTTTCCCATTTTGAGCAGGGGCGACAGGCAGTTCGAGATGGGAATCGAGAAACTAGAGTACATCATCGACGTTGTGCCGGTGCAGCTAAAGTCGGTGCCGGACAAGACTGAGGAGATCTGGTACTCGTACGACGAGGTCAGCTTCCGGTGGAGTCCCGCGACTGCAAAGAGCAACAGCGTCAACTACTTTTTCAAGAGCGGCGAATGGAAGACGAAATGATCATTTCAGCTGGTGTATGATAGGCGACTCGTGTATAGCCTTGCTCAGCTCCTTGTACTTTTTGTCGATGTACTCGAGCGACTCGGCCAGCTTTTTCGACTTGCCGTACTTGAACCTTACAAGCTCGCGGTGGCGCCAGTGGTGCCTTCCCTCCGATATCGACAATGTCGTAAAGTAGTCGGGCCCCTTCAGGCCGTCAGGCAGCTTTACGCTGTACGGCAGAAGGTATTCGACGCTGAACCACTCGTCGCCGTCCGGGTAGTCGTTGCCGGTCACGACGTCGAAGTAGAGGTGCAGGACGTCCTCGACCGTCAGGCCGTCCTCCGGGATGTTTGGGTGCTTGACTGCCGACCTGTGGTAGTCCATCTTCAGCAGCTCCGGCTCAAAGTAAGCCTTGATTATGGCCCGGCGGAATACCTCGTTTGCTTCCTTAAGGTTCAAAGAGAGATGTAGCAATGTGTGAAGATTATATAATCTTTTTAGGGTAAACCCGTCAATTTTTGCAACTTGTGAGAGGCCATGTACGGTCTGATATTCAATTGCGAATCAAATTTTTCGAGCTTTGATGCTCTTATCGGTTTTGCGAAGGAAAAGCATGTTCAAGGTCATCGGCCTTATCGTCGCGGGGATTTTCCTGGCGTCGTTTGGGGTCTATTCGGTGATGAACGCAAACTGGCCGGTTCTGCAGCTGCCAAACGTGAACTGGGGCTTGTCGGGTTCGTCGCGACCGTCGGGGGCATCGCGGTGTTTGGCCCGGCATTTACAGCTAGCAGGCTGAGCAGATAGTATAAATTGGCACAACCTAAAACAGATTTGCGGGCGGGGGTCGCCTAGCCTGGTAGGGCGTGGGATTGCTAATCCCATGTCCGAAAGGACACGTGGGTTCGAATCCCACTCCCCGCGCCTTCTAGTCGTGGAGTCTTCACGCATTTTTTAAATGAGTTAGGAGGGTCTTACCTCAATTGACGCTCCAGCCAGAGCAGGCAGACAAGGCGGCTGTAACAGCCGAGCTTGATGGTACGATCGAGCAGATAACCAAGGACTGCTCAAAACCCTACTTTGGAAAGCGTCTGAAGCAGCTGGCAAGGGAGAATTTCGAGAACGCTGAGATCATCTGTAATTACA
>DASPGV010000107.1:0-9711 GCA_035620415.1 Nitrososphaera sp.
GTACTCTCCTTTTTTCATTTTTGTTTCATTGATTGCTATAAAGGCAAAAGTTGGCTACAACTCGATAAGACCAAGGAATCTATTCTCTGTTGAGTTCCAAGTCAAGAATTCTAACAAGGCTTTGTGAACCGAAGCCATATTTCGTCCACCCCCATGTTCACTGTAGTTTATGAATTCATGCTGTTAGAATTTTAGATAATGACGCAAAAAATAAACCAAATGTAGAACAGCATTTGTTATCAAACATCGCATCCATCTGTTGTAATCGAGTACGCGCAAAAAGTGGAATTCGACACAAGCCTAATGGTGATAATCAACCTCCTGGCAGAGAATAGTGCGAAGTTATGCAAAATTTGATTGATTGCCAGATGGAAAACAACCAAATCTATGGTAAAAAATGGTCAATGTGTTATTACAGAAGGAATCTCTAGAATCTAATATCGTATCGAACCACGTTGGGAGTCCGGACGAGCGGCCTAGTCCATTAATGCACGTCATCCCTCGTTTTGCGAAATGGCCGCACCCGGATTCTCTTGTCCTTTACAGGATTGGATGAATAATAATCACCTTAAACCTCAGACAACAGCCTTTGCCTTACGAGCTATAAATAATGAGAAGACAAGCTCATTGATGACACAACTGCAATCAAGAATTTTTAGCTTGGCCGGTTTTATTCACCAAATTCTTATCAACCTTAATGGTTGCAACAAAAGGCAAAGGAGCACTTACCTAATGGGTTTCAATGCTCTCGTTGCGCTAGTAGGATTAACATTTAGCATGATTTCAATAAAGCTAATGTCAGCACTGGAAAATGCTCAAGTCATAGCAGGTAGAATCAACAGCCGTCGCCATTCAAGAATGCGGAACGACAAGATTGTCGCACTGGCGATGAGCACTCCTAAACTCCTTGCCATAAGAATCGGCGTAGCATTTTTTGGAAAGATCAGTTCCATAATCTTTGTCGCAGAAGCCATGTATCCGGAGAGGGTTGTCGAAGGCGCAACCATGGCAATCATGAAGACGGTTGTAATATCTAATCGAATTCGAATAGTCACCACAAAACACGGAAAACACGCCATGACGCACATAAAGACAAGATATCACCATCGTGGTAAACTCAAACATGGAAATTCAGAACAAATAGAATGAAAAACATCAGATAATATCTACAGGCTAAAGACATAAAGAATCTACTTCCTGAACTCATGAGGCTTATCATGTCAATTTAATTTTCTGCGTCAACTTGGTCTAGTGGAATGATGAATCAAAGTGATCGATTAACCAGTATCCAGGAACTGGTAGAGTCATTATGAATTGAATTTTTGACTATGGTGTCCAAGATACCAACTTGCAAGGCTGTAACTTAACGCTCAAATAGCGTGTTGGGTCCTATAAGGGTAGATGGAGTCGCCGGCAACACATGTCAGCCCCGAAGATATAATCTACCTTGACTGGAACAACGCTTTGGAGATACTTGAGAAGGCCCACAGCACCGGCCTCTTTGTCCTGATTATAGGCCCCAAGGGGACTGGCAAGACCACGCTTGTAAGAAAGTTCGCCTCCAAGATGCGAAAGGACCTTGATTCGGTTAACTTTTCCCTGCGCACAAGGGAATCGCACTTGGTTGGGTCAAGGACGCTTGACAAGGGGGAGATAAGCTTTGTTGAAGGTGTATTGGTAAAGTCGATGCGCAGCGGAACGATATTGTACCTAGATGAACTGAACGCAGCGGAGGCAGATGTGCTGCTCAGGCTCGACGAAGCTCTTGATGACAGACGCCAGCTCGTGCTCAAGGAAGCGGAAGGGCAGGTTGTCAGGGCTACCGATGACTGGTTCGTGATAGCGACAATTAACCCGTTATCGCACGTTGGCACAAAAGAGCTTCCGCCGCAGCTCCTTAGCAGGTTCCCTGTCAGGATGAGGCTTGAATACCCGCCGGAGGAAGTCGAACTCGACATTGTCAGGCGTCACGTAAAGATAGACGAGTCAAAGATCAAGGACCTAAAGCACGCCATCCAACTTGCCAAGAACCTGCGCGAAGCGGCAGCCGTTGAAGAATTGTATTACAGCCCCTCTCTGCGCGAAACGATAGCATTTGCCAAGATGCTCAACACCGGCCTTTCAGGCAAACGCGCCGCCGAAGTAGTCTATGCCAACGCGTACGATCAGTGGGGGCAGGTCGAGTACCAGAAGGTCATGGACATGATAACGTCGATCTTCGGCGACAGGTAATGGCAAAGATCACCAGCTCTATAATGCGAAACGACATACTTCTTGATATCGCGACTTTTCTTTCCAGACGTTGGTCGGGCAACGACAAGGTTGTGATCATACTGATGCCGGACAAGGTTCCGTCGGCCAAGCCGGACAAGATCCAGATAGTGCTGCCGTTGCTCAACTACTACCCAGGCACCGACTTTCAGAAATACAGGCAGTGGCGCGTCGCACTGTGGTACGAGTCTATGAGGATGAAGCATTCCACAAAGGTGCTCAGCTACGAGCACGCTTTTGGCTTCCTGCTCAACACCCTAGAGACAAAGAGGATCGAGGCCCTTGGTCTTCGCGAATGGGAGGGGATGTGGAGTGAGCTTGTCTTCAACGAAGGGATATCTTGGATGTCGCGACAATTGCTCAATTCCATCTATGGCCGGTACAAGATAGCGGAGGCGTTTTCGCAGTACTTCCTGACAGGCTACCTGAAGGGCGAGCTTTTCGGCGGCGAGTTTGAGAAGGTAAAACGAGCATGCGACTATGCAAACGAAGTGGTAAAGGAGGCGCTCGACAACAACTACGGCACGGAATGGGTGGAACAGCACATCCCGAAACTGATCAAGATGCTCGAGCTCGACCCGCTCGTTTCGATACCCGTCTTGGCGCCAAGGACGAGGGTGGGCGCGTCGCTCAACCAGAGCGATCTGCTCAAGCAGGTGGAAAAGGTGGTGAAGATGCGGCACAAAAAAGAGCAAGCGGAGGAGAAGACGAAGGAGATCTACGAAGGCCACGACGTGCTCCATGAATTTGAAACGCTAGTCAAGGAGAGCAAAAAGACGGAGAACAAGGGATACGAGTCGCTTGAGAACTTTGGCCTGAGCGTGCCGGACAAGATGGACGTCGACGAGACCAAGATCTACGACATCGACCTCATACAGAAGGTTAAGGCAGCTTTCCGGGACTGGAAGACCGGCTGGGTGGAGAGGCACGAAGAGGCCGGCGACGAGTTTGACGTGGAGAGCTATGTCGAGGTGCTGCCCAAGACCTTCCTGACCGACTTTAAGTTGTCAATAAAGACCAAGGTCGCGATCCTGCTCGACCACTCTAGTAGCATAGCCGACGTCGAGCTCGAGTACAAACAAGCAACGATTGCGCTCTGCGAAGCGCTCAGCTACCTTGGGATCAAGTTTGCAGTCTATGCTTTCAGCACGGAAAAGCAGCAGGTGAAGTGCTGGGTTATCAAGCCGGCAAACATCAAGTGGTCGGTGGTGAGCGCCCGGCGCCTTGCGCAGATAAGGGCGAGCGGCGGCACGCCGTTGGCAGAGGTCTACGGCCTGCTCGAGCCGGTGCTCAAATCGTTCAAGCCGGACATTTTTGTCACGCTCACCGACGGCGAGCCGTCGGACTTTGACGCGGTGAGGGCGATAGTGACATCGTACAAAAAGTCAGGCATTAAGATGCTTGCCATAGGGGTGGGCCGGAACGTGAACGACTCTGTCGGGATTGGGCACAACCTGAAGTACCTGAACTATGAGAAGGCGATCTCTGTCAGCCGGCTGCAGGACATGCCGAAAAAAGTGATCAAACTGCTCAGATCGTGAGGTTCGGGTTTTCCTTCTTGACCTTTTCCCAGTCGCTAAGGAAAGCCGATAACCCCTTGTCGGTGAGCGGATGGGAGATCATCTTGCCCAATATGTCCGGCGGCAGCGTGACTACCTGCGCGCCTATCTTGCCGGCTTCAATCACGTGCAGCGGGTGCCTGACGCTTGCGACAAGCACGTTCGTCTCAAACTTGTAATTCTGGAATATCGGAACTATTTCCCTGATGACTTGCATGCCCTCCTGCCCAGCGTCGTCCAGCCTGCCGATGAACGGGCTGACGTAGGAGGCGCCGGCCTTGGCTGCCAGAATAGCCTGGTTTGCAGAAAATATCAGGGTCACGTTTGTCTGGATTCCTTCCTCCTTTAGTTTCTTGACCGCCTTCAGCCCGTCGGGGATCATTGGGATCTTGACCACGACGTTCTGGCCGTACTTTTTCAGCCTGTGGGCCTCTTCAATCATTTCAGATGTGGTGGTGCCGACAACTTCGAGGCTCACCGGCCCCTTGACTATTTTCACTATCTGGCGCATGATCTCGGCCGGGTTGCCCTTTTCTTTCGATAGCAGAGTGGGGTTGGTGGTGATGCCGTCAACGAGCCCCATGTCATTGTATTTCTTGATCGAGTCGATGTTTGCGGTGTCGAGGAAGATCTTCATTTCCTGCTCCTACTCCTTGCTTCAAGCACCGCCTTTGCTATTTCTGTTGCGGTCAGGCCATACTGCTCGAGCAGCGTGTCTATCTCTTCGTCCCGGGCAGACTCGCCAAATGTGTCGCGCACGCCAACGCGCTTTACCGGCACGGGGTATGTCTCGGCGGCCACTTCAGACACCGCACCTCCGAGGCCGCCAATGATGTTGTGCTCCTCTGCGGTTGCCATCGCGCCCGTCTCCTTGGCGCACTTTGCCACGAGCTCCCTGTCGATAGGCTTTATCGAAAACATGTCGACCACCCTGCAGGAGACGTCCTTCCTCTTGAGCTCCCTTGCAGCCTCGAGAGCCCTGCCGACCATCAGGCCACACGCGATTACCGTCGCGTCAGAGCCGTCCTCGAGAACGTTGCCCCTTCCGATCTCAAACGATTCCGGCTGGTCCGCGTAAATCACTTCACTCGAGGGCCTTGCAAGTCTCATGTAGAATGGACCCGGGGTGTCAACAATGATCTTGATGAGGTGCTTGACGGTCACGGCGTCGGCCGGGATAATGACCCTCATGTTGGGTATCGCCCTCATACTCGCAATGTCCTCTATCTGCTGGTGGGAGGCTCCGTCGGGCCCAACCGTTAGGCCGCCGTGCGAGACGACCAGCTTGACGTTGAGGCTCGGGTAACATATCGTGTTTCTGATCTGGTCGACACACCTGCCGGGTATGAACGCCGCGTAGGTGCTTGCAAACGCGATCTTACCGGCTATCGAGAGGCCGGCCGCCACAGACACTAGGTTAGCCTCAGCTATGCCGACGTTGAACATCCGCTCGGGGTACTTGTCGCCAAACTTTTTCGTCTTGAGAGAATCGGTAGTGTCGCCGCCGACGCAGACTATGCGGGGGTCGTCCCTTCCGAGCTCCACGAGAGTGTCGCCGTAGGCGCCTCTCATGTCCGCAGTCTTTTTCTCGCTACCTAATAGCATGGAGCTCTTCCTCTATCCCAAGCTCATTTGCGTATGGAATCAATATATGTTTACGGGCTTTCATCCAGTCGGGCCTTATGTTGAGCTCGGTCGCGTAGGCAAGAAGCCTCTTCTCAAGCGCGACCGCAGCCTTGTGCCTCAACTGAATGACGGCGCTATGAATGTCCGTGCCTCCATAGACTGCAGCGCCGGCGACAAAGATCCGGGCTCCGGCGTCGTACGCCTGCTGGAGAGTCGTGGCATCGATGCCGCCGTCGGCCTCGACGTAGCCCCTAAAGCCGTGCTCCCTGAGCTCCTTGCCCACCGCAACCATCTTTGGAAGCACCTCTGGCATGAACTTTTGGCCTGCAAAGCCGGGGTTAACCGACATGACGATTATCACGTCAAGGTCGTGCAGGCAGTGGTAGAGCCACTTTGGAACTTCGGTTCCGGGGTTGATTGCAATGCCGGGGCTGATGCCGGCGTCGACCAGCCTTTCCTGTATTTCGCGGAATTCATTTTCAGTGCATGCTTCAGCGTGGACAGTGATGATGTCGCACCTTGCGTCGATGTATTCCTGTATCTGCTGCAATGGCTTTTCTATCATCAGGTGCGCGTCAAACGGCAGGCTGGTGGAAGCCCTGAGCTTTTTGATCGTGTCGGCAAAGAACGTGGTGTTGAGCACGAACCGGCCGTCCATCACGTCAAGGTGGATCATGTCGACTCCTTCGCGCTCGACCTTCCTTATCTTGTCTTCATAGTTCTCTCGCTCGCCGGCGATTATGGACGGCGCGATCAGGCACTCACTTTCAAGCTCTTTGAGCAGCACTTCGGTGTGTCTCTTGGGCGGGGCCTTTCCGTGCCACTGCGGGTTGTTTGCCATGTGGCGTATGCCATTGCCCTTCACCGTGTTTGCGATGATCATGACGGGCTTGTCATGCACGCGAGCGGCCTTGTTGAGCGCGTCGACAATCTGCTCGACCTTGTGGCCGTCGACTTCAAAGACCTGCCAGTTAAACGCCGCCCACTTGTCCTTGGTCGGGTCGAGGGGCATGATGTCCTCGGTGAAGCCGTCCTGCTGGATGCGGTTCCGGTCGAGTATCGCCACTAAATTATCAAGCTTGAACTTGCCGGCGGCCATCGACGCCTCCCATATCTGCCCCTCGTTCGACTCGCCGTCGCCTATCAGCACGAACACCCTGTTCTTCTTGCCGTCAAGCTTGTTTGCCAGCGCAATGCCGATCCCCACAGAGAGCCCGATGCCCTCAGAGCCGCCCGAGTACTCGACGCCGGGCACGCTGTGGTGCTTCTGGTGGTCGGAATATCTTACAGGGTGGCCCTGCAGGCGCGATCCAAGCTTGCGGAGCGTCCTGACCTCTTCGGGCAGAAAGTAGCCGGCAACTGCAAGCGTCGAATAAAACCCGGGCGCCGAGTGCGCCTTTGAATTGATGAAGTAGTCGCGCTCCTCCCAGCCGGGGTTTGAAGGGTCGTGCTTCATCCTCCTGAAATAGAGCGTGCCCATAATCTCGGCCGCGGAGAACGACGCGCCGGGGTGGCCCGAGCCGGCCTCCGCGATGCCTTGGATGGCCCACATGCGCACGTCCCTGATCCTCCTCTTCAGGTCGAGATAGCGCATGTTAAAGCCCATGACTACCAACCAACATAAGACAAGAAAAAGCTGCTTTGGAGGAAAATAAAAACATAGCTCTGTAGTCTAGCCGACCAAGCTTTAAAAGATCGGCAAGAGAAATTATAATGATCGGCTGTGGCGTCACTGTCGTCGCTCTTCCAGAGGCCGCTTCTCATCTACGACGACAAGTGCTACTCGTGCGCCAAGTTCGCCAAGGCTGCAAGCGCGCTTTCGCGGGGCTGGATAAGGGTCGCCGGGCACTACTACTCGCAGGAAGCCAAGCAGGCTAAAGAGATGATCTTCCCGCCGGAATACGACGCGACCAAGATGTTCTGGCTCGTCAACAGGCACGGGGCATACGGGGCGCGATCGGGCCTGCTTCCGCTGGCAAAGGAAACCATCGTGGGCATGTTCAGGGGCGGCAGGGCAAGCGATGTTGTAGCGGCGTGCGAATACGGCGCAGGCATGTCGTGCTACACGCCTACAAACGTCTATCGGAGGCTGGCCGCATTGCTAAGCCACGGCGCCACATTTGAATTTGAATAGTTTAAAAGTTTCCTATTATGTCTTTACGTCATGGTGCAGGTCAAGGTCGAGAAGGCCAAGATAGATCAAAAGCAGACTTCGCTTCTTGTCATAGGTGTCTTTGAAGGCGAGCAGGACTTTACACAGTCAAAGGAGCTCGACCCGTTGGTATTTGCTTCAATAAAGGAAACCTTGGAGAACAAGGAGTTCCGCGGGACTGCCGGCTCGTCTATCCTTGTCTACACACACGGCAAGGGGCCGATGAAAAAGGTAATGCTGCTCGGTCTTGGCAAGAAGGAAAAATTCACCGACGAAAATGCTAGAATCTGCGCGGGCAGGGCCGCCCAGAAGGCTAGGGAGCTGGGAGTGAAAGAGTTCTCGATACTGCAGTTCTCAAACCTCGACGAGGGGCTTATCGAGGCCATGACGGAGGGGGTGACGCTCGCGCTCTATTCCTTTGACAAGTACAAAGAGGCCAAGGAGCCGGCGGCAAAGATAGAGGAAGTTTCCATACTGATCAACTCTGACTCACCCAAGTTCCAGTCGGTCGCGGACAAGGCGAGCCTGGTTGTCGACGCCGTCAATTTCGCCCGCGACACTGCCAACCTGCCGCCAAACGACTGCTCACCGGCCCAGCTCGCAAGCACAGCCCTGTCGATCGCGCAGGAATACGGCATGAAGGCCCGCGTGCTTGACCGGTACGAGCTGGAGAACATGGGCATGGGAGGCATTGTGGCGGTGGGCAAGGGGAGCAACAACCCGCCAAAGCTGATAATCCTCGAATATACCGGCAATAATGATCCGCAGCAGCAAAAGCCGTACCTTCTTGTAGGAAAAGCTGTCACGTTTGACACCGGCGGCATTTCGATAAAGCCGGGCGAAAAGATGGACGAAATGAAGTTTGACAAGTGCGGCGGATGCACCGTCCTTGCTGTCATGCGGGCAGTAGCTTCGATGAAGCTGGCAGTCAACGTGGTGGGGGTCGTCCCGTCTGTCGAGAACATGCCCTCCTCGACCTCATATCGGCCCGGCGACATCATCAGGATGTACAACGGCAAAACAGTGGAGGTGCTCAACACCGACGCAGAGGGGCGCATGATACTCGCAGACGCGCTCGCGTACGGCATAGCCACCTACGGCCCCAAGGCGGTGATCGACCTTGCGACTTTGACAGGCGCAGCAATAATCGCGCTTGGCGCCAACGTCGCGGCACTCGTGGGCACTAACAAGCAGCTGGCAGACAGGCTGCGCAAGCTGGCAGAAAAGACGGGGGAGAAGATGTGGGAACTGCCCTTGTACGACGAGTTCCACGACCAGATTAAGAGCAATTTCGCAGACATCAAGAACATAGGGGGCAGGCCGGGCGGCGCGATAACAGCTGCCGCGTTCCTCTCCAATTTTACAAACGGCGCGCCGTGGGTTCACGTCGACATCGCCGGCACCGCTTGGACGCAGGACGGGACTCACGAAAAGAGCTACAACCCAAAGGGGGCGACCGGCTTTGGCGTGAGGACGCTCGTCAAGCTCTTGATGGAGGACGAAAAGCAGCCAGCGTGATGCAGCATGCCGGTCTTCCAGCTAAGCTCCCTCATTTCCGCCCTCGAAGAGCAGGGCTTTAGCTGCAGGGCCGGCAGCATGGAGCTCGACGTGCACCCGATGAAGAGGCCGTATTTCGAGCGGTGGCTCTCTAACAGGGACGGATTTCTCCGGCTGATGAGCGGCAGCGTCGACTATGTCGGCATAGAGGACGTGGTTCGCATGGGGCCTTTCTACAACATCTACTGCCTTGTGGAAAACGACTTTATCATCGAAGCCGACGACAACGCGCACAAGCTGCTCGACGCGTCGCCCTACTTCCAGCTGCACAATGGCACGGTGGAGAAGATGGGGTGGAGCGGCGGCGTGATTGCAAACATGCTGGCCAAGGACACAGTTTTGTCTGAAGAGTTTTCGCGCAACGTAATGAAGGAAGAAGTGAAGGGGATAACGATCAAGGCGGCCAACTATTGCTGTATCATCGAAACCCGGGCGTGGGAGCCGGCCGGCCTTGCGTCCACGTTTGCGACCATAGACAGAATAGCGCACAACATCCGGAAGCTGGTGAAGACGATACACCTGGGCGAGTTTGTTGATAAATAAGAT
>DASPGV010000108.1:0-21859 GCA_035620415.1 Nitrososphaera sp.
ATGCTGCAGGGTATGAAGAACTGGTCGCTGTTCATAATAGGCATAATAATGCTGGTCTTTGCGGCCATGTTCCACATGTACAGGTACGGCCGGGCGCTGGCAAAGGCGCCACCGCCAAAACCCGTTCCGCCTGCGCCTGCCAAGCCGGCAGTTGCCCCGGCAACGGCCAAGCCGGCTCCAGCAGCGCCGGTAGAAAAGCCGTTGGCAGCTCCGCCAACCGCCACGGCGAAGGTAGGCACCGAGCAGACTCCGCAGCTGTCGCAGCAGCAGAAGCAGGCGTCCACAGGCAAGTCTGCGCCGGCAGCCGAACACAAGCCGGCCGGCGTCGACAGTCCCGATAGCAAAAAGATCACCTAGCAAACAAGCTTTATATGTGAAAATAGAAAGAGTGAAGATCGAATCATGGCGAACCATGCTGGCGGCATCAGTGTTGTGGCTTTTGTTGTCGCACTTTCAGTAAGCATGGGCTACTACCAGTTCATCTATCTTCCCGAAGCCAACGCCAGACCAAACATTCCACAAGCAATATTGGAACCCTTAGGAACGACCGAGATCACGATCGTGCCTGACGCCCAGAATCAGCCGATATCATTTAAACCAAGAGACGCCCGCGCGGTACTTGAGATATCCAACCTAGTTGTCTGGACCAACGAAGACACTGTTCCGCACACTGTCACGACAGACGACGACCACGAGGATCAGTACAGCGGCTTGTTTGACTCGCAGGCGCGCCCAGAGGAAGAAGGCGGCGCTTTTGTGATGCCGGGCGGGACCTACGAATTCCTTTTCACAGAGGAAGGCGAATTTGCCTACCACTGTGTTCCGCACCCCCAGATGAAGGGCACAGTCATAGTGGTGCCGAACTTCGCCTAGGCCTTCTTTACTATCTTTGCATAGGCGACGTCGTTCACAACCTCTTTGTGCTCCTGTATTATCGAGACGCGGAACTTGACGCTAGAGTGGTCGCCGGCCGGCACATGGTTTGTGGTGGCGGTGAATTCGACAGTTGTCCTGCCCCCAAGCTCTGCCTTGAATATTGAGAGGCGCGCGTAGGGGTGCTTGATCTTTTTCCCGTTGAGGTTTGAGTAAGTGAACACGTCGCTCGAGTTCTCTATCTGCGAGTTTATCACGAGGCTGTCAAACCTGCCGGGGTAGCTTATGACCACTGTCCCGTGCAGGTCTTCCCCAGCCGCGACAGAGCTCTCTGCCAGCGAGATAGAGATCTGTTTTTGCGCGCCCAAGGCAGCAAAAAACCCAAGTGGACAGATTTAAACTAACTAGGCATGTTTTAGCTAATTATCGAAAATGCTTGAGCATGCAGGTAGAAAAGACATCCGTCGATTGAAGCCGGATGTCGCTTTCCGCATGCCCCACTTGCAACAACAGGATCTATGCCTACCGCGACGGCAGGTGGACAGAGTGGATCTGCTGGAGATGCGGCCACTACGAGTCGGACACGCCCGCGTTCAGGGTATATCCGCATTTGTTCCGCGATGTCGTGCGCAGGAACAGAGACTATTTCCTTGAAAAATACGCGTACTATGGCAGGGGCATAGTCAGGAACCCCGAACCTTCCGGCCCCTGACGACAGAGACGTTTCCTACGGGTTTCACATAGTTGAGTATGTAGCTAAAGTTTTCTTGGTAGATAAGGTCATAAACTAGTTTGCCGATATTATGTTACGGAGTGCGTCTGTCAAGCATCACGATCGATGCCGATGGATCCCCGTCCGGTTATATCGCCTGGTACAACCATTCTACAGGAGAGCGCTGGTTCAAAGAGCTTCGACCCTCTGCAAAAAATGAGAGATACGGGGTGCAGAGGATAGAGATGCTGGCAATTTATTTTGCAATCGTAAAGAACCAGCGCCAGATAAGCATGCTCGCCAGCAGCCACAAAAGGAAGCACATTGTAGTGAACATCAGGAGCGACTCAAAGACCTGCATCGAGCAGCTTCAGGGCATATCAAAGGTAAGGGACGCCGTGCTGCAGAGGATATGCTTGTCGATAATGAAGATCCTGGACAAGATGCCATACATGATTATTTTCAACCACCTCGAAAGGGCGAGGAACCAGGCCGGCCTGCTGCTGGAGCAGAGAAGAAGAAAGGAGATAGAGAAGAACCTTATGCACCAGTACCAGAAACAATACTACAGCCTGAGCGGATTCATGATGGACCGCTACAGCCTAATCACTGCATAAATATATTAATTGAGGTACAATAGTACCGAACTGATTGCAGGAGCAGTCGACGCCGCAAAAGTTGACGTATGTCAACGGCTACGCCGTAAGGTATCTCGACAACGGTCCGGCCGACGGCAGAGCCTTGGTCCTTTTGCACGGTATTGGCGCTTCTGCAGAAAGGTGGTCGCGCGTGATCCCCACCCTGTCAAAATATTTCCGAGTAATAACGCCGGACATCGTCGGCTTTGGGTACAGCGACAAGCCTATGGTCGAATACACGATGGACTTTTTCCTTGACTTTTTCAACGGGTTCCTTGACAACCTTGACATACCCAAGGCAAGCATGATAGGCTCGTCGTTTGGCGGCCACCTTGCCACCGAATTTGCAATCAGGTTCAACCGCAGGATAGACAGGCTGGTGCTCGCGTCGCCGGCCGGCATGATGCGCACGTCGACACCCACACTTGACGGCTACATAATGGCGGCGCTGTATCCCACGTTTGAAAACGCCTTCAAGGCCTTCCGGGAGATGGCTCACGACCCCGATGCCGTCACCGACCAGATAGTGATGGACTTTGTGAACAGGATGAAGCTTCCAAACGCAAAGTACGCGTTCATGTCGACTCTCCTTGGCATGAGATACGCCCCAAAGCTGCAGGGGAGGCTATCCAAGATAATCTCGCCCACCCTGCTGGTGTGGGGCGACAGCGACAAGATGATACCTGTCCAGTACGCCAAGGAATACAACGAGATTCCAGACAGCGAGCTCGTAGTGATAAAGAGCTGCGGCCACACGCCCTACGTCGAAAAGCCGATGACGTTTAACAAGCTGATTCTAAAGTTCTTGGTCGGAGTCGAGCAGTGATCAGGTTTCCTTTGAGCCCTTGCGCTTCCGCTCTATAGGCACGACGATCACCTGCACCAGGTCCCCGTCCTCGATGTTGAGCGCCTGCCTTTCCGCCTCCGGGATCGAGATCCTGCCGCCGCTCTGGACGGTGGTCTTGAACATAGCGTTGTAGAATGTCAGGCCCCTTAGCACGGTAAAGTAGTTCTGCATGGCGTCCTGCTGTATGTTGGAAAACTGCTTTACAAAGTCCTTCTGCGCCTCGCTCCCCTTTTCAATCGCCTTCTTGAAAGCTTCCACCGGGTCTACAGGATCGTTAGAACTCATATAGCACGAAATCACGTGCGCCATTTATTTAACGGTACCGGTGCGCATTAAGTCTGCATACATGCCAGAATCACGGCTAAAATAGGCGTAGAACACAAGTAAGAGTGGCGATGAAGAGTCTAGACGGAACTGACTGTAGATGCCAGAATGAAGTGACTTGTGCTCGGAGCCATCGTCATGAAAAAGTTCAATAAGGATCGCAGAAATTGCCTAACAGAATTGCAGTCGCTATACCAGAGCTTTGATCCCGTGGTCAGCATAAACAGCGGGCAGGTCTTTCTGTGGGAAAAGCGCGGCGACTGCTGGTACGGCATCCACGGCGAGCGCGTCGTAAGGTTTGCCCATAAAGAGGGGCGTTTTGAATTTGCATCATTTCCGGAGGACAGGTCGTGGGACCAGAAGATGTTCAGGCTGGGCGACGACACCAGAACTATGCTGGGGGAAATATCGCGCGACCCGCATGTCCGCAGGCTCGTCAATGCCTACCCCGGCCTCCGCCTTATGAGGCAGGAGCCGCACCAGTGCCTCTTCTCGTTTGTGTGTGCAAGCAATACCAACATTCCCATGATCCGTAGGATGCTCCACGGCATGACAAGAAAGTTCGGGAGACCGGTAAAGGTTGACGAGATGGAATTTTTTACATTCCCTTCTGCTGTGGACATGAACAAAGCCGGCATCGACGAGCTGCGGGCCTGCGGCCTTGGATACAGAGCAAGGGCGATAAAAGCGGCGGCGCATGCCATTGCTGGCGGGCAGATTGAATTCGACTCGCTCAGGAAAGCGAGCTATGAAGACGCAAAGAAAGAACTTGTGCAGATCTATGGCATCGGCAACAAGATAGCCGACTGCGTCCTCCTGTTTTCTCTTGAAAAGCTCGACGCCTTTCCGATAGACGTGTGGATTGCAAGGGCGCTTGCCGGCCATTACAGGTGGCTGCATGAAAAGAAGTTTGGAGACAAGATCACACCACACCAGTACGAGCAGCTGTCCCAAGGTGCAAGGGAATATTTCGGCAGATACGCCGGCTATGCCCAGCAGTACCTCTACTACCACATGAGGCAGGCCGCCTGCAAGAAATGGTGACTTTAGAAATTGCAATCGAACTAAAAAAGAAAAAAGATTCTTGCTGTTGCCAGCAAGATTTGATCATTGGCCGCCGGTCAGATTCCCGATTCCCTCAGTAAGGTTGCCTAGAAATCCCCCGTCAGTTTCGTTGCCGTCTATCTCATTTCCGTCCATTGCGCCGCCGGTTACGTTGCCCGCGGGTGCTGTGCCGCCCTCGATCAACTCGTTGTCATCCTCGTCTGTCATCGAATCGACGATTCCGTATATCGGCTTTGCTCCAAAGTGGTCTTCAGTGTCTTCTGACGCTAGTGAGATGCTGATCACATTGTTCTGCTCTATGATGATCAGGGCATCCACGCCTGTCCACTTGGGTTCGCCGTCAGTTGCGACATCGGCTGTGCCAAAGATAAACGAAGTTCCTTCTCCGCTGATGTCTACTGTCGTCGAGTTGGATGATACAAAGTTGCTCAGTTCGTGGGTGTGGCGCCCTGTGCCATCGACATGCACCATCGTAAAGTTGGCTGCAAAGTCGCTAACGTTGCCATCCTCAAAGTCCAGGTTCCAATCGCCGGCTAGTACGTATGGCGGCTCTATTTCTTCTGCCGTTTCTGTTTCATTCATTGTTGACATCATGTTGTCTGTTCCGGTCATGTTGTCGGTCAAGCCCGTTGCGTCGTCTACCCCTGTGGCATTGTCTCCCCCTATCACTATCTGCGGCAGGGTCAATGTCATATTGTCTTCAGATGATGTTGTGGTGTTGCCTGTTTCATTTCCTGTCATCATGCCCGTTTCGTTGTCGGTGGTGGTTGTTTCATTCTGCGCTTCGCTGGTTGTGGTTACCTCTCCCATGTCAAAGATCAAAGAAGCGATAGAACCACTGGCAGAGAATGTTTCTCCTCCTGCTACAGCTGTTTCGTCATCAGTTGTCGTCGCGTTGCTTGTGTCAGTCAGGTTCCCGGTGGTAGCATTGCCTGTCGTGTCCGTTGTAAGGTTTTGCGCGATTGCTGGCGTAAGAACTAAGCGCTGCAGCGAAAAGTCCGAAAACCAGCACTAGCGCGATTGCTATAGGTGCTTTTTTCATCGCAAAGAGCGTGCATAAATCAATTTTAACGATTATCTATTATCTAGGGAAATAAGTAAAGGTGCCAAAATCATCTAGAATTGGACTGTACAATCTTCTACTGTGTGAGGTCGATTATGCTTCTTCGAATGATCAGCTTGGCTTCGGCCGAAACGTTGTACTGCTCTAGCACAATCCCCGGGTTCTTGATGAGTTCGTTTCTGAATTCCGGCTCGCTGGCTGCTTTGAGCAAAATCTCGCTTATGATCTCGGCTTCCTTGTTCTGTCGAGACTCCAAGTGTATCAGCACCAAAGCGAAAGCTCGTATATAATCTTAGTGCACGAATCGTACATCACGAAGAGCAAATGGAAAAGTCGAGGAATCTTGACTGTGCGTTATAAAGCATCTAAAATCTTGTTTTGTTGATTGACTGTTGGAATCGAGCTGGTAGGAGACCTAGGATACCTGCTTTTGGTATGCTCGGCAGTCGGCGCGCTTGCCTACATTCTCAAGCAGCCGATGGTGCTCGGGTTCCTTATCGCCGGCATTCTCATCGGTCCGTTTGGACCGTTTGGCCTCATCAAGGACACCGAGATGCTCAACAACTTTTCCGACATCGCTATCGTCCTTTTGCTTTTCGGAGTCGGCCTCGCGTTCCCCCTCGGTCAGCTCAAGGCGATAGGCAAGATAGGCACCGGCATTGCTGTGATAGAAGTTCTCGTGATGCTGGCCATAGGCTTTGCGGTGGGAAGCACCCTTGGCTGGTCGTTCTATGACGCCATGTTCTTGGCAGCCGCCCTCTCGATAAGTTCGACTGCGATAATCGTCAAGGTGCTCGAGGACATGGGCAGGATCGAAAGCACCTCGGCCATCCTGATGATAGGCGTGCTCGTAATCGAGGACCTGGTGGCAATCCTCATAATAAGCGCGATGCACTCTGGAGTAGTCAGCGGATCGTTCGCGCTAACTGAAATCGTGGTGACTATGGGCGAGATCGGGCTCTTTATCGGGGGCACGATTGGCGCAGGAGTGCTAGTCATGCCAAGGCTCTTTGCGCTGATCGCCAAACTAGAGCGATACGAGATAACCATCATGTTTGCCCTCGGGACGGCGTTTGGACTTGCTTTCCTTTCGTACCAGCTCGGATTCTCGGCAGCCACCGGCGCTTTCCTGGCAGGCGTGATCATAGCAGGCAGCAAGTTCTCAGAGCAGATATCCGTCATGATCTCGCCCACGAGGGAGATCTTTACCGCGATATTCTTTGTCACCATCGGCGCGCTGATGGACCTCTCGCTTATCTCGATGTACTGGGTGCCTATAGCAATTATTACTATTGTGACGATCTTTGGCAAGATAGGCGGTGTGTACGCCGGCATGCGGCTGTTTGGTTTTGAAAAGTCGTTTGCCATTGGCATAGGCCTGAGCATGGCCCAGCTGGGCGAGTTTTCATTCATCGTCCTGAAAACGGGTCAGGACCTTGGAGTCATCAGCAGCACGTTGTTTCCGATAATAGGGATGGCAGTAGCTCTGACGACGTTCGTAGCCCCCATGCTGATAAAGCTTGGAAGCCGGGTAGTCGCCGTTTACGAGTGATCAGACGCCGAGTTCAGGGAATGAGGACTGCTTGATGCCCAGCTCGCCCTGCAGGGTTTTGATCTTCCTTGCGTACTCTGTCATCTTGGTCCTGTCGCTCTGCACCTTGGCGATCTTGTAGCCCTTCCAAGCTTTCTTCAAAGCTCCCCACGTCTGACCGGTCGTGAATTTGCCCCGAGCACTCATGCTGAAAACATTACGAATACTAGGATATAATATTTGTTGTCGTCTCAAGCTAGAGCCAGCCAACGGTCATTTGGACTGACTTTACGGTAAGCCGCGGATAAATAAAAAGAAGAAAAAAGGGAAAGATTCCCTTAACCGGTTACGTACGCTCTTTCTCCGTGCTGCGCCAAGTCGAGGCCTATCTCTTCTTCCTTTGGAGTGACCCTTATGCCGCCAGGCCATATTGCATCCATTATCTTCACAATGATTGCAGTTATGCCCAGTGACCATGCCACTGCTGCGAACGCGCCTACCGCGTTTTCATACAGCTGCGTAATGTTGCCGAACGCTGCACCGTTGTCTCCCCACGAAGTGAATCTCACTTCTGCGAATATGCCCGTGAGCAGCGCGCCTGCAAGACCACCGATTCCGTGTACTGCCCATGTGTCCAGTGCATCGTCCCACTTTCTCCTGTTCTTGAACGCAACTGCTGCATAGCAGACTATTGACGCCAAGATACCAATTACTATTGCAGACATTGGCGATACGAATCCTGACGCTGGCGTGATGGCCACAAGTCCGGCTACTGCACCAGAGGCTGCACCAACCGTCGAAGGCCTTCCAGTGTGTCCCCAAGATATCAGAGCCCACGTTACTGCTGCCATGCCTGTCGCGATCTGGGTTGCAACGAATGCGCTGCCTGCGTTAGTAGCCGCTGCGCCGGCGGAACCAGCGTTGAAGCCGAACCAGCCGAACCACAGTAGCGCCGCACCGAGCACAACCAGGGATATGTTGTGTGGTTCCATCGGAACCTTGCCATATCCGAGCCTGCGACCAAGCATCAGGGCAATTATGAGGCCAGACCACCCAGAGGTGATGTGTATGACTGTTCCTCCTGCAAAGTCAAGCGAGCCTACACAGCCAGTCCATCCAAAGCCACAGTAGTCAGCGTTCATTCCATAGTTGTCAGGCAATGCAATCTGCCATGTCCAGTGTGCTGCAAAGTCATAGACGAATGTCGCCCAGATGACGATAAAGACGACGAACGCGCTGAACTTCATCCTCTCGGCCAATCCTGCAACAATCAGTGCGGGTGTGATTATGGCGAACATCATCTGGAACACCATGAATGTGCCGTGTGGAATTGTCACAGCGTACTGGCTTGAAGGTGCGTCATGAACTACGCCCTGCAGTCCTGCCCAGTCCATGGTGCCTATGAACCCGTATCCTCCGGCATCAGGTCCAAAGGCCAAGCTGTAGCCCCATAGCGTCCATTGTACCGCGATAATGCCTGTGGTGATGAAGACCATATGGAGTGTGTTTACTGCATTCTTTTGCCTCGCCAGACCGCCATAGAACATTGCAAGTCCCGCAGGTGTCATGACCAGCACCAACGCAGAGGATGTCAGCATCCATGCGTGGTCACCAGTGTCAAAGGCTCCGGGTATCAGGTTTCCCTCTTCATCTAGCACATAGTTGCCGTCTTCGTCTGTTTCAAATATATTATACCTCGCTTCGGGGCTGTCAGGCGTATAAGCAAGTGCTGTGCCGGATAAACTAACGGCGACAAGCGCAGCCAATACAGAAGCCAGACCCAGCGAAGTAATCTTTGAACTCAGCAGAGTTTTCACTTTACCATCTGCCATGAAGGTGAAGGCTATGAAGTTTGAATAAAAGCATTTAGTTTAATTTTTACGAATTCGGCAGTATTTTGGATTATTGTAAAACCGAGCATAATAACGCAAAAAGTAAATTTTATGATAAGATATTTTACTAACAGAGTTTAAGCGCAAGGAGCTCCCTGATTGACATAAATATACGCCCGCTACTTGAGAGAAGTAATTGGCCGCCGATATAGATTCTCTTATCCAAGACTGGAAAAGCAGCGTAGTAAGGGAGATCACGTCGTCTGACGATGCCGGACGGCTGGCCGATTACGCGTTGCACCTAGCGAGGATTCTGGCATACCCGGAGCTCGACATCCCGGCCATCTTGGCAAAGATAGATGCAATGGGGCAAGAGGTTGCCCAGCTTGCCAAAAAAGGCCTAAGCACGCCGCGGCGGCCGACCCAGATAATAGACAAGATAAACGACTACATGTTCAATATCCATAAGTTCAAGCCGAATACCGACGACTATTACAACCCGCTCAACAGCTACCTGAACGTCGTGATCGAACACAAGACCGGCATTCCGATCACGCTTGCCATACTCTACCTTCGCATCGCCGGTGCAGTGAACTTCAAGATGCACCCGGTGAATTTCCCGGGCCATTTTTTGGTAAAGCACGTGCTTGAGGACAACAGCGGCGAAATCATTGTCGACCCGTTCAACGGGGGCAGGATAATGGACGACTATTCGCTCAAGTCGCTGCTAGACCAGACGTACCCGCGGCAGAACATCCCTCTTACCCATGCGCTAGCCGAAAAGGCCACGGCAGCGCAGGTGATAACTAGGATGCTGAACAACTTGAAGGGGAGTTACTACGAAGCTCAGGACATTGACAGGTACGGCATTGCAAATGAAATGGTGCTTGCCATAGACCAGTACAACCCCGACGCGATAAGGGACAAGGGCATAATGCTTTTGAAAAAGGGCGACCAGCCAGAGGCGCTCAAGGTGTTTAATGCTTATCTTGAGATAAACCCTGAAGCGGACGACGCGGACGAGATCCTTGACATAATCCGCCAGATCAGGTCGGGCATGAAGTGACTTGGCGCCAGCCAGCAAGTACATGTACGCCGGCGCAGCCATACTTGCAGTCAGTGGGTCGATTGCAATCTACCTTAACTTCCAGGGCGTCAGGTGCCTGTCCGACCTTGCCCTTGTCGACAGATCCGTAACTACGCCGGGTCAGCTTGAAGAAATGGAAAGGAACTGCTCGATTATCACCAATTCGTACGTCTATTCTGTCTACGGCGTCGTGGCCGGGATCGTGCTTGTCGTGGCAGGATTCATCAAAAAAAGGAAGGGCAACGTTTCTTAACCTGTGCTGGAGATGATTTTTCGTGGCGACTCAAAAGCACGACTCGCTTGAAAAGATAGCGGCCGAAGTAAGAGGCTGTCCGCTGTGCAAGCTGGCAAGGACTAGGAAGAATGCTGTGCCCGGCGAGGGCCAGCTTGCCGCCAAGATAATGTTCATAGGCGAGGCCCCCGGCAGGAGCGAAGACGAAAAGGGCAGGCCGTTCGTGGGCTCCGCAGGCAGGATCCTCGACGACCTGCTGCAGAAGGCAGGCATCGAGAGGTCACAGGTCTTCATCACAAACGTGGTAAAGTGCAGGCCGCCCAACAACAGAGTACCGGAAGAAGACGAAGCGACCGCGTGCAGGCCGTACCTTGAAAGGCAGATTGCGCTGATAAGACCAAAGGTGATATGCATGCTTGGTAGGACCGCGTACTCTTCGCTTCTTGGCGGAAGCTCCATAACCGCGAACCGCGGCAAGATTGTGGAAAAGGCCGGCCAGAAATATTTTCTGACCTTCCATCCTGCTGCCGCCATCTACAACAAGAGCCTCATTTCTGCGCTTGAAGCGGACCTGAAAAAGCTGGCAAAAGAGATCAAGGAGGAAGACAGAAGCTCAATGGAGGACTACCTGTGAGCTGCCCCGCAGGCTCGTTCTACCTGCGGCCAACCAAAGTGGTGGCAAGGGATCTGGTGGGAAAAAGGCTGGTTCGAATTTTCAGAAAGAACGGCCGGTCGTTCAGGCTATCTGGCACAATAGTAGAGACGGAGGCTTATGGATACAGCGACGACTTAGCAAGCCACGCCTGCATGGGCCCGACGGTCAGAAACGCCGTCATGTTTGGTGAAGTCGGAAGGGCGTACGTCTATTTCACGTACGGCAACCACTTTTGCGTGAACGTCTCTGCTAGATCAAGCAGGATGGAAGCGGGCGCGGTCCTAATACGTGGGCTCGAACCTGTCGAAGGAATCGACGTAATGAGGCAGTTAAGGCCGGTCGAAGACGTCTTTTCACTCACCTCCGGCCCTGGCAAGCTCACGCAGGCCCTGAACATAACTTCGGTGCTCAACGGCGCGGACATGACCAGCCCGGATTCGGAGCTGCACATAGAGTTTGGTGCAAGACCAAGACGCGTTCTGGTCACGCCGAGGATAGGCATCACCCGCGCCACCGGCAGAGAGTGGCGATTTTTAGACCCTTCGAGCCCCTACGTGTCAAGAAAGATCCAGATCAAGGCATTATGACCAGACGGTAAGCTAGAGCTCTACCACTGGTTTTTATCGCAACATGGGATTCACAGTCGATGCAAGACCAGAGGATATCGACTTACCAAGTTACGATGGACGACGACAGGCTGGAAGTGAAGCCGGAGGTCCTTGTCGGCATGTACAAGGCCATTGACGCAAAGGCGAGGCAGCTCGCGCCTCAGGAGATCAAGAACGAGCTCGTGATGTCTCAGGAGGGGGGGATAAAGACAAGGTTCTACATACGTGTGTCTGACAGGATGGCTCCCCACCTGATAGCGGCCATACAGCAGCAGGCAAACTCTGAAACCGGCATTGGCATCAAGTCGTACTTTTACAAGCTACAGGAGCAGATAATGTCACAGATGTTTGGACCGCAGGAGCAAGTAACAACCTTCAACATAAGGTATGAAGGCAAGGGAATTTAGCTCCATCCCCCCTTTTTTCAACCATCTGTAAAGCTTTTAGGCATGTAGTCATGTTCCATTAACTTGGTGCAAAAACCCTACTAGGTAAGAGATTTCTTCTCGACTTACAGACGACTTAAAGAGCACAAAAGAAACGTCCATTCCTATTGATTGACAAGCTGTGGGAGCTCTGACGACAAAAGACGATTGTTCGAATGTCCTACAACACTACAGCACCGGCTTCATTAACCAGTGATATTGTCATTGAACGAAATGCCAAACTGCGTAATGTGTCAAAATGACTTTGAGCCATCAGATACAATATTCGAACAGCGCCTAATTCATGACACATCGTTTTGCTCACACTGCTTCAAAGAAATAATGAACCAGGCATATGAGGAGGATCTGACTTACAATCTTTCCACAGTGCGCATCTAGAGCTTCGGGATTGACAAGCTGTAGGAATTGTTATGTTTATTCTCATTAGACACAACAGGTTTTTATCCACATGAATTGAAGATTTGGTAATGGGCTTCAGTTTCTCTGATGATGAAGCCGTAAGGCGTACTTTCAGCAAGCTGGATAGACAGAGGCTATTGGAGAGAGCTGGGAGGAAATGTGAGAATTGTGGAGTGCCCCTCGATTCTGGGGATATGGAAGTAGGACATAAAACAGCGTGGTCGAGAGGGGGTACCACTACTTTCAGAAACTCCTGGTGTCTCTGTCATAGCTGCAATAGAAAACAGGGAACCGACTCTAAGAGCACATTTCAGAGGAAGCTTGGCAAAGAGAGCCCTAGTGCCAAAACGAAAAACGGACTCAACTCACTCAGTATGGGTCAGCTCAGGTATTTGGCAAAGAAGCACGGGGTAAATGTCAAAGGCAGAATTGCAGACGATTGGGGCTTCGATACGTACAGGAAATCACCAAACAAAAAACAGTACATTAATGCTCCATCAAGAGTGGTCTCTTCCCGCGAGATTGCAGCGGCCAAAACTGCAAAACCTGTAGCAAAGAGAAGACGTAAGCGTTCGTCTTCATGGTCATTCTGGTAATTCAAGCTGCAAGAGCTCTAAATCCCTGTTAGCTTATCCATGTCTTGCAATTACATTTGCTGTAACGTTTTCCTGACTTGATCTTCATGGAATCCCCTTAGCGTCACTGTCCTTATTTCCTTCACCGACAGGGATCCCAAGAGCAACGCCAATGCTCCATCATCGTTAGGAACATCGATGATCTCAACCACATCGTAGGGTCCTGCAGTAACATAGCCTGTCATGGTACCTCCGAGTTTAGCAACCTGCTTTTTGAATTCGTCCCGAGTTGTGGTCCAAGCTTTCTTAAAATTCTCTCTTCCATATTCTGTGAGGGTCACGAGAAGTATGTACGTTACCATACTTCCCTAGTTCTTGTCATGATTATTAAATATTGTCAGACCTTGATCGAATCTAAACCTGTGGATTATTCCCATTTCGAAGATCATAATGAATATTTCGTTTTGCAATCACAATCGGAACCTTCTAGGCCCTTCTTATCAAGGAAGTACTTGACAAGCTCCAAGAGCTATGATTATTCTATAACTTGCTTCCACCAATGCTATCTATCAAAATTTGGGAGCGATGGCGATGACAACAATCCTGCGAGTCGAACATACAGTGTCGAACTTTGACGAATGGAAAAAAGTCTTTGATACTGATCCTCTTGGGCGAAAAAAGTCTGGCGTGCGGCGCTATCGGATCATGAGACAACTCGACAATACAAGCTTTGTCATGTTGGATCTGGAATTTGATGAGGAGAAAGAAGCAGAGGCCTTTGCTGCAAAGTTACGTAATCTATGGGTTAGCGCTCAGGGTCAAAAACTAATGCAGTTTCCACAGCTGCATATCGCTGACACGATCGAAAGCAAAGAGCTTTAAAAGATAGCTCAAGCGGCTCTGCCGAGCATCACCGCTTTTACATGGCAAGAAGGATCTGTGCATGTTTTTGCATGTGTAAATAATTTTTCAAATTCAACCAGAATTTCTTCAGTGTCCCGGTCCGATGTTGGTTCTACCACGCTTCAGTGAGAATGCCGAGCTATAAAAGATAGCTAGAGCGATCCCCCATGGCAAATATTACAATTACCATCGTGGAAAGGACGATTGCACTCTCCATTTCCGTTTCCATTAATCGACTGACAATCATAAAGCATGCCACAGCGTGGACATTGATGAAGATGCTGCTTTGAGACGGTCATAATCAAAAAGCCAGTAGAAACTATAAAAGAAAATTGTTCATATTCTTGTACACTAGGCTGGCGATTGGTTACAAAGAATGACAGCTAAATTCTTTACAGCTCTTCTTCCCAACGTGGAATGCCAGAGGCATGGGCTATTCAGTATGAATGGATATTCTGTTTATGGGCTCTTAGACTGTCAAACGACTTGAATCTTTGACTACATTTGTCGCATTGCCAGTGACCGCGGGCATGGGATTTATTCGCATGTAATGAATTCCAGGGCACGAAATAGAGGTCATATTTTGATTTACGATCCTGCTGCTTCGTTGTTCCACCGGTCATTGTCATTAAGGATTCAGCAGCAAGGAGTAGTCCTATTTTGCATTCATAGTTTCGTATGTATCTTTTAGTGACATAGAATCCCATGATAGACAAAAGATCGGCGCGTCTTTTATCAACAAAGGTACTTACTGACAAGATGCAAGAGCTATGACAAAAAAGGAAGGCCGGTGCCTACTTTGCGTATGTCTTGGCTCCGGTAAAGTCAATTGCTATGCAAGGCTCGTTTCCGACTACCCATGCATCATGTCCTGGAGGAACGATGCCTGTATCACCAGGACCAAACTCTCCTTCAGAGCCATCATCCATCTTAACTCTCATCTTGCCAGATATGACGTACATTGTATGCGCTACCTGACAGCTGTTCGTCTTAACTATCGGTTTTACTGACGTTGACCATTTCCAGCCTGGCTCAAAGGTTGCTTTTCCTATTGAAGTGTCTCCGACTACTGTGACATCTATCTTGCCCTTGTCGAATTTCCTAGTTTCGTCTGGGTTACTCATACTCTTTTTTTGAATTTGCACCATAACCCTAGTCGTGGCATTCTCATTGAAATCAGTTTCGGTGATACATATTCGGGAGCTATAAAAGATAGCTGAGGTAATTTACAAGGCTTTGACTGAGGCAGTCCTTATTCCTGTCTGAAGTAATATCAGGTTGATATAGTTACAAAACGCCGCTTACCAGTAACAGAGCAATAGTAGCAGGGCTATTATCATCGCCTGCCCTTATTACCTCTGTAATGTTCCGAACAAAAAAACTTGGAGATGTGGTTTTGGGGTTTTTTGCAGAAAATCCTAGGATCATGGGAGTACTGGCGGGTCTGGCAATAGCACTAGCCTTTGCGGCAATAGTTGGCTTCGCTGTTCCCGAAGCGCAGGCCGGCATTGGCACGAGTCCATCAAGAGGTATAAGGATAGGCGGCATTTATCCGTATCCGTAAAAGTCGCCTCACATTTTTTTCTGCAAATTATTCGGCCTTGAAGTCAGCTAAGCTTCCAAGTCTTAGAATACTAACTATCTTCTTCAATTCTTCTTCCAATGTTTCATCCGAGCTCCCGCGTTTTTCTCTGTATCTCTCTAGCCCGAGCCTATCCAAGAATGTCCCTGCCAGTTGCAGCAAGAAGGGAACTCATGCGACCGTCCCTACGACAAAGAGAGATAGTAGGATAGTATGAGATTCTTTAAATAAATCAACACATACGGCTACTTTATGTCAGAAGGAGGAACTACTGCGATAAAGAAACCTTCAATGGCATGGTATCTGCTCCCCATACTCCTGAGCATTGTCGGAGGACTGATAATGTATTTTGCACTAAGAAACAGAGATCCTAAAATGGCTAGAAACGGACTGATCCTCGGAGCAATTCTGACTGTAGCGGGAATTGCCATCTCTATGGCTGCCGGGATGGCTGGCTTGTCTTCATTTTCGTAGGATTTAATCTGAGGACTCTAGCTCTTTTCTAACAAGGTCAGCTAGCTGGTTGGTCAAGGACTGTGCCGCCAGCGCGAACGCCAGCCTGTGTAAATTCTGTTTACGGCATATCCTCATTTTGGCCTGATCTGCCTTGTACTTTGAAACTTCCTGCTGCATGCCGTACTTTGCGGCATGTTGGATCGACGTGTCATAACCCTTATGATTTCTGTTTGATCCTCTATCGTTCTGACTGTGAGCATGATACCTTTTCGAGCCGCTTCTTCAAGCGCATCTGGCAGTAGCTTGATAAATTCAGCCTCCGTGAATTCGATTCCTTTGTATTCGACCATGCCTTTTCATTTCAACCCCTTCTCTAGCTCTTCCGACATGCGCACAATGTAATAGATGTTTGCCGGCCTCAAGGACGTAATTGGCTAGCGCCAAGCGGCCTCTATTGAGGTCTCGTACTCTTTTTCTATCGCCCTGAGCAATTTTTTCCCATTTATCCTGCCCTTTGACTTCAGCATCGCTGCGATCGAGGCGCCACCCGCCCCCACGCCCTCCTTGACAAAACCTTCTGCAAATGCCCGAAGGCCGGGCTTGCGCGACTCGCCAAGATGAAGGTCGCACGACAAGACAGGGACGCGGCTCGAAGCAGCCCTTACAAGTCCGGCCAGATCTGCAGACCGGTCTTTTGCAACATATGATGTCGTTCCTATGCAGAGCCTGCCAAGCGGCCTTCCGAGGCGCTTCAGTATCGCGACAACTGCAGACATTTGCGTTCCACCGGCAAGCATCACCCTTCCTTTTCCTTCGAGTGCGCCGCCCGCAATGCCGGCGACAGACGGGATCATTGGGTCTCCGAAAGCTGCGACTGCCCTAAATGGGGAACTAGTGCTATCAGCCCTCTTTAACGCTGAAGCGACTACCCTATTTTTCAGATCATGAGGGTTTTCCGGCATGCTGCTGCTCACCTTGAATCTTGCGTCAATGCCGACCGCGCTCAGCACTGCAAGCGCGGTCGTGGTGCCGCCGGGAATGCTCTCGCCGACCACCACCAAATCCGACAGAGCGGCCAGCTGCCGGCCCAGCAGCTCACCGTGATCGAACGCTCGCCGGACCATCGATTCGTCCATCGCGTTTTCATTTACGATGTTTCTGCCCGGCTCCAGCCCAAAAGATACGTACGGGATTGAAGGCTTGACCTTTGCCCCTGCGTCTATCACTAAGAGAGGTATGTTTGCCGACTGCAAAGCCGCGCGGGTAATGAGGGCAGGGGTTGGCTTGCCGTCAGGCGTGGCCGGCACTGCGTCTATGCACTTGCAGTGCCCGTAGTACAGAAATTCCGAGTCGGCCGGCGACGTGTATTTCACCAGCTCAGGGTTCGCGCCCGCAACAGTGAGCCCCGGGATCTCGCATGTGGCAGTGTATGAAATTACGCAGGCAAATACGGGGTTCTTTGTGGCAAACCCCTTGATCGCAAGCCTGTCTGACGCGGAAACGTCCTGCATGCTAGCCACCGGCGTTTATGAATTCCAGGAATTCTTGCTTTGATCTAGGCTGAAGAACGTAATTCGTCTTTTTTTCGCGCCCTATGGTCGAGGTGGGGGTCGGGCCATAGTTGTGGCCGGGGTAAATGACCATTTTTTCGTCCAGCTTGCTCAGCAGCTCAAATAGGCTGTCGTACATTTCCGCTGGGTCGCTCCCCGGGAGGTCGATCCTGCCACAGTTGCCTACAAAGAGCGTGTCGCCGGTAAAGATCATCTGGCCGTCAAGTACCAGACACATGCTGTCCTTCGAGTGGCCCGGCGTATGGAGCACGCGAAGTCTAACACTGCCGATTTCGATAACGTCGCCGTCAGAAACCGCGATGTGTTTTTCCAGCTGCGAATTCTTGTGCTGCACTATCTTGGCGCCAGTAACTTCTGTCACCTGATCGTTGCCAAGCACGTGGTCAAAGTGGGTATGCGTGTTGATGATGTATTTGGCCCGCCAGCCATTCTTTTTCAGCGCATGGAATACTTCGTCCAAGTCCCACGAAGGATCGATTATGGCGGCATCGCCGATTTCCTCGTCCGCTATGATGTATGTAAAGTTGGCCATCTGGCCCACGGGTATCTGGAGTATTGCCGGGTTCATACTACTCCCTTTTCTGCCTCCGGCGGTATCCCTATCCACTCCACGTGCACGGGGCCGGTGTATTTTCTCCCCTTTGCAAGCCCCACCTTTAGCCGGTGGAATGTGATTGTGGCGTCGGCCTTGACGCACTTGTCGTGTATATGGCCGGTGTTAGGGTCAAAGCCCGACGGGACGTCGACCGCAAGGACGTACGCCTTGGACTTGTTTATCGCGTCTATTGCAGAAGCGAAGGGCTCACGGATCTCGCCCTTGATGCCGGTGCCAAATACGCTGTCAAGGATTATGTTTGCCCTGGCAATCCTCTCCTTTATTTCATCTGTCAGCTCTTTTCCAAATATTATCTCGATCGAGTCCATCTTTTCGATGATGCCCCAGTTGAGCCTTGCCTCCTCGCTCCTCAGGTCCAAGGGGCTGCCGAGTAGTATGACCGTTATCTTTGCCCCGTGCCCCGCAAGGTGGCGCGACGCGACAAACCCGTCGCCTCCGTTGTTGCCGGTGCCACAGACCGCGACTATCCTTTTGTTTTTCAGGTTCTTGAACTTGTGAACCACGAAATCGGCCGCGCCGTGCCCCGCGTTTTCCATCATCAGAAAGCGGTGCATGCCAAGGACAGAGTGGCCGTTCTCTTCAATGCGGTACATCTGGTCTGAAGTGATCGGCTTCAACACATCACGGTCTGGCTAGCCAACATAAAAACTATGTATGAAAAAATCAGGTCTCTGGCGAGACCATTTCCCCGATTTCGTTGTAGGTCCTCATGAAGCGGAGACCCTTCTCCGTGGTCTTGTATTTCAGCCCCTTCTTCATATTCCAAAAGGCCGTTTTCGACAACTATGGCAAGGTACTCTTTCAGCTGGGCGTACGACAGGTAGGCTTGTACATTATCCTGGTCTTGGTCGAGCCGCCGTTTGCCGCGTCCAGTATCGTTGCCACGATGTCGGTCCTGCTGCGATACTTCATACTACAAGTCTTTCTCTAGTATCTCGATCCGATAAAATAGGATGGCGAGGTGTTATAGTAGAATGTTCTATTCTCGATGCTCTTCGAGGTATTTTTTGAGATCGATACTTATGCTGGCCACTTCTCCAAGCGTCATATGCTCCTGCTCCTTCCGCGCCCAGACGATGTACCCTTCGGTGTCTATTACTATGGCGCCGGACCTTTCCAGATAGCGGACGATGACGTTTACCTGAAGTTGGGTTAGCGACGGAGTCAGCCTGCCTAGGTCTTTTAGCTTTGGGTATCCGTCAAAGCTCTTGATGGCATCCAGCAGGGCGTTGATGTCGTCCTCCGACACTTCATTTGCCGGCCTTACCTTTCTGCGCGGTTTTCTGGCTCTGATGGCAAAATGACGTCGGCGTTGCCCTAAAACTTTTTCTTGAATGTTGTCATTATCAGGGCATGCTCTGGATCCCGCCGCCCGGCATAAACCTGACTTGCAGGACATGCGGCAGCTCAAAGGTCATAATTGAGAAGGGCGACGACCTGAAGATCGACCGCTGGGGCGACGTAAGGTGAGTGTGGCACTGCGACAGCGACCACAGAAATGAAGAATGATCAGGCGGGGAACGAAAGCGTCGATTTTTCAAGCTGCAGGATCGGGACGTACAGCGACTGCGCATCCGTGCCTATGCCGTCGATGAACGAATACTCGCCGGAGAGCCTCTTCAGCTGGATGAACTTCCTGGCCGGCTTTTCGCTCTGCGTAACGTAGTGCACGGTCACGCCGCCCACGGCCCCGGTCTGTATAAAGAGGACGTGCTTGCCGCCGTGGCTTATGTGGTAGAGCATGGGGACGACCCCGAGCATCGACTGTGCAGAGTAGATTATCACCTTGAGCATGTCTTCCAGGTTCTGGTACTTTAGATACACGATTTCGTTCTCTGGCATGCAGTTGATACGCACGTCATGTCATATCTTCTTTTTGGATTCTTCGATGCGCCGGAGAGCGATATCGACGTATTCCTCGTTCGTGTCATAGCCCAGAAAATGCCTGCCTGCACTGAGAGCCGCCACGCAGGTAGAACCCACGCCGCAGAACGGGTCGAGCACAAAATCGTCCCGGAACGTGTAGAGCTGGATACACCGGTAAGGGAGCTCTACCGGAAAGGGGGCCGGGTGCCCCACCCTGTTTGCAGACTCTGCTGGGAATTCCCAGACGCTTTTTGTACATGCCAGAAATTCTTCCTTGCTTATCGTGTCCTGTTTGTTTCCGGCAGCGCGTGAAAAGGAACCTTTTGAAAACACCAGGATGTATTCGTGCGTGTCACGGAGCGACGGGTTTGAAGCTGACTTCCAGCTCCCCCACGCGGTCGACGCGCCGGCGCTCGAGCCCTTGTTCCATATTATTTCGCCCCGCATTAGAAACCCGATGTCGAGCATGTCCGCGATCACGTAGCTGTGGAGCGGTATGTACGGCTTTCTGCCAAGATTTGCAACATTGACGCAGGCCCGCCCGCCGTCCACCAGCACGCGGAAGACTTCTGAAAACACATTCTTGAGCAGCTGGCGGTACTCCGCGAGGGTAAGGTCCTGATCATAGGTCTTGCCGACGTTGTACGGAGGCGAGGTCACCACAAGGTGCATGCACGAATCCGGCAGCTCGTCCATCTTTTCGCTGCTCTTGCACAGGATTTTGTCGGTGCATTCAGGCGGCACCGACTTCTCTGCGCTGATGGCTGACGCGCTGTCGTTGCCGCCGCCATACAGCCTGCGGCTGTAAAACTTGGACGAGTCGTGGCCTTCGCGCCTTGAAACTCCGAAGTCGCTGGTTTCTGTTGACTTTTTGCGGCCGGCCACTATTCCCGCAATAAGGCGCAGGGATAATAGTTTTTAGTTAGCTATCGCCACCCTGACTTTTTGCACCAGTGTCTTGATGTCTACTGGCTTGCGGATAAAGTCGCTCTGCGTTACCGGCGACTTTGAAAACTCTAGGTCGGCCACCTCAAACGCCGACATGAGCACTATCTTGGCGTCCGGCCTGATCGCCTTGACGCTTGCAGCGAACTCAAAGCCATTCATCTGTGGCATGCGCACGTCCGATATCACTAGGGCATAGTTCTTGGCGTTAGTCCTGAAATGCTCGAGAGTCAGAGCGGGGTCCGTAAAGCCAAAGACAGTGTAGCCGTACTTGCTGAGAGCCTGCCGGAAGATCACGACGATGTCCAGCTCGTCGTCGACTACCAGTATTGACTGTGTCTGCGGCAACTTTAGCAACACACTGGCCGGATGCTTGCAATCTGAATAGGAAAAAAGCCGGATACCAAATTCATAGTTTGAATCAAGCTGCAGGCTTATATCGCATCCGAAGAATTATTCTATAGAATAGCCAGCCGTCAAAAGTACCTTTCAAGTATCGACTTGTACACGTCGGCTATGACGGGTGCATAGCTCCCTGCAGGTTCCCCGCCTTTTGATCGATCTCCATCTGTCTTAGCTCGCTTTCCAGCTTTTCAAGGAAGTACTGGTGGTTTTGGTCCTGTATCTTTTCCAACACATCGTCAACGAACCTGCGGTTGGCGTCGATCCTGCCCTTCACCGCATCATCTACCAAGTCACGCAGTTCGCGCTTTTTGTTCGGCGTCATCGCGTGTAGTGATCATGCGTGCACCAATTACTTAAGCATGTGAGAAGGAGTGTTATGGAATATACTATCACGGCTGTGCTTTGATTAGCTGAAAACTCTACATCTACACAGCTAAAAAGGTCGTAACCAACGGGGAGTTTTTATTTTAGGATTTTGCTGGTACGCCGTGACAGTTCATCGGCTTTCCCTTGAAGACCTTGCAAAGGCAGACGAGGAGGAGAGGATGAACATTTTCAGGCGCTATTTCGCCGCAAGCCGCTACAACAGGCTGTTGATCCAGCAGGCGCTTGTCAGGTCCGCGCTGGA
>DASPGV010000109.1:0-13359 GCA_035620415.1 Nitrososphaera sp.
TTGAAGAAATGATCAGGTCAAAGGGGATGAACCTGATGTATGCCAGCGTAGAGAACCGCAAGCTCTGCTGCGAAATAAGGAAGGTGCACCCGCTCAACCGCGCGCTTTCTACCCTTGACGGCTGGATAACCGGCCTGCGAAGGGACCAGGTTGCCACGAGGTCTTCCACAAAAAAGATCGAGCTTGACGGGGCTCACGGCGACATCGTGAAATTAAACCCAATAGCTGATTGGAGTTCCAGCATGGTGTGGGACTATATCCGCAAGAATGATGTCCCGTACAACAAGCTGCACGACAAGGGATTCCCGAGCATCGGATGTGAGCCTTGCACCAGAGCCGTGATGCCAGGCGAGGACCCAAGGGCCGGGAGATGGTGGTGGGAAAACGCAGCGGCCAAAGAGTGTGGTCTCCACTTTAACCCAACTAAAAAGAAGCACCAGTGATTATTTTGGTTGGCTCTATCCCGCTGCCCCACGGAGGTAAGCTCGTAAACAGATTTGCCGCCTCTAACAAAAAGATAGACGGCATGCTCGCCGTGCAGGTGAGCAACGACCTCAGAAACGACATCGAGAACATCGCAGACGGTGTCTTTAGCCCTCTTGAGGGGTTCGTGGGCGAGCAGGATTTCCAGAGCGTAGTGAAAACCGGCAGGTTGAAAAACGGGCTTGCGTGGACCGTGCCAATAGTTCTCGACGTTGACGAGCAGACAGCGGCCAACATGAAGGACGCAGGTCAGGTCGCTCTGGCAACCGGCAGCGACGGGTTTGCCGTTCTGTATGTTGAAGAAACCTATTCATTTGACAAACTCGCTTGCGCAAAAGCGATCTACCAGACAGACGATATCAAGCACCCCGGCGTTGACAAGATGGTCAACATGAAGAGCAGGCTGGTTGGCGGAAAGGTCGATGTTGTCAAGCGGATCGAGGATTCGCCGCTGCGCAAGTATAGGATGACGCCGGCAGAAACGCGCGCCGAAATATCGTGCAAGGGGTGGAATTCGGTTGTCGGCTTCCAGACAAGGAATGTCCCCCACGTCGCCCACGAAATGCTGCAAAAGGCCGCGCTCAATCTTTTTGATGGGCTGTTCGTCAACCCGCTGATAGGCAAGAAAAAACAGGGCGACTTTAAGGACGAAGTCATACTTGCCGCCTACGTGTCATTGATCGACAATTACTACCCAAGGGATAGGGCGATGTTCGTGACGCTTCACACCGAAATGCGTTATGCAGGTCCAAAGGAGGCGATCCACCACGCGATCATGCGGAAGAATTTTGGATGTTCACACTTCATAGTCGGGCGTGATCACGCCGGGGTTGGCAACTATTACCACCCCTTTGCAGCGCACGAGATATTCAAGGACTACCCTGACCTTGAAATAGAGCCAGTGTTCTTTCCTGCGTTCTATTACTGCAAAAAGTGCCTTGCCTACGCAAATGAAAGGAATTGCCCTCACGGTTCCGACTTCAGGGAGGAACTTAGTGGAACCAAGATGAGGAACATGGTGAGCTCGGGCGAAATACCTGCCGAGCACCTGATGAGGCCCGAAGTGGCGAAAATAATAATCTCGTTCAACGAGCCATTCGTATAGGATAGTACTCCGATTCTTATCAAATGCTGATAACAGATACAGGGCGTTGAGATCGAGGATCAATTGAATTAATGTTATAAGTAATCTAAACTGGAATGATGTAGTATGAGAGGAATCGCAACTCATAAGCACCGTCTAAATAAACCGCTTTTAGTACTTCATACGGTTAATCGAGATACATTCGATTGATGTTAAACTGACCTTATGGAAGTCCGCCCTAACTCTTGGAAAGCGGCTAAGTCTAGGAAATATTGGGAAACATTAGTCGCTGCTGTCGGCGCAGCCGTGGGTTTGTTCGTGTTCTCTGGTTTAGTGGTAGCCTCGCTAAGTGCTTTCTTTGGATAGTTGAAAACATCTCTAATCTGGAGATTATCTAATATGTCCTGTATCCGGCAGGATACAGACCGATCTGTGTTATTTGAAATTTCTCCTGTGAAAAGAGAATTGTTCTTACGGCTATACCTAACTGTGAATTCCACTCCATACCAGTGCCAAGGCATAGTAGCCATTTCATCATTCTGTACCATCCGCTATTACCAAGACCCAGTCCATATATTTCCTACACATTGTTTTGACATGCCCTATCCGTAAGAGTTTATTGATCTGCATCATTCGAACAGCGTTTGCCCTCACGCAATGCCTCATCGCGGTTCAAGGTTTCGTAAATCGACTAATGATAATTATTAAGAAATATTTAGCCCTTTGATGCTCACTCAGGTAATTCTGTGTTCAAACTTATTTGGCGTCAATATTTAGGCTTTCATTGCCTTCAAACACAATTTCCCGCGACTCTGTATCCGTATTGTTGCTTCTGTTTCCAAGAGGTTGAGGTTCATCAGGCGTCGAGATAGCAGCGAGGGCGAGAGCGGTTAGCCAGAATGTTTGTAGTACGAAATGAGTTGTATGACATTATTCAAACTGACACAGCTTTATAAAGAAAGCCGGTAGCTTGGCATTGTCAGTTGACTGCCGATGATAGCTGGTATTGATTTTGAATTAATCCGAATCTTGCTTGCAGCAATCATGCTCGGAACAGCATCTATCCTTGATATTCGTAAGCGCGAAGTGAGTGATTTCCTATGGGTTTTCTTTGGTGCGATTGCTTTCACGGTTTATGGCTTAGAGTTCGCATTCGGATTGATTCCTGATATATTCGATATGGCAGTTCCTATTTTGATTGCGGCCGCGATCTCATTCGGTGTTTACAGATCCGGCTTGTTTGGGGGGGCTGACGCGTTAGCTCTAGTAACGCTGGCAGCCATCTTGCCCACGTTTAACGGTGAGATCGGAGAAAATCTTCTGGGTGGTAGTAGCACATTTCTAATTCACCCAATAGTCCCTCTGATAGTGCTTTCTAATGCAGTAATACTTTCGTTATCGCAAATAGGATTTAACCTGTTAAACAATGCGGCGTTCACGTTGGGAAACCCTGGCAGATTGTTTGAGGGACTGGAGCATGAATCGATAAGCAGAAAGATTATTGCTGTTGCGATAGGCTATAGAGCTAACAGTAGACACGCATATTCGTTCCCGATCGAGCAGACAGTGGACGGAAGACGCCAGTTTACCTTTGCTCTAAAGAATGCGGAGACGGCAGAATACGAGTCAAGGGAAAATGTATGGGTAACCCTTGGAACCCCGTTTCTTGCATTCATGTTAGGAGGTTACATCACAATGCTTTTCGTTGGAGATATAGCTGGCAAGTTATTGTCTTTTCTATTATTGCTTTTCTGACAGTTCAAGCTGCGTCTCAATCTTCAAGCTTGTTAAGCAAGCACGGACTCGATAAAGAATTTCTTCTATTCCTTTTTCCATGTCCACAATAAGTACATTTTGAAGCTCTGCACGCTAATCTACTCTCAGACAATATTGGAGCTAGCGAGCTAGGAAATGAGTTTTGGGTCAATCAAATGACACTGTGCTGTCCTATTGTAGTCGTTATCCCTTTCAGGCAACCAAATCATGAAACGATTTTTTCGATTCCCAAACTCATAACAGTATTCTTGTTTACTGCCCGACATGCAGAAAGGTAATAAATGGCTATGCTGGAAGACATGAACTAAACCTCATTGGATTAGAGTCAACGCGCGAAGGCGAGCAATTTAGTAGAAACACAGACCAAATATCAAGTGGTCATCTTTATATGTATCCTTTTATTGATACAGGCTTGATTGTAGTTTGGCAATCATAAACGCAAAAGTGGATGATAACCTAGTAAAGGAATTTCGCCATGTGATATACGAAAGATACGGCTTAAAGAAAGGGGATTTCAAGAACGCGCTTGAAGAGGCGATGCTGGACTATGTCCGCAAATATTCTGCTGAAAAGGCCGCTGGACTTCAGAAAGAGAACACTAATCCTGTGCCAAAGTGACGCGCGAGGTCTATCTTAGGTTTCCTCTTCCTCGTCTTCCATTGCTTCTTCAATTATTTCTTCGGTCTCTTCAGTCGCAACCTCTATAGCTCCTGCATCTTCAACAACAAGGGACTCCTCTTCTCCATGATCCTTTGGCCTCTTTAGAAGATAGAGTCCTCCTCCGACCGCCGCGATTCCCCCGATCATAGCGTAGCTGGTCCATGATGGGAGACCAACAAACGCACTCCCGATGACTGGTATTGGCGGCAGAATGGCTGTCGATTCGTCGATTTCAAATACTTTGCTATCACGCGAAGACTGATATCCATCCTTGTGCGCTGTAACCAAGAGCGTAATGGAGTTCGAAGATCCTTCCGTTCGAGTTGGCATATAGACAAAAGATGCAGCGCCATTTGCATCAGTGCTTACGCTCGATACTAATGTCATGCCTTGCGGTCCTGTATCTTCCACCTGAACCGTCGCTCCGGAAACCGGCATTCCACTTGAGTCGTGAACCGAAACTTGCATCTGAATGGGCTGGTTGTATGACAGCATCATAAGTCCACTTTCTAGCAATCTTATATTCATCTGTTTCTGATATGGTCCAATTACCAATTCTTTTGATATCCTAGTTGGTTTGAATCCATCCTTCACCAAGGTTGCATCTACCGTGAATGTTCCAGGCACGTCAGACACCACCTGCATAGTGGCGGTATAAGAATTGCCTGCAGGGATAAATGTTGTAGTATTGCCAATTAACTGAAGGCTTGAAGACGCGCCCCACATTATGCTTGCACCCTCTATCGGCGTTGATACCGTGATCTCTGCGGGGACAGACGTGGCAAAAGTGTTCGGGCTTATGAATGATGCGGGCAGTTCTGCCACGACTGGCTCTAGAATAGTTGATGATGACTGCAAACCGTCAGCGCTGGAGTAAATTGTAAAATTGTCGGCCCTTCCAAACGTTGCGATATCAAAAATAACAAACGACTTGCCATTCGGTATTATCAATGAAGACTCGGGTAGCACGTTTGAGACAGATGACGAAGTGAGTCTAATTGTGATATCATCAGCCGCGAGTACCGGGTTCCCTGACACGTCAGTCAGTTGGACGACACCAATCTGGTGAACCTTGCTAAAGGCAACTGCGCTGTCAAACGGCAGCAGCACTTTGGCGGTTGTGCCGGTGTGGAAAAGAAGATGCATCTTGGATGTTGTCTCTAATTCAGAGTCTGAATTCACTCCTACCGGTATCGCGCTTATTTCATCAATCTTGTTTTCAGCCACAGCATCGCCGGCCGTGAAAGAATCTTCATTGACGTGCAATCTGGCGAAAGTCAATCCTGGCATAATTTCTGTTAGCTCATTAACCGGCTTAATTAGGTACTTAACTCCCTGATCGGAGTTTGAAGGTCTACCAGCGAAGTCAAGTACGACGAAATACAGATCTGTGAACCCATTGCGGTCAAACAATGCTCTATAGTTTCCATCCGAGGCTTTGCCACTCGGTGAAAAGATCTTTGTTTGTGTCGGATTCAGGCCACCAATGACTGTCAAACTGTTTTCTCCGACAGCGATGTTTGCCAGCGAAACCGAGATGTCAACGTCATTGGCTTGACGCCCGCTGGATATCATGGCGGTACCAAACGAACTTCCCGAGGCGATATAGCCGGGATCGATAACCTGCGCAGCCATGTTGTTTCCCGATACAATGTTGAGATTGCCCTGACTCTGGCTGTAAATCGATTCTGATTCTATCGGATAAGTCTCGCCTTCTTTCAGTTCGTCTATTGGATGCCAATCGCGGTGATCCAGCTTGCCGTTACCGTCTATATCAACACAATTCGGCGGAATGGCACTACCGCTAGTTCCTCCGGTGCCAACGCTAGTTTCTTCTTCAGTCGCTTTTTCGATCAATGTTCCGTCCTCTTCCACGCAATCGTCATCATCATGCTCTATGGCATGGAGTTGGTACACCACAATTGCACTCGCATCACTAGGCATATTCTGAACAGTGAATACTTTGAGCATTTTGTCCAGTGCCTTTGGGTTTGATATACTGAGAGTATCTTCTAGCACTTCGAATGTTGTTGTTCCAGCGCCAAGTCCCTGCGCGGATGCTCCTATCGTTACGATCTGAGCACTGTAAAAGTTCATGTATTGCCTAGTGTAAAATCCGAACTCGCCCTTCTTTATGACAGCTGAGACATCATCTATGCCACTCAGCTGGTACGCGCTTGAAAAAAGATCCAGCTTGATGTCTTCCGCCGCAAGAGTCGGTCGACCTGAAGCATCAAGCACCCCAACAAATATATCAATATTATTTTCGTTCAGCCCTACTTTGTCTGGAAATACGTGTACCTTTAACGAAACGGGCTGCGTCTGAGATATTTCCACATTTGTTACGGTACTGATGAGCTTCCCACTTGTATCAGCTTCTGCCGTAGCTTTGATAAATGCATTACCTGATTTTTGTAAAGTCTTTATGATGGCAGTGGCGTAGTAGCTGCCCTTCATTATTACAAGACTGTCAGAGTCAAGGTCAATGAGCGAGCTTTCATAGTCTAATTCAACAGTAATGTCTTTTGGCGCCTGCACAATGTTTCCACCATTTTCAAAGTATATTGAGAATGGCATTTCTGAGGCTACTTGCATCTTCTCAGACGGAAGATTGATAACAAGCTTGATATCTTGCACAGGATTCTGTGAATTAACCACCTTGAATGGCCTACTGACTACCTGATTTCCATAGAGCGCCGATATTTCTGTCGCACCTGCCAAGTCACTGACTTCAACATCAAACCCGACATAGTCGCTTCCTGCAGGAATCATAACCCTCGAAGGCACGAAGGCAATAGAAGCGTCTCCCGAAACCAGCTCGACTTCTATGTTGCTTTGCGCGATAATCGGCTCGCCAGTACTACTTAATAGTCTTACATAGCCTATGGGGTATGTACCATCGCCTGCCTCAACTACAGAGGGTGCAAAATTCAGATCTATCACGACGTCGCTGATGGCCATGGCATGAGGTGGGGCGGATTGTACGAATATTACGAATGAGAGTACCGCAGAGCAGAACAATAAACTAGCTATTCTACAGATCTTTCTCAAACTCTTATCCCTGTGCCTTTCCTAGATCCCAATCACTTGCCTATTGTAGCTTAGTCTGTATACAACCTATACAGACATGTGCATGCGAGAGTCGAAGACATGGGATAGAGGATAGAAATTACTCTTTAATCTGGACCTGTGTGTAGTTTATTGAGGATTTGAAGGCCTTGGTTTCTCGTTCACAACCTGAATGTAAAGAATACCTGCTGTATTGGGTGGGTGACCAGCCAGACTGTTGATCATGGCATCAGCTCAATCACACACCTTGGTTTATCTGCCTGGCATAGCTGTGACCGCACTTTCCTTCCTTAAGCGTAACAAAGTCGAGGGTTTGATGTTCAGGTTGTGAGTAATGGTATGTTTGAGGCGTTTTCACATCTCGCTATCAGGTCTGACATGCGCGAGTAGTAGGCCAGGAATTCTCTCCCCTTTTCTGTCGTCCTATAGACAAGTGCGCCGTCTGACACATCTTGAGCGATAAGTCCCTTGCCAAGCAGTTGATTCAGATAGTACAGTATCTGTTCGTAGCTCAAGTTCGCCTTGTACATGATGTGGGTCTTCTTTATCCCTGACGTGGATAGGGCTAGAACGTCTGCCATTATCTCGATCTTGCCTCTGTTGTTCTTGCGTTCAGACATTAGGCTGTAAAAGCTTTGCAAGTTATATTAGGGGGATGGCGGAACTCGCATGTTGGAACAGGCGTTCCAGTTCCACGAAAACAAATTTTTGCCGTCGGGCGCGCCGGGAGATGCTCATGCGGATGAAATTAAATTAAAAATGCTTATTGGTCGTCTTCGTCGTCGTGACCCCTGCCTCTGTTGCCCGAATCTTTGTCATCTTCATCATCCTCTTCGCCTTCCTTGTCGTTTCCTTTGCCTTTTCCGCTGTTGCTGTTAGAGTCATCATCGGATGACTCTCCCGAATTGTCGTCATCTGAATGTTCGTCATTTGAGCCTGAGGAATCGTCACCCTCATGTTCGATCAGATCCTTTGCGTCCTCGATGGCGCGGTATACAGCCCTCAGGTCTTCCCTCGCCTCCTCCAGATCTTGGGCATCTATATGAGCTCTGGCACTCGCAACAAGAGAGAGTGCTTCCTGGAGCTTGGCCGCTGCCGTAGGGTTGGCGCCAGTCTCGTTGAGCAATTCGAGCGCGTCTTCCTCGTACCTTGCTGCAGTCTCGATCAGCTTTTCGGCTTTCTCAACATCTTCCGAGCTGGTTGCCTTTGTATCTGAAGCTAGCCTCTCATCATCCTCTTCTTGGTCATCGTAGAGGTCGTTCCTGATTTCCTCTAAGATAACGTTTACCTGCCCTAGCCTATGCTCCGCGCCTTCATAGTTGCCCTCTCCTATCATCTGCCTTGCATCCGACAGAAGCTTAGCAGCGTGTTCAAACTCGTCCTCTTTGTCCACCTGATTCTTTTCGGCCACGTTCTGGAGCCTGCTATAAGTCCTCTCAAGCTTATTGTACAGTCCAACGACATCCGAGTTGTCCTCCCTCTCGGCCTGCTCAAAGCTTGCTACGTTCTCTTCAGAGAGCGCTCTGAGGACCGCGCGAAAGTCTTGGATGGCGAGTATCATGTGTCTTTTTGCCTCTGCGGCATCGTTAAACTCGATCGCCTCGAGCGCAAGGGACGCCTGCGAGACTCCTTCGCTGTACTTGTCGGCCACCTCCTCAGGGAGGACGTAGCCTGCCTCGATCAGCTCCTACACGCGAGAGTTCACCACGTCCAGCGCCTGAAGCATGATCTTCTTTAGCGTTCGGAGCTCCAGCTTGCTTCCAGCGTCTGCCTGGCTGCTGTTTGAAATTGCAAAGGTGGAACTTGTCTCCAAGTCGGCGTAAAAGGCCAGAATGGTGAATTGGCCGAGGCCGCATTCGTCCAAGCTGACGGGCCTCGACCTAAAGCCGTTGTCCGCGCCAGGCAGTATGTTCTGTGAGGCGCAGTCCCCTCCTGGACCCGTCACCTTTACTAGAACTGCGTAGCCGTCTGGCGCGTCTTCTGGCAGGACACCTACAATTATCGCCTTTTCGTCAGCGCTGTAGATGTCCTTGTTCATGGTCACGGTGAAGGATTCTGCAAGTGCCGATACGGGCGCTGCCAGAAGAAGCAATAGGGGCAATGCGATCAGTATTTTCTTATTTACCAATGAACCGGCAGCGCTGTACAACCTGCTGCTACCATCTATTACTTTCGGTAGCCATTATATCAGGACTGCTTGGAACGGCCGTTCCAGCCGCCCTCTGCCGGAAAACGGCCGAAATGCGGCGGGAGCGGCTCCTCACACACGCAAAGGATGCCGGCGCGGCCGAGTCGATTATATTACTAGAGCGCCTCAGCTGCCTCATGCGCCTGTTGCTAGCGGTGGTCGCGGCCTTGCTATTGTTCCTCCCCGCCGTTGCTGTGGCGCAGAACTACCAGGTGATCAAGACGGACAGGAGCGAGAGTTTTGTCCTGCCTTATGACGCCTCGAACCGCGACGATAGCGATCCGCTGGTCTATACTTTTGACGCGCCAAAAGACAGGAGCTGGATATTGAGCATACGGAACGGTCTGTCGTACGTGCCAAACGACGAGTCAAAGACGGTGATCAGGCTGCAGGAGGCGGCGCCAAGCGAAAAGTATGTCGAGCTCATGATAAACGGGGGCGAGTCAAAGAGGTACTGGGTCGCCGTGAACACGGTCGAGTCAGGGTACGCTAGACTGTATGACGAAAACAACGGCTGGTCCACGGACGAGCCCATATCCGTGACGTTTGTGGAGAACAGCGGCCTGACGGTCACGAACGGCAAGAGAATCGTAGTCGACAGGCTGGATGTCGAAGGCTTTGTGCTGAGCTCTATTGCGGTCTACGGCAACAACGACGATAAGACAGCTGCGAACACCTACGGGGGCGACATCTCATTCGAGGTGCTGTTTGGGAGCTTTGAGCAGTCGTCCCTCTATTACGTGCCAGCCGCGGTGACTGCAGGGGTGGGCGCCGTTATCGTAGGGCTTTTGATATTCAAGAAGAGGAAGCCCTAGAGTAGTAGCGGCACATCCTTCTCAGGTCGCACGCCTTGCAGTTTGGCCTTACCGGCAGGCAAATGTTCTGACCGTACATCACAAACGTGTCGTTGACCTTTGTCCACAGCCTTTTGTCGACGAGCTTGAGCAGTTCCAGCTCGGTCTGCTCGGGCATTTTTGTCTTGACGAGCCCCAGCCTGTTTGAAATCCGGTGAACGTGCACGTCAACTGGTATCGCCGGCTTGTCAAACGCGTAGACGAGCACGCAGTTGGCGGTCTTTCTTCCAACGCCTGGCAGCTCGAGCAGCTGGTCGATGTCAGAGGGTACCCGCCCGCCGAACCTGCTGACCAGCACCTGCGAAACCTCCTTGATCCTCGCTGCCTTGACGTTGTAAAAGCCGATACTGTGGATTATCTTTTTCAGCTCGTCGGCGTCGGCCGCCGCCAGGTCCTGCGGCGTCCTGAACCTCTCGAAGAGCCTGTTGACAACCTTGGTCGTGTTCTCGTCTCTGCTGCGCGCCGACAGGATCGTTCCTATAAGGATCTTGAACGGGTCATCCTGCTCTTCCGACTGGAGCCCGCGAAGAGCCGTCATACGCGGCGGCTTTTCCCGGTTGAGCGCCCGCTCCATCTTTTTCAATATCGCGCCCATCGAGCTTTTGGCGGCCAACTGCACTCAATTGCGCATTGAGCATATAATTGCGTAATGGTTCTTATAGTCTCGGCGGAAATTATAGCTGATTTGGAGCTTGCAAGGGACGAGGAGGAGGCGCTTGACGGCAAGAAAGGTGAGGCGCTTGCCTCTGCGTACAGGATTCTCGCCGCCATAGGCGAGGCCACGGGCGCAAAAAAGCTCTTCCCGGTAAAGTGGGCGCATGTGTCAGGAGTCAATTACAACACCATAGGCGACGCCGGCGTCCAGTTCCTTGAAAATTTCAACAGGACCGCAAAAGTGGTCGTTAGGACCACAGTGAACCCGATGGGCTACGACAGGGACCACCCCGGGAACATCCCTGAAAAATTTAGGGAAAAGCAGGCAAGCATCGTCAGGTCGTATGAAAGGATGGGAGTCACCCCGTCGTTCACCTGCACCCCGTACGAGGTTTTCGACATGCCTGAAAAGGGCTCTGCCGTCAGCTTTGCGGAAAGCAGCGCGGCCGTGTTTTCAAACTCGCTATTGGGATTAAAGACGAACAAGGAGAGCGCGCTATCGGCGCTTGCAAGCTCTGTCACGGGCAAGTCGCCGCTCTCTGACCTGAGGCTTGAAGAGGCGAGGAACCCGAAGGCAGGGATCGAGCCCGGTTTCAAGTTCGGATCAGAGCTCGACTACGGGCTGATGGGTTATTTTGCCGGCAAGGTCGTCAAGGACAGCTCTGTCGCATTTGGCATACCCAAGCCTTCTATGATAGAGGCGAAAGCGCTGTCCGCGGCCATCGGGACCTCGGGCTCTTGCGGCATGTTCACACTCGGCAAGGGAAAGGAAAAGATCTCGTTTGGCAAAAAGGAGGCGCAAGCGGTGATTGACGAGCTCTCTACCGCGGAGGACGGCGACATCATCACACTTGGGAGCCCGCAGCTGGGCATGAACGAGCTAGACCTTCTTGCAAAACTAACGGAAGGGAAAAAGTTCAACAGGCGATGCATGATATTCTGCTCAAGGGCGATACACAACCAGGCCGCTAAAGTCGGGCTGACTGGCAAGCTCGAGAGGGCCGGTGCGGAGTTCATGTGCGACTCGTGCACCTGCCTGACGCCCTACGTCACGAAAGAGGAGTACGATTCCGTGGTGTCAAACAGCATCAAGAGCGCTTACTACCTGAACAATTTCAACAAGGTCAAGGTGGCGCTCAAGGACATCAGGACGATAGCAAAGGAGTACGCGCAGTGATAATTTCAGGCTGCAAAAAGATAGTGGGCGGATCGGACGAAGGCAGAGCCCTAGTCACCGCGCAGCCTATAAACTTTCTTGCGATGGTCGACACCAAGACCGGCACGATAACCGACCCAAGGCACGAGCTGTACGAAAAGTCGTTAAAGGGCTCGGTGCTCGTCTTCCCGTACGCGATTGGAAGCAGCGTCGGCGCTTACGTGTTTTATTCGCTGAGAGAGAACGGGACTGCGCCGGCCGCAATCGTGTGCTCGAAAGCTGACATCACCACGGCGTCTGGCTGCGCCATAGCCAACATACCGGTTGTCAACCTGCCGGAAGGATCGCCAGCGATAAAGCAGGGCTCGGTGGCAAAGGTGGACGCGGACGGCGGCAGGATCACAGTAAAAGTTTAATGTGAAAAAATGCAATATCGCTCATTCGGTGCATGGTGCTTCGACGGGCGAACCGACCGCGCAAGTGGAATGACGACCAAAGTCCATGCACCGAAGCTATACTTCTATTACCTTGGTTTCCATCTGCAACAGCTCGCACATGCTGTTGAGCGCGGCAAGGTATTCCATGCCTTTTGGCGTGGTGCGGTAGTGCCTCCTGCCCATCTCCAGGTCGTTTATCACAAGGCCGTCCTTTATCATCTGCGACAGGTACCCTGTCGCTTGCGAGCGGCTCAGGCAGGCGCAGAACATTATCCTCGAGATGCCGGCGCCAGAGGCCATCGCCGTCTAAAGCATGTCCCTCATGACTTCGTCTCTTTGTCGATTCCGCATAACCGTTCTCCGCTAATAGCAATGGCTGTAAGCTTAAAAGCAAAACGCTGTAATCTTCTATAACACTTCGACCAGCTTTTTGCGCGATCTTAATCCGGAGATTATCCTTACCCTTTCTTCGCCCACGCCAAAATGCGCGGCCAGCTTTTTCACGAGCTCCCTGTTTGCTTTTCCGCGCTCGGGCGGCGACTTGATCGAAATCGATATTTCGTCGCCATTAACTTCAATGCGACCGTCGGAGCTGAACCTGACCGAAACTGAGTACCGCACATTCTGTTGTTGGAGATACTGTTTGAAAACCTTTTATTAGTGAAAAGGGGATAGCACCTTGATTGGCAAGCTTTTGTCCTGAATGCGGAGGGGAGCTGAAGTTTGACCTTGCTAGCAAGAACTTTATCTGCAAGAGCTGCGGCCTGTTTGCCTCCCGGGAAAAGATAGACGAGCTGCGCGACAAGGCAGAGAACGCTAGGGAGGACCCGCGCAGGAAGCACCACGACGACTACCTCGACTGGTGGCAGTCGTCCAAGAAGGACAAGCAGCAAAAATAATTGAGCATTTTGTATGGGCGCATTTTGGTGAAAATATGATACATCATGTATCATTTTACGCTCGAAAAAATGATACAATTTTTTGTGAATAATCAGGTT
>DASPGV010000110.1:0-3573 GCA_035620415.1 Nitrososphaera sp.
GCGCCTCCTTGTCCTTCCTTGATATGGGATCGGCGAGCGACATAATGTCCCTGTCGCCGGCTACCACTCCAATGGGCATGCCGCCCCCGCATATCTTGCCGAGCGTGAACAGGTCTGGCTCGAGCCTGTAGACGCTGGCCGCGCCATGGAGCGACAGCCTAAAGCCAGTGACGATTTCGTCCAGTATGAAGAGGCTGCCGTTCTTTTTTGCAAATTCCTGCAGCCCCTGCAGGTAGCCTTCGACCGGCGGGATGCATCCCGCGCCGCCAAGCACCGGCTCGATAATTATGCACGCAAGGTCGTCCTTGATGGTCTCGAGAACCTTGAGAGAGGCATCAAGGTTGTTGAACGGTATCGACTCTACGTACTGGCCCTCGTCCTGCACAAGGCCGGGTCCCTCCTCAGCCTCGAAGGGGTAGTTGACAGTCTGCATGAGCGTAGTGTTAAAGCCGTGCCAGCCGCCTATCGCCTTTGCAATGACGCGCCTGCCTGTCTTTGCGCGGGCCAGCCTGACCGCGTACATCGTGGCTTCAGATCCGGTGCTGCTAAAGCGCATCATCTCTGCCCTAGGCATCAGCTTCTGTATGGCCTCTGCCAGCTCGACGCTCGCGTCATTGACCGTGCCGTACAGCGTGCCATTGCGCACCTGGCTTGCCAGCGCGTCCGCGATCGGCTTGGGTGAATGCCCGAGGATGAGCGCCCAGTGGCCCATCCAGTAGTCCGTGTAGCGGTTGCCGTCGACGTCGCGCAGCTTGTTGCCCCTTGCAGAGTTTACAAAGAACGGATATGGACCAAAATATCGTATGTTGTGGCTGATGCCGCCGGGAAAAACGCGAGCAGAGCGGGAGTAAAAGCGCCTAGACCTAACCGTCTTGCGCTCATAGTCCTTTACGTAGTCACGCATGAACGTACCTGCCTGAAGATTGATTCCTCTATAATCCTTTGTTTTTCAGCCGCACGTTTAATTATCAGCCATACAATTGTCGTCATTGCGCGATGAACTGCCTGAAATGTTTCCACCCTCACCAGGCCCACGAATTTAACAAGGGCGGGGCCAATTCGCTCCTGCGCGTAGGCCGCTGCCTTGTGCCGGGGTGCGAATGCGTTCAGTACGTAGACAAGATAGAAAAGATAGACGAGGATCTACTGTAGATCTCTCAGCGAAGGCGGTATCTGTGCCTCTTCTGGTGTCAGTTGCGGCAGCGGCTCAAAGCCATACTCATCTCTCAGCGTCGCCTGCTGTTCCAATAATACCTCCTCAGAGAATTTCGGGCCGATATAACCAAACCACGCCCAGAGGACAATGACGATTGCAAGCGATATTCCCATAACGAGTACCGACCAAGCAACCATCTTCATGTGCGGGCTGCTGCCATATCCTCCACTTTCAGCTTCGTGGTGCGCCATCTGCAGATTATTCTGTAACATAGCTTTTTAAAAAGATTCGCATTGTCAAAGAACATTTCTTCCATTTATGGGAGCGCTTCACAGCCTGCCGGAACCATCGTCAATCTTGCAGTAAAGTAGAATAACACAGTCAGGCTAGTCTTGCCCGTGATAGAGAACAAACTTACATCCCTTGGAATAACGTTGCCATCGCCTCCGGCCCCTGCGGGGTCGTACGTGCCGGTAGTCATATCGCACAACCTTGCGTTTGTCGCCGGCCAGATCCCTTCTGAAGGCGGGCAGGTAAGGTTCAAGGGCAAGGTTGGCAAGGATGTCTCTATCGAGGTTGGCCAGCAGGCGGCGCGCCTCTGTACGGTAAACGCGCTGGCGCAGCTCAAGTCGGCGCTGGGCAGCCTTGACAGGGTAAAGCGCGTGGTAAAGGTGACAGGGTTTGTCAACTGCGATCCGTCGTTTACGGATCAGCCCAAGGTGGTCAACGGCGCGTCCGACCTGCTCGTGCAGGTGTTTGGCGAAAATGGCAGACACGCTAGGGCCGCGGTGGGAGTGAGCAGCCTGCCGCTTGACAGCGCGGTTGAAGTCGAGTTCATTGTAGAGATCTGATATTCGCAGGAAACAGTTTACTTAAATATCATGGCCACAGTAAAAGGATGGATTGACAAAAGATCGCTGCGATTTTGATCTGCCAATCCCTTCTTCACAGTTCCATATCGCTGTCAGCAAGGCATTTGACACGCTTGGAAATGACGCAAGGGACTCGCTGCTGGATCATCTCCGCTCCAAGGGCATAAACTTGGACGACGGATCGCAGCGCACGCCGAACCAGATTAACGTGGCGCTCGAGCCCATATTTTCAAAGGAGGCAGCCGTCCTTATCATGGAAATGATCTGGAATTCGCTGAAGGACTAGCCTATCCTGCTGTCAAGCGTTTTGATAAATTCGTAAAGCCTGTCCTTTGGGATCACGGCGCCGCATGCCCTGTCGTGCCCGCCGCCGCTCCCTCCCAGCTCCGAAGCGACCTCGTTTGTCAGGCGGCCGAGGTGAACCTTGCAGTCCGCCGAGCCCCGTATCGAAACTACGTAGGAATTGATGTCGTCCTTGAACTTGTAGACCATGGCCGCGGGCTTGCCTGACGAGCCTAGCACAAAGTTGACCACCATGCTTGACGACAGCTCTACCGTGCTGGGCGCGTGCGCGATGTTGTCGAGCTTGACAACCGACTCGCGTATCGACTCGACTGCGTTTGCCACCTTTTTGGCGTACTTTTCGGCAGTCTCAAAGCCGCCCTTGATGTCGTGCGGGTACTTCATCTTGGCAAGGGTGTCGACCATCTTCACCAGAAAGTCGTCGTCGTTCTGGCTCGCAGAAATCATATATGACAATGCAGTCGACTCTAGCATAAGGAATTGCCTGTCAAACCTTGGCACAACCGTGGAAGCGACCGGCTTGGCCTCCATGTAGTCTGTCAGCGCGCCCATGGCTGCAAAAAACGCCGCGTGATCCTGCAGCTTTTTCTTGTACTTTGCATATACCTGCACGCTTGTGCATTCTTCTATTGTGTGGATGAGCGTCACGCCTGTTTTCTTGAGCGCCTGGATTATCTCCTTGCTGATGTCGTGGTGGTCGATGTATGTGACTTCTGCGCCCGAAGCAGCAATCGTGCCGAGTAGCTCGACAAACTTTTGCTCGTTCTTTTTTGACAAACCAAGATCGCAAATGAATAATTGATCGATCTTGCCGGACGCCGCGACTTTTTCCAGCTTGGCGATGAGGTTCCCATAATCTACAAGGATCACCTTTGATACATCAAACACAGCTTTTATCAGAGTCGCGGAGCAAATTCCGTCCGCGTCCTCTTTGTGAGATATGCAAACAGACATCTGGACTACAATGGAGTTTAGAAGCCCAGATTTAATGGTTTTTTTAAAAAACGACGCTGGCCGCCGTGCAAAGGATCACAGATGCTTTACGATGTTCTTTACGTATTTCCGGAGCCGCAACTTTTCTGGTGCGCTTGCTGCCACCATACCAGTGGCTAACCACCAATTTCGGTGGCGCAAACAAATCCAAGTTAGTGCGTTGGGCTGTTGGGAATGGCAGGCTGAACACCTCGCCGAAGCTTGGTGATTACACCTCCATCCCATCAACGCCATCTTCTATGGCCGCCC
>DASPGV010000111.1:0-4663 GCA_035620415.1 Nitrososphaera sp.
CGATGTACGTCTACCCCGAGATCCCAATGGGCGACGACATCTCGCTAGTTGAGCGGCTGCTTGAGAAGGGGGTGGCGATAGCGCCGGGAAGCGGCTTTGGCGACTATTATAGGCAGTTTGTCAGGATATCAGCGTGCCAGCCGGAAAAAATACTTGAAAGGGGGCTTGACGTGATGGCGTCGGCCATAAGGGAGTCTGCATAAATGAAAATAGCGATAGTGGGAGCCGCCGGCAAGATGGGATCGTGGTTCACCAGCTACTTTGCCCGCCGCGGCCTTGGCGTTTCAGTATACGACGTCAACCGGAAAACGCTCAGGAGCTCGTACAACGTCAGGGTTGCAGGCAGCATCGACGACTGCGTCAGTGGCGCCGATTTCGTACTGGTCTCCGTGCCGGTGCAAATGACGCCGCAGGTGATCAGGCAATGCGCAAAGAGTATGAAGACCGGCGCGGTTATTTCGGAAATATCCTCGGTAAAGCACAGGTCGTTTCGGGCGCTAAAGCAGGCGCCTTCAAGCCTGCAGCCACTCTGCATCCACCCGATGTTTGGGCCGGGCGCAAGCGAGAGGATGCAGCCCAAGATGCTGCTGGTGCCGGTCAGGAACGAGGAGGCCGAGCTGAAAATCGCGCACGAGCTGTTCGAAAACGCAGCGGTGAAGGTGCTGCCAGACGCCCGGGCCCACGACAGGTCCATAGCGATGGTGCTCGGGCTGACGTACTTTGCAAATATTGTCTTTGCCAAGGTAGTCTCGGCAGGCGATGTTTCCGCGCTCAAGCAGGTCTCTGGCACCACGTTTGGGCTCCAGTCGTTGCTTGCAGAGAGCATACTGTCAAGCGAGCCGGACCTTGTAGTCGCGCTCGTCAAGGAAAACCCGTACGCCAAGAAATACATCAGGCAGTACCTGAAGGAAGCTTCTGCCGTGGCCAAGATGGCGTCTGCCAAGGACAGCAGGAAACTAAAGGCCGACCTCCTAAAGGTCAGGCTGGAACTGCAAAAGTGGCAGGACCTCCAGCAGTCGTACAGGCGCATGTACGACATCATCGAGAACCTGAAGTAAAAGGAAAAATATCTGCAGCGTGCAGACAAGGCATGACGCTCCTCTGGCGCGACGCGTGGCTCAAGCCCCTCTCTGATTTTGACGTGGGAGCGGAAAAATGCAGTTACTGCAAGAAGGCGTTTGGTAAGGTGGAGTTTGTCACCTCGTGCGACTTCTGCGAAAAGGGGGTTATGCACGACGCGTGTGCCAACAAGCACATACTGTCGGATCACAAAAAGGAACTGGATGCAAAGATAAACGCACACAAGGACAAGCCGCTGCACGACTACCAGTGATATCAGTCAGACGGCGGCCCGAGGTAGTCCATGCCGGTGCCACTCTTGCGCTCGCCGTCGATGGTTGAAATGGTCCGGGTGGACTTGATGCCTGAGACCTTCCTTATCTTGTTGATGACGAAATCAACCGTGTTGCCCACCGGCACTTCGAGTCGCACTATCAGGTCGAATTCGCCGTAAACGCCCTCCACAGACACGACGCCGGGTATCTGCGCAATTTCGTCGAGAACCGGCTTTTCCATCCCCGGCAGCGTGTTGATCATGACGTATGCCCCCGGCATATGGCTATGTGTAATTGGCGCCAGATATTAAACGATATTGCCTATCCTTCGACCAGAATCAGCTTGTTATTGAATTCAAGCGCTAGGCTCTTCTGCTTCAGCCTGACGCGGATCTGATTCGCCGTTTCAGTCATTTTCTTTTCGTCCATGTCGTTGGTGTGTATCTCCACCCGCGTATATTTCGTCGGCTCCATCTTGCCCTCAAAGTATCCGTCAAATTCGATCAAGGACATACCCTTGTACTTGGAAGCCATGTCGCGGACTATTTCCAGATAGCCCTCAACGCGTGGGAGGTAGAACTTGACCGAGTTATTGAATACCTTGACATCCATTGCAATGATCTTACACGCTACATTCTTTAAATGTACGTATCAACTAATTTTACGTTTCAATCTTTTTAAAGAAACGAGACAAGACCTGCTAGATTGTCACAGGATTACGATATGCTGAAGCAGGCATTCGAGAAGCTCCAGAAAGAGTTTCAGGCGCTGAGGACGCAGAACGCAGATGCGCTGGCGTCGCTCAAGGTCCTTGAAGAAGAAAACGAAGAGCTCATGCAAGAACTTGAAAATCTGAGGAATCAGATCAAAAACGCTGCCGCACCAAAGTCCGGCTAGGACCCATTTGAAGACTTATATAACGCAGTCAAAGTGAATTGAATCGATGGTCGAAAAGATGACAGCCGTATGGCTGATTATTCTCACTATCCTAGTTTGCGCCGCCGTACCGGGAGTCCTTATCTGGCTAACATCCGGCCCAGCAGGGATGCTTTTTGGATTCCATCTGGCGGAAAGCCTGCCTGCATATCTGGCACTGCACTAGCATTAGGCTATCAGCTGATCTAGATGGCGTTTGAAGGGCCGGAGAAAAGAAAAAAGCTGCTAATTTCGATGGGCGTCCTTGCTGCGATTGTCGTGGGCGCCGGCCTCGCCACTCTGGCAATTACAACCTACTTCCGCTCGCAGGACCCGATCTACCAGTGCATCGAAAACCCGACGGAGCAGCCGTACCAGCTGTCGATCCCAGTCAGCGTGACAGAGGACGGCTTTCCGGGGACTGTCAGAAGCGGGGTTGGGTTCGAGGACGACTGCATACGGCCGGTCCACACCCTTGAGGAAAACGTGATTCACGTGGGCTACAGCGAGCCCCACGAATTCACGCTCGGGCATTTCCTGTACTACTGGATTGGAAACGACCTGCAAAAATACGACACGCGGGTCTACATCAACGACAGCCTGCACGAAGACGGGAGCTTTCTGGATATCCCGCTGAGGCAGGGAGACTCGATTAGGATTGAGTTCACGACCAGAAACTAATTATAAAATGCAATTTGATGTATCTGCGTGAAAGAGATCCGCACAGAGATCGAGATCAACGCCGGCCCGGAAAAAGTCTGGAAGATACTGTCCGATTTTGAAAAATACGAACAGTGGAACCCTTTCATCAAAAGGATATCCGGACATGCGAAGGAAGGCAGCAGGATCGAGATCCACATCGAAACGCCGGCCGGCGAGAAAAGAAGGTACGAGCCTGAAATTACAAAGATCGATCCTGAGCGCGAGCTGCGGTGGGTGGGCAAGAGCTGGGTCCTGAACGGAGAGCACATTTTCATAATCGAACAGCTGCAGCAAGGCCGCGTCCGGTTTATCCAGCGAGAGGTGTTTGACGGGCTGCTGACGGGCTTTTTCGGCAAAAGACTGGACACCGACATCAAGCAGGGGCTCGAGAAGATGAACGTGGCGCTGAAAGAGAGAGCAGAGCGCGGCGCCCTCTGATGAAAATAAATATTTAGTCGTCCTGCCTTTGGTACCGGGTGCCAGATTACTACGAAATACTGGAGGTGACGGCCGACGCCACACCTGATGAGATAAAAAAGAGTTTCCGGCATTTGGCACTGAAATACCACCCTGACAAGAACAAGAATTCCGAAGAGTCGAAGCAAAAGTTCATGAAGATCGTGGAGGCATACGAGGTGCTTTCGAACGGCCAGGCAAGGAAGACCTACGACGACAGCACGTCGCAAAAGCCCGGTCCGACGCCCAGATGGACGCCGCCGGCGGACTTTTCTACAGTCTACAGCTACGAAGAGATCAAGCGGCGTTACCGCCCAAGCAACTTACACGGCGGCATGTGGGACATAAGCGACAAGGCCAGCTTTGGCATGTGGAAGGCGACCATAATCTTGTTCGCCGGCCTCGGCGCGGTAATGATCTACATCTTGCTTACTGGCTAGTGCTTGTGCCTGTTCCTGCCGCGCTTGTGTTCTTCTTCCTTTGCCTTGTACTTGTCGTACATGGCGTACTTCAGGGCAAAGAACGCCCCGACAACAAAGCCGGGTGCTGATGTAATCAGCATCGAGCTGCTGCCGATATACATCGCTAGAAGCACGGCTAGGCCACCAGAGACGAACGAAACGATCATGAGCATCATAAGTGCAGGTTTCGTAACAGCCAATTTACCTAATGTAACAGATTACGGTATAAGTGGTTTCCTGTCCTAAAGGAATAAAAAGGGACTGGAATTAAATGCGGACGGGATGCAGATAGTCGCAATAGGCAGCCGGGTTTTCGTCACCAGTTTCCAGCTTGCCGGTGTCAAGGGAGTGAAGGTCGAAACGCCTTCAGAGGCACTCACCGAAATCAACAGGATGGACGAAAACAGCGGCGTGGGGCTTGTGCTCCTGAGCGACGATCTTGGCAAGGAGATCCGCAGCCAGCTGACGAGCCTGCGGGCAAAGAGGCCGATCCCGCTCATATTCGAGCTCCCTTCCCCGGGAAGCAAGAAGGAAAAAGTAGACTATAGGGCGCTTCTCAAGCAGATTCTGGGCGTCTAGTCTAGCCAGTCTGAGGCGGCGCCGAAAAGCTGCGCCACGGTCAGTATCTTTGACCACTCCTCAAGCGACTCTACCACCGCCCGGGCGTGGTGTACGTCCCTGCCGCCGGCAACAACGCCGTGGTTCTTGATCACTACGACCCGGGACCCTTTCGCGAATTCGTCAGACACCGCCTTTGCCAGCTCGGCCGAGCCGGACGGCTTGTTTGAAATTACA
>DASPGV010000112.1:0-5686 GCA_035620415.1 Nitrososphaera sp.
CTCTCTTGGTGGCAAGGTCATCAACAAAGAGGTGGTGGAGCATCAGGACTCTGTCGGCATAGTGGCTGTCAGTGGCAATGACGTTATCCTTGTCACGCAGTACAGGCGCGCGGCCGGTAGGACACTGCTCGAGATTCCAGCCGGCAAGATAGAGAAGGGCGAGACTCCGAGGCAGGCTGCTGTCCGGGAGATGGCCGAAGAAATTGGCTACTCTGGCAGGCTCGAGCCGTTGTTGAAATGGTACCTGGCGCCGGGATACTCGACAGAGCTGATGCACGTGTTTGTAGCCACCGACCTGAAAAAGATAATGCGCGGCCGACTTGACGATGACGAGAACATCAGGATCAGAAAAATAAAACTGAGGCTGGCCGTCAGGAAATGCCTCAGCGGCGAGATCCAGGACAGCAAGACCGTGGCAGCGCTGCTGACCTACAGCCAGTCAGATTGAACCGGCTGGTACACCTTTTTCCTCGCGTCGTCGAGGCTGTTCCTCTCGATTATCAGCCCCTGCCTCTTGAGGTCCTCGACCGCGGCTTGCACTGTCCTCCTCGGCAGGTGGCTCATCGAGACGAGCTCGCTCTGCTCAATCGGGTGCTTTGTTCTTATAACGAAATATATGAACTTGGCGGCCGGACCGCCCTCAGGGTTCCTCCGCAAATACGACACGCCAAACGCCGATTTTGCGAGGAAGCCGCGCCTCTGCGACTCGACTGACGCGACCGCGTCCTGGTGCACCTCTGCGAGGTTGACGCGCTGGCCAAACTCGGCAATGAGCGCGGACTGCTGCGACTCTAGTGGCGCCTCGAAGATGAAGTTGCTGGGCGGGTACTCATTTGTTATCGCGCCTACAAAGCTCCACTTTACCAGCCCCTTCTCATCGTATATGCCGACGTTGACCCCCTCGTTTGCCTCGAGCACTATTTTCTTGGAGCCCAGTTTCACGGCCTCTTCGATCTTGTCCAGCGTGTCGTCGACCCCGAGCTGGTGTCGCGGGTCCTTCTTGCCCACCTTCCACTGGAACTCGAGGCCGGCCGACTTGATCACTCCGCTTATCTTTTTCTTCTGCTCGAAAGAGAGGTCGAGGCTGTTCTCGCCTACTTCAATAATGTCAAAGCCGACCTTGGCGGCTTCCTTGGCGAACCTCTCAAGCGAGCTTTCCGAGATCGCAAACTCGGTTATCGTGCTGCCCGTCGAGACGCGCACCCCAAAGTCGTGGTAGAACTTGATCTTTTTCTTGAGGCTATCTTCCGAGACTAACATGGGAAGCGCCCCGTATATCTTGACCACGTCGATAAAGGGGGCTATGGTTGAGAAGTTGTCCTTGTCGATGCCCTGCAGCTTGTCTATGGTGCAGGTTATCCCCTCTTTGCGCGGCTTTTTCGAGTCCACTCTGTTCTTTGCAAGGTCGTCGAGCATAGATTATGATATATGCAGATTTTGCGCATATTTTAATTTGTGGATTTCTGCACTCAACCGTGCTGGTCCAGGCCCCAGCGCGCCCTTACCCTCTCCTCTACCTTGGCAAAGAGCACCCTGTCGAACACTATGCCTATCGCAAAGATCGTGATCATGGTGGCGATGATATCCTCCATCGCGTTAAAGTCCCTCCCGACGCTCAATATGTAGCCGAGGCCGGAAAGCGTCGTTATCAGTATCTCGGCGCCAATGAGCGCGTGCCAGGCAAACGACCATGCCTGCCTGATCCCGGGTACTAGCGCCGGCATCGCGGCCGGGAGCATCACATGGCGGAACAGTACAAAACCTCTTGCGCCCATGTTCCTGCCCGCGCGGAGATATATCGGCGGGATGTTGCGGATAGAGCTGTAGGTCGTTATCATTACCGAAAACACGGACGCCATGACGATGACAAACAATATCGCAACTTCGTTGTATCCGAAGGGAAGGATCGCGAATATCGCCCACACGATGCTCGGAAATGTCAATAGTCCAACTGCAAACGAGCTCATCGTCTTGCCAAAGCCCCGGAACTTGACCATCACAAGCCCCACTGCTACTCCGAAGCCGATCGAGATCGCAAACCCCGCGACAAGCCTCAGCAGCGTTACTCCAACACCAATTGGAAGCGAGCTGTTTTCTATCAGGCTTCCCATTGCCTGCACGACTGTTGCAGGGGACGGGAGCGCGGTTTCCGGCCATACCCCAAGCATGAACACCAGCTGCCAGACGCCCACAAACGCCGCAAGGAACAGCGCGATGTTGGCTAGATCCGTTATGTCGAATCTACTTCGCTGCTCTAGCTGTGTTTTCTCTTCTAGCAAATTGAAAATCCTCTTCCAGTTCCTTCAGTATCAGCCTCTTGATCGCGACGATTTCAGGGTTGTCTACGTCTCTCGGCCTTCGGAGGTTTATCGTGAATTCCCGCTTGATGCTGCCGAGCCGGGGCGAGAGCACAATGACCCTCGTTCCAAGCGCCAGCGCTTCGCTTATGTTGTGGGTCACAAACAGGATCGTCTTTTTCGTCGTTTCGTGGATCTGCAAGAGCTCGCTGTGCAGCATGTCCCTTGTCTGCACGTCAAGGGCTGCAAAGGGCTCGTCCATCAATAGAATGTCCGGGTCAACCGCCAATGCCCGGGCTATAGCCACCCTCTGCTTCATGCCGCCGGAGAGCTGGTATGTGTAGGCATTTGCAAACCGCGATAGCTGCACCATGTCGACAAAGCGGCGCGCGGCTTGCTTCTGACTGTCCTTTGGAGTGTTTGTCAGCTTTAATCCAAACTCGACATTTTCCAGAACGGTGAGCCAGGGAAACAGCCCGCCCTCCTGAAATATAACCAGCCTCCCGGGATCGGTGGATGTCCTGTGCTCGCCCCTTACCGATATGCTGCCGGAATCCGGGCTTTCGAGCCCGGCAATGATGTTGAGCAGCGTGCTCTTGCCGCAGCCCGACGGTCCCACGATCGTCACAAACTCGCCGTCACTGATGTCGATGCTGACCCTGTTCAGGACGACGTGGCTCTTGCTGTCGGCGTAGGGAAAGGTCTTGGATACTTCCTTTACCTGCAGCAGGGCTGCGCTGCGCCGGTATTCAGACGCTATCAAGGTTGATCGGCTCCACTGCGGGTGCACCGCATATAATCTACTTCAAAGGCGCAATCGCTACCATGTAGGTGCATTTTTTGCGTCATTGTATCTCTGGCAGCCCCTTTTCTGCGAGAACCTCGTTCAGCGGCGCAAGGTAATAGATGTCTGACAGGTCCGGCCTCTCGTCAAAGAACCCTATTTCGTACGCGTCGTCGGCCGACTGGAACAGCGAATCTTTTGCCGGATCCCACGTCAGGGTCATCCTCGAGAACCCTTCCTGGAACTCGTCCTCCGGGATGGTCTTGCCAGTGAGCTTTTGTAGCTCGGAATTGAAGACCTGTGTGGCTTCGTCCGGATTTTCATTTATCCAGATGGTTTCGTCGACCTGCGCTTCCAGGAGCTTCCTGATTGTTTCAGGGTTGTTCTGCAGGTAATCGGTCCTGACGATAATGTGCGCACTGACAAATTCGCCGTCCGGCCAGAGGTCGCGCTCGTCCAAGAAGATTCTTGCACCGGCTTCCTTGACCAGCTTGGCTCCCCAGGGCTCCGGCACCCACGCGCCGTCAATGTCCTTCTTTACCATCTGCGTGACAATATCCGGGTTCTTTATCGGTAGCACCTGTACGCTGCCGCCTAGCGTGTAGCCGTTGTCAAGCAGGTACTTGCGCAGCGCGACATCCTGCGTGTTGCCCAGCTGCGGCGATGCAAATTTCTTGCCTGCCAGATCGTCCACCGAATCGATGTCGGCATCGTTTCTGACAACAAACACTGCCCCGCCGCTTGCAGCGCCAGAGATCACTCTGGGCTGGCAACCCTCAGACTGCACGTAGCCGTTTATCGCGGGGTTGGGGCCGACGTATGCAACATCAATCGCTCCAGCATTTAGCGCCTCAATGACTTGAGGGCCGGCGTTGAAGATCTGGGTCCTCACCTCGATGCCTTCCAGAACCTCCTGAAAGTCGCCCCTGCCAAGCCCGATGACAGCCTGGGCGTGGTTGATGTTCGGGAAATAGCCTATCCTCAACACGTCTGACTCGTCGGCGCTGTAGCCGCATCCGCTGCGGGAGAATCCAAAGTCCGGCATTGAGGTGGCAATGACTGCAATGATTACAGCACTCGCAATGCCGAACTTGATCCCGTTATGCATTCCTTCTTGGAAGACCGCGACTACTTAATACTGCTTTCAATTGCGCAGAAAACGAAGATTATGCGCAAACTATGATCATTCGGGAGCCAGATCGGCCGCGTCCTGCTCTATCCCGTACCGCGCCGCCGCGCTCCTTGCTGCGTCGATGATAAGTTTTGCGACGTAGAGCTCTATTCCAAGGATGGCTGCGATGTTGGTGGGGCTTGACCTCAGCAGAGAATCAAGCGACGTAAACCCAGCGGCCATAAGCGAGTCCTTTATGCCTATAGCTACCTCTAACATCTATATGCCGGGGCTCATGCCACTTGCGCGACACCAAGTCTTATATTGATTGTAGCAGATTGAACTAGTTCACAGTTCGGTCATGCAGCTTGCATGTCGTTCGCGGCCAGACCTGGCAAAAGTCTGACGCGCGGGGCATGGAAGGATGTTAGCTACGAGGACACCAGCTTATTTTAATATAAACAACCTGCAAGCTGCTTTCCCCATGACGGCCGAGCACAAGCTTGAGGACAGGGACTTTCTCCTCTGCAAGTCGTGTTTTTGGTGCGCGTCGTACATCGATCACCCCGCAGCCTCTAGATGCCCGGTATGCAAGAGCGCGAGGCTGGCAAGGCTTCCAGTAAAGTGATCAGCCCTTTGCGATCCTGTCAATGGTTTTTGCGAGCTTGATGTCGTAGTTGCTGATGCCGCCCAGGTCGTGTGTTACCAAGTCTATCCTGACGCGGTTGTAGACGTTGAACCACTCGGGGTGGTGGTTCATCTTTTCAGCCTCTATCGCGACCCGGGTCATAAATCCAAACGCCTGAACAAAGTCGCCGAACTCGAACGTCTTGTTAACCTTGCCGCCGACGACCTTCCAGCCGTCCAGTCCGCTCACCTCCTGCTGTATCTCGCTCTCCGACAGCTTGCGGTAATCCTCTTCCGACATGGGATAAAGTGGCGCGGCGTATCTAATACGTCTTGCCGGTAAAGAGCGACGACCTTCTTGCTGCTATTATCCCTGCTATTGCAAGCGCTGCAGCTATTGAAGCGATGCCAACCGGGAACTCGGGGATGACAGTGATGCTTGACTGGACGGACTCGCTGCTTGCGTTTATCTTGTCCACACGCATCGTGAACGAGCCCTGCGCATCAAACGTAACGTCCTGCGATCCGACCCCTTCAGGAGTGGTCACGCCGCCCGTGCGCGTCACCTCGTTGCCGTCCTTGTCCGTTATCACGAGCTCATAGGTCGCGGCCGACAGAGGCACGTCAGACTTGTCAGTAATCCTGATGCCAAACGTCACTGGCTGCGCGGGGAATATCTGCTCCGGCCAGGTGAGCGCAACTTTGTAGCTGGCCGAGTCGGCATTAATCTGGGTCACTCTGACTTCCTCCGTGGGGGGCTTGAGCGCAAAGACTGCCTTGTCAGGCGTCCTGTTCTCAGACGTCACCTTGCCGGCAATGTTTTCAAGGTTGGTCTTGGATATCGTAAAGTGCACGATGGTGTTGTCC
>DASPGV010000113.1:0-9964 GCA_035620415.1 Nitrososphaera sp.
CCATCCTTATCGCCATGTGTCGCTCGTCAAGGCGCAACAGCCGATGGGTGGACTGGTTCTGGTTGCCCTTCTCCTGATCCTTTGCGAAAACAATTGAAGAAGTGATGAAAGGTCCTGCGTCCTTTTCAAAATGCGTGACTATCGGAAGATCGTTTAGGTTCCTTGAAGAGTTCTTTTCAAACTGCGCGCCGGTGTCAGATCTTGCCGGCTCTGAAAGCCTGGAGAGCGCTTCGGTGATGCGGGCGTGGATCGCCTTCTTTACGTCTGCTTCTTTTGTCTTGCGCGTCCCTGCCGCCGCCAGGTAGAACCTTTTTGGCGTGCCGACAATGTTGGCAGCGACTCCTATCTTGCTGCCTCTCACCTTCTCAAATATGACAGCCTGCTTGCCGTCCAGCTTGGCAGTGACTGCCGCAAGCTCGAATTCTGCGTTCACGTCCTGCTTGACGCGCTTCAGCTCGCCCTCGCTTTGCAACAGGGACAGGAAGCTGCGAAAGTTATTGTTCATGTTTTTTACTACCAACTATGCTCATAATCTCTCCCATAATTGCTTTCATGTCGTCAAGCTGCAGCTGAGCCTTGTTGTGGAGCGAGACCAGGCAGATGCCGTTTATCATGGACGATACCTTCTCCGCGACGGTATTGATAAAGATTGAATCGTACTTGCTCGGTATGACTTTTGCAACATTAACCTTGTTTTGAGTGCTGATGGCCACCGACATCGCACCTATGCGCTGCTCGCCTTCATTAATTATGATAAAACAGCCGTTCTGGAAAAAGGTTGTTTGGAGGAAAAAAGTTCTCCCGGTGCTAGAGCTGAGGATCTTCTTGTCTACGTCAGGCTCATTGTCCATTTATCGTACGCGCACAGTGATGGGCTTGGCGACCTTGAGCTCCTGCTTTCTGGTCCTAGCCCGAAGCTTCGCCTTGTACTTCAGGTTCCTCGGCTTTGTTCTGAGGCGGTATCCACAGCACGGGCACCAGAGGCCGTCCCACTTGATGAATATCTCGCAGATCTGGCATCTCTTCTGTCCGCTGGCGTACCTGCCTGAGCCGACTGGCTTTTGAGCCTTGTGACGGATGCATATTCCCTTACAAGTCATTTTTTTTATTTCACCCGGTTTATAACCGACTAGCGTACGTGCGTTAGTTAGTTACTTTACCTACGTTTAGTACACACAATATCTATTTAAGATTTATACAGATATTATATTTATGAAAGCCAAGATTTGCTAAAATTTGTATAATCTAGCTCAGATTAATGTTATAAGACTTCTAAATAAATTATTGATTAAGTAAATTTATTAACTGGATATACTGTCCAGAATGGAATATTTTTTCAATTTTTTATTACAAAATTTATCGACGATTGTATAAAATTCTGATAAAAGTCGGGAACCAGAAAGCTATTGGAGCTACAGCCAGTGCTGGATCTTGAGAAAATCGTCTATAGGCTCCTTCCTCAGCAGCTTTAGCAAAGCTTGTGCCTGCGGCACGGCCAGCATCGGCTTTGAGAAGTGGTTGTCAGTCGCAATCCTGGGGCACGCGACCTGCACGAACGCGTCGATGCCCTTGAAGTTCTGGATGCGGTCGTTTGTGATCTCGGTGAGGGCGATCATTTGCACCTTCTTGCCGAGCTTCTCAAATTCCTTTTTCAGCTCGAGCGCGCGGACGTGCGCGAACTGACCTTCCTTGAGGCCGATGATTATTCCGATCTTTTCCGCGTCGAGCGCCTTGTAGATCGTGAGGATTGCGCGTTTCTGCATCCCCTGCGCGAACTCATTAACCTGACTATATTCCTCGAAATACGGGTCGAGCATGAAGGTCGGTTTTTCTGTCGACATCGCGACGCTTGCCGAGTGGAAGATGCTCTGCCCGAGGAAGACGTACGCGTCGACCTGCTTCTGGATGTTGTAGGCAGGATAGAACTCGCAGCCAAACACCTGCGCGTCGCGGAGCTGCCCCTTGCCCCTTCCAATGATTACGCTGTAGCCGTGATTTTCAAAAATGTTTTTCACGCTTTCAATCTGGTGGAGGTGCTGGCTGTCCGTCAGTAATGATATTGTCTCGTACTTGCCTTTCAATCCTTCCGCGCATTTCTTTGCCACTGAATCAAAGCCGATATCGTCAAGTGCGCCTATCATGACCACCTTGTCGCCAAACGTCTCCATAGCAATCGTATGGCCTATGTTGAAGAGAATGTCCGCGCCCAGCATGTCTGCCGCGTGTGTGTTGAGGTCGCACGAGCCCCAGTTTGTGTCGCCGATTACGTACGCCTCAATGCCATACTTTTCCGTGATATGATCGGCTGCGTCCTGCAGCTTTGGCATAATGCCCTCCGGGCCGTTCAATGCCACCGACCGTGGATGGCGCTGCTCTATTATCTCGAAGATCCTTTTTTCGTCTATCCTTATCGTCATGGCTTGGTCACCCTTATCGCAAACTTGGGGCAGACTGCTTCGCACCCAAAGCAGTAGATGCAGTCCCGCTCCCTTGACGGCAGCGCCTTCCTGTCGGCTCCCGCGCCCTGCCAGTCAAAGACGTTGGTGGGGCAGACTTCGATGCACGCGCCGTCGCCTATGCAGAGGTCAAAGTCGACTGCGACTTCGGTGCCATAGATCCCGAGGTTGCTTGTTTTGTTTTTCCATACCTTAAGGTTCTCAAAGGTCATAGCGACCCTGTTTGCCTGAAAGCTGGGATCGATTGGCAATACGAGAAAGACTTGTTAAATTCAATTTAAATCATACTGTATTTGGCAGACTAGCTTAGTCATAGCGTTGGTATCTAAAAATAATTATTTAATTTTCTAACAACAGACCGAGATAAAGGGTTTTTGTATGAATAGTCCCGTAAAAGGAAAGAATAATGTTTGAAAGCGCAGCAAACTGGGGGTTCGAGCTCTCCAGTTCCAATAGGTGAAATAATTGCCAGTTATAATTGGAGATGTACACAAAGATTCTAAAACATATGCATGCGTTGAAGAGAACGGATGCCTTGCTCTAATGGATCCGGTCGAAACGATCTTAGCAATTAATGTCGAAAAAATAGGATTCACGAAACAACAACATTGCGATATGATGTTAATTCACAGCATTAATGGAATGGAAGATAGTATTGATGTCTTCTTTATCGAATTGAAGAATATAAAAGACAAAAATGAAACGTTAGCGCAACGTCTACAGAACAAAGCAGTAGGTAGTTTAACCGTTTATAATGAACAGTTTGCAAACATCAAATTCCTAGAGGGTAAGGATGTCAGGAAATATTTTGTATTTGTTATTCCGGCGGATACGATGGCTACTATCAGGAGTATGGTAAAGCATTTGGTCGGAACTAGCACTATTTTGGAGGAAAAATAAAACAAGAATATAACGCTGTTTATGTTAGAAAGTCTGGCGTTATAGTAAGTTAAACGAAACACAAGATATTCTAATACACAAGAGGTCCTGCTGACTGTATCAGGACGATCTGAATTTTCGATCTGCCATGCTGAGCGACGAGACAATAGGACTTAGTAGTCATCAGCATGAATCACATACCCGAATGGTTCCGTTACCGAGTTGCATACTTGAGCCAACAGCTCTATGTACCTGTCAGGATCATAGTCCGTATCCTCGCCTACAAGCTCGAGAGGAGTGGCCTTTCTATGCCTGCCATAGTCTGAAATGACGTATCTCAGGGTCTGGCCGGCCCTGAGCATCCTGCCCTCTTGTGCAAGCCTGCCCAGCGCGTCGTTTTCTACTGTATTTCTTGCCGAGTGCTGGTCGGTGTCCTTGGAAACGTTCTTGACAAAGACCAGCTCGTCCAGAGCCACCTTTCCATCTTGTAAGAGCCGGGCGTACCTTGCAAATGTAGCCTGCACCTGCGGCATCAGCACCATGACCTCTGCTATCGTGTTGCCGCCGGCCATCACCTTCAGGACCTCCAGCTGGAATCTTTCAAAAAGCACCGGAGTATCGTGCCTCCGCGCCTCTATCCCCCTTATCTTCAGGTTGCCGTCTTCAAACGCGCCAAAGTAACGGTTGGCAACCGGCAGCTTGTTGCTCTCCTTTGAATGGACAAAAGCTATCCATTTGTAGACCCCTTCAAAGCTTATCTCAAACCCCGTCTCCTGCTCTATCGTGCTCTTTAGCTCAAGGTAGTCGTCAGTGGTGGCGTTTCTCTTCTGCACCCAGAACGAATCGACAATGCCGTGCAGCACCCGGAAGCCGAGCCTTTCAGCTATTCTTGCTGCCTGCAAAAATATGTGCCGGTCAAACGCGCACACGGCGATGTGGGCGTCTATCCTGCCGAACTTTGCGTTGTTGAATCCAAGGTAGCCGAATGACGTCACCAAGATCCACTTGAGCGCGTTCTGCCGCTCGTCATAGATCTTTTTCTGCGCCGGATCTTGCTCAGAATTTCGCAGCTTCTTGTACTCGGCTCTTTTCTTGATCAGTATTTCGAGCGATATCGGCACTATCCCAAGCCTCCTTTCGCAGATGTTGTAGCCCAGCTCCGGCACCCTCCTCTTGGAATCGGGGCAGCAGTCGCACCTCACCGTCTCTGCAGACAGGTTCTTTTTCATCATGATGTTTGCAAATAACGAAGCAAAGTCAAACTCGGCCACCCTCTCATGGACGCCTATCTCCGGCTCGAACACGAACCCGCCCCTGTCCGCCACCAGCAATTCCTCGTACGTCTTGAACCGCTCTGCAAGCGTGGGCTTCCAAGGTATCAGGATGCCCTTCTTGCTGGCGTGGTAGAACTGCAGGCTGCTCATGCACCTGCCTATAGATGCTCTGGCCGCGGTGTGTAGCGGCATCCTGCACGTCCTAGCAACTTCATAGATCCCCTGCATCGCCGCTTCGTCCCAGATGAACGAGTTGTACCTGTCGATGTGGACGCGGCCGTACAATCTTGTCGCAGTCGGCTTGAAGTGGATCTTGCCGTACGAAAAATACGACGTGCCTTCCTTGGCGGGGCGGGCCAGAGGTACGCTGTCCCTGCTCAGCGAAATGCTGACGCCGTTCTGCTCTGCCCGGCTTGTCAAATAGGGGAAGAGGAACGTGTCGCCGTCCTGAGTAAAGATAAAGTCCGGATCGAGCTTGGCTACCGTCGATTCAAGCTCTGCAAGCAGATCGGCTTCTGAACTGGTCATCTCATGCGTGTCGTTTCCATGCCTGATAATTACTGCGTCGAGCCTGTCGGTGAACTTTGGCAGGCCGCCTTTCTTTTGCACCCTGACACTCAGGTGTATCTTTTTGAAATCAGGCAGCCTGTATTTTGGATCCCAAACATCGTCTTCAAGCTTCCAAGTCAGGCGCGAACCTTTTTGATAGGCATTGCAGTACGCCAGAGAAAAGATGTCGCGCTGGTAAAGGTACGATTGCGCTGGCGGCACGTCGACGTTGTACAGCCTGAACTGGCCGAACCTGCCGAGCCTTTCGATGCACCTTGCAGTCGCCGGCCCTTTTGCCGGGTCTGCAAGCGTCAGCTTTAGCACCGTCGTTCTATCCAGATCGGTTATCTTTTCCTGCCTGCTCACAAACTCGTGGTCTTTTACAAACTGCATGGCAGGAGCGTTCTCAAACACCACTTTGAGATCAGCCTTGTCGTCTGCTGCCACATAGATCGAAGGGATCCAGCTGTCCTCCAGCCTGGCTGTCCGGCCGTCCTCCTGCTTGATCCAGCAGGCCATCCTGTCCGCAAGCGGGTAGGTGTCAAACAGCCACCCGGTGGTCAACGCTTCCCACCTTCCAGCCTAGAAATGAGCCAGCCTATCATCTTGTGCTGCGAAAATATCAGGGCCATCAGGAGCGACTCTGCCGGGAACGGCTCGCCCTTTGCGTTGACCGCCCTGCCGTACCTGTAGCAGTCATTCAGCATCTTTTTGAAGAGCTCCCTGTCCTCGGCCCTCAGGCTATCGGCAAAGCCGCGCCACGACTCGATCTCCCTTGTCAGGATGTCGTCCTCCGGAAAGAGCGTCATGCCTCCATCCGCTCCGCTATCCTCGTCAGCTGCTTGTAGTGGTGGAAGAGAAGCGCCATCAAGACAGGCTGCATCCTGACAGGCCGGGTCGCGTACGAGCAAGCAGAGATGTAGAGCCTGACGTCGGCAAACATGCTGTCAAATTCCCGCCTGTCCTTTTTGTCGAGTGCGTTCCGGAAAGGCTTCCATTCGTGCTCCTCCTCGACAAGCGCCCACCTGAACGACGGGATCGTCCTGCCCATGCCCGCTCACCTGACAGGCACGCGGACCTGAATCGTCCTGCGGCCGCTGTGCAGCCTGATGTCTTGATCTATTTCGATCCGCTTGCCAAACGACTGCATGATCTGGCTGTCGTAAGGCGAGCCCCCGCGGATCGACATGACCAGCAACATGTCGTCTATCCTGCGTACCGAATCCACGATTTCATTGATCAGATAACGAGCCTCCCCGCGGCTGACCTGCGGGTCCTCCGTGAACATCTTTAGCAGATCGGAGACGACCACCATCTTGGCGCCGTACTGCCGTACTGCCTTTGGCAGCTCGTGCGCCACAAGCGCCGCAAGCTGGTGTATGGTAAAGGCCCTGCTGACCGCAATGCCCCTCAGGACCTTCCGGGTCTCGAGGCCGAGCTGGCGGGCTATGCTTGCACACCGGTAAACGTCCGAGCTGTTGCCGGCGTCCACAAAAACCACCGAGCCCGCGCCCAGCCCGCCCTGCCTTGCAGGCATAAATGCGCGCACGCACAGCCGCGTTGCAAGCTGGTTTGCATGGCTTCCAGTAATGCACAGCCGGTCTCCTAATCTTAGAGCTAGAAAAGAGTCGATTTCATTTATGCCAAGGCTGAGTGTAGCATTGATCTCGTACGCCGTCCTAAACTGGGTGTGTTGTTTCTCTTGCTTTTTCGGCAGCACCTGCAGGGTCTCGGATAGCTGGCAGCCGCACGCGGGGCACTCCTCCGACGTGGGCGGCCTGTCGGGCGTTATCGCTTCCTTCAGAACTGTCCTGCACCTTGAGCAGGAAAACTGGATGCCCTGTCCACTTGCCATGCGGCGAGCTCGGCGATATTCCTTATAACAAAGGCAGCACCAAAGGGGGAGGGGGCGTGCAATGTTTTAACATGTTGGCGTATGTTGCAGTCACCGCAAGCTGGTAAACTATCAGAAAAGTCCCGAAAGGTCAACTACCCTGAAACGAGTAGCTATAAAAGAACTAATTCGTAAGGCTGGAAGCGCGCGCACTTCCACTGGAACTGGTGGAAACGCGCATGTGTATATGAGAACTAGTTCCACATGCTCCACTGGAAACGCGCGCACATAAGGAGAGGAGGCAGCCGGCCGGTACCACCGTTGGCAAAAGGCCCCATCTCAAGCCCCGCAAGATCCACCACGTAGACGTGCTAGCATGGTTACGCCGCCTTAGGGTTGCTCCCTCCCGGACCTCACCCATTTCGACGATGCGCGATCGAGACCGCGCCTTCGCGCAGTTCGCCGCTCGTAACCATCCGACACGGCGTAGTTTCATTTCAGCAAGGCAAGCGGGTACCTCCCGCCAGCGGATTTACCCGGCCGTTACTGATCCTGGCATAAAGCCGATTTCCAGTGTGGGGCACGGCTGGCGCCCCGATCCTCCCTGCCTCCGCCCAAATATCCTGCGGGATGGCTATATTTGCTTGTTGGATGACGAAGGTGCGGCTTTGTTAAATAAGTCGAGATTTAGTTAAGAAATTTGGATACAAAGTTGCGATTCGAGGACATGTCTATTATTCTTATCTTGAACTCAAAATAGTAACTTGTTCAATCAGGGTCCCTTATATGCCACTTTGGCATAGAACGCACTCTTTCCTGAATCATCAAAGTTAAGGTAAGGTGTAGATATTTTCATTATCTTTGATTTGCATGCATCCGCCAATTTGAAGATGAATCCTTTCGGAAGCTGTATCTTTATGTCTTGCTCCTCCCCGGTGACAGGATTCTTGAAGGTTTCAACCTGGACATCTAGTACGCCGGGGACTGAAAAACTACTCTTTTTGCCATTGACCTTTTTCTTGATGTCTACAAACTGAGGTTCTAGGATATACTTGTATGTAGGAGCAAATATTGCAAAGGGACCTTCGCCTTTTGCCTGACCTGAGAATATCTTGGTTACAGCATTTCTTTGGGCTTCGGAAGCATGTTTTGAAATGAATAGCTACGAAGTTCCATTTCCTTCATGGATTGCTTTTGGCTAAGATCCTGCGTCGATAACATCTACTCCATCAAGCTTCACGTTGCCATATTTTCCAGAAGTTATAGAAAATAGCATAATATCCCTGCAGAATCCATAGGTAGGAAAGCCGCTAAAGTTGCAAGGACAGCCGTAGTCACAATTGCAGGTCTCCACATATTCTGCCGCAACGTTCCATTTGGGGTTTGCTCGGTCTTCGATGCCATGAGGTTTTTGGTTACTGAAAGGAAGGATATAACATTTTTACAACTTGATCAAAGAAGGTTATGTCTTGCCTGTTGCTGTTTCATTTGCTGTTAATATATGAATAGTCCTGCATACAGAGCAGACCTCGCTCGTAGAGTCACGCCCGCATACCGAGCATTTCCTGCCCTCGCTTGGTGCATTGCGTAAAGTCTTGGACACCTTCAGCATCGAGTTGTAGGCGTTCATCTTGATTCCCGGGTGCTCCTTCTCCAACGTGTTGAAGAATTCTCGTAAATCGGTCCGGATGCTTTCGTTCATGTAGGGGCACTCCTCCGACTGGAACGGGATCTCGCGCTGGAGCACATAGAACGCGATCTCATATTCGTATATTTCAATAAACGGCTTTATCTTCTTCATGCCGGCATATTCCACGGGTTCCGGATAGATCCAGCCGATGCGCTCCACGTCGCCGGCTAACAGGTTGATCATGAATGTTTGCAATTGGTCGTCAAGGTTGTGCGCCGTAGCTACGACGTCCGCATCTATAGTTTCAGCAGCGATATCTATCGCGCGTCTTCGGAAAGTGCCGCAGATGGAGCAGGACGACATTTTCTCCGATGGCCTCAGGATCATGGCCTCGTCCATGTCGACCCCAAAGAGCGACTTGTAGGAGAGCACCTTGCTCTCGACTCCAAGCTGCGCGCAAAAGTCTTTCACTATCTGCAATGATTCGTCGCGGTAGCCCGTGATCCCCTCGTCTATCGTCACCGCAACCAATTCGTTGCCATTATTCGGGTGCAGGTCAAACAGCTTTTTCAACACGTACAGCAACGATAAACTGTCCTTGCCGCCGGACACGCCTACAGCTACTTTATCGCCATAGCCAATCATCGAATACCTTGAAATCGTCCTTGCAGCTTTGTCTTCGATGGAGCGCACAAAGCATTTCCTGCACAAATATTCCCCAGAGTACTCCCTGTGGAACGCGCTCTCTTCCTTCTGGCACTTGCTGCAAAGCACGCCTCGATAGTGCGCTGGAAGGGTTATTAATTATTCGCGCATGAACCGTTATTAAATCAAAAGATGTAGTCATTTTGTGCTCTTTCCGGACCTTCTTGACGAGATCAACCTCAGGATAATCGACATTCTGACCCGCGACGCTTCTAGGCCGTTCGTGGAGATAGCCAAGGAGCTGGAGATCTCGGACGCCATCGTCCACATGCGCATGCGCAGGCTTTTAGCGGCCGGCATAATACACAGGTTCGCGATAGCGACTGACAGCCGGCTACTGGGCTACGACCACCTTGCGTTCATGGGGATAAACATCAAGGAGGGCTCGTCAGACGAGGTGGCCGCGCGCCTGTCAAAGCTCGACGAAGTGCTGGAGGTGCACGAGATGCACGGCCGGTTCGACATGCTGTTAAAGATACGGGCAAGGAGCCTCGAGGAGATGTGTGACATTGTTGTGAACAAGATCCGCCGCCTGCCGCAGATAACCGAGGCAGAGCTGACCACAGTCCTGAGGACGATTAAAGAAGAGCAGTCGGTTTCATTGAAAAAAGACATTTCAGACGCGACTGCTGCCGCA
>DASPGV010000114.1:0-19237 GCA_035620415.1 Nitrososphaera sp.
CTCCCCTTCTCCATAGCTTCGCCAAGTGCCGAAACCACTTTTTTTGCCCACTCGATCTCATTCCTGCTTGGGAGGAAGACTCTGTGCACGGGCTCTATCTGGCTCGGGTGGATTATGCTCTTGCCCGAATACCCGAGGCGCTTTGCAAGCGTGGCGTCCCTAACGAGGCCTTCGGTATCGTCAATCTTTTGCCATATTGCGTCTATCGCGTTCACACCTGCAGCCCTCGCGTCGACAGGTATCTTTGCACGGGCGTAGGCGTATCCTGTTTGATCATTTTCGTCGTAGTCGAGCCGTATGTCGTACAGAAAGTCAAACACGCCAAAGACCAGCACGTTTACTCTGTCGTCGGCGCTTGCAATATAGTATGCGTTCACCACTCCTTTCGCGGTTTCAATGGACGGCATCAGCGCTATCTTGCCGGTCCTGTTCCTCCTTTCCAGCGCCGCGACCTGTCTTTTTATCTTCATGACTTCTGCTGCGTCGTTGACCTTTGGCACCACGATCCCGTCAACGCCCTTGCGAATAGCCGCCCTGAGGTCCTCAGCCACCAGCCCCGACTCGGGCGAGTTTGTCCTGACATAGACTGGCCTGTTGTATTCTTGCCGGCGGGCAAGAGCGCCGGCGACTATGTTGCGAGCAGCCGCTTTTTCGTTGGCCGGCACAGAGTCTTCAAGGTCGAAGCAGATGATGTCGGCCTGAAGCGTCTTGGCCTTTTCCACAAAGCGGGTGCTGTTGCCGGGGACAAAGATCAGGCTCCTGAACATGACAGAAAGAGGAAGAAAGAGGGGATAGTTTAGAGTTTCTGTGGGGTGGTCACTATCTTGCCGAATTTCGTAGCTTCTGCCATCATGACGTGGCCCTGGACCATGTCCGTGAACGGCAGGACCGTGTCGATAACCGGCTTGATCTTGCCCTTGCTGACCCAGTACATCACGTCTTCAAGCTCTGCCTTGGTGCCCTGCGTGGATCCGAGCAGGTTCGTGCCCTTGAAGAAGAGGAACCTGAGGTCGATTGTAGAGTCGTAGCCGGTGGTTGCGCCTGTTGCGACCAGCGTGCCCCCCATCTTGAGCAGGCCCACTTCCTGAGGGAACGTCGACTTGCCGATGTGCTCAAAGACCACGTCGACTCCGGCCGGCGAACCTATTTTCTTGCATATTTCGCGCACCTTCTTGTTCCAGTCGGCCTCCCTGTGGTTGACCGCGTAGTCGGCTCCGATCTCGATGCACTTGTCCATCTTGTCCTTGTTGCCTGCCGTCGCAATTACCGTGCAGTTGTAAAGCTTGGCGATCTGGATGCCCACCATGCCAACGCCGGAGCTTCCGCCCATGATAAGCACGAGCTGGCCCGGCCTTATCTTGGCCCTGCCGACCAGCATGTGCCAAGACGTCATTCCCACCATGGACACCGCAGCCGCGTCGTTGAACGAGACATTGTCAGCGATCTTTACCACGTTGACTTCTGGAAGGTGTGTGTACTGCGAGAACCCGCCCCAGAGCGGCCCGGTCTGGAAACCCCAGATCGTCCTCTCGGCGCAGTCGTATTCCCTGCCCGAAGTGCAGGCTTCGCAAACCCTGCAGCTCATGTTCGAATGCGAGGCAACCCTGTCGCCCACCTTCAGCTTCAAGACATCAGAGCCCACTTCGACTACTGTGCCGGCCACGTCGCTGCCTGAAATGTGCGGGAGCGGAGTCTTGATCGGCTCGCCCCATATGGCCCAGAGGTCGTTATAGTTGTAAGCCGAAGACTCGACCTTTATCAAAACTTCGTTAGGCTTTATCTTGGGAACGTCGATATCTTCAATCTTGACGACCTGCGTCGGGTCCTTGTTGTACTCTCGGAATACTGCTGCCTTCATAGAGCCAAAAGCACGTACCAGACCTTAAATAGTTAACTATCTCACGGCATTTACGATTTAGCGCCGGCCGTTACGTTCGCTGTAAAGCATCGCTCAGGCCTACCGCCTTTCAATCTTGAAGTCTTTTTTCGGCTGTTGAATCCTAAGTAATAGTTGTTTCAGCTCTTCATCTGTCAGCGGCCTGTTTATCCTGCCGGAAGAAGCGGCGTTGATGAGGTAGTTTTCAACCGCCATCGCAAGATCCGGCTTGACCAGCCGGATGTTCATGAGCCGCTGTCGCGCCTGTGGGTCAAGGACGACCTGCAAAACCCGCTGGCGCATCGCAGCCTCGGCTTCGCGCCTTCTTGCATCTTCATCGTTTGGCTGCTGTGGCGGGACAGACATGGCCCATTACGCGTAGCGCTGAAGCTGGGGCGCAGCCTTGATAAGCTCTTTGTGGATCTCGGTCGCGAGCCTGTCCATCTTTTTCATGCCTTCGCTTGAAATTATGCGCCCCTTGCTCTGCACCTTGACGATGTAGCCGGAAGCCTCCAGCTGCTGCAGCGCCTTGCGCACAATCGCGCCGCCTGCGTCCCTGTGGTGGGCGAGGTTGTACCCGACCTTCTTCCTGCCGCCGTAGGCGACTTTCAGGTCGGCAACCCCGAGGGGACCTTGAAGGTAAACCTTTCTCAAGAGTGAAGCGCACCGGGAGTACCACCAGTCCTTGTTCTGGGGAATGCGTGTGGCGTGCGAGCCCGTCTTGACAAACGCGGACCAAGCCGGCGGCACTATCTTCTTGTCGTTCTTCAACTGTTCGGCCAGCTTGGCGATCAGCTCGTCAGCCGGAACGTCGTAAACTTTAGCCATATTGGTATCTCGAAAATCTGCTCGAGCCCTTATAAATCCTTATTCTGGCAGGATCCGGCGGTAGGTGTGGCCGCACCTGAGGCAGGTGATCCGCACGGCTCTTGTTTTCGCCCTCCCGACCCTCACCCGGGCGCTCCTGCCCGGCACGACGAACGCCTTGCACTTTTTGCAAAACAGCTGGCTCGCCCCATAGGGGAGCCTGACCCGGAAGCGCATCGCTATCTTTTTCGCCTGTTGCGCCTGCCTTGCTGCAATGGCCTCGTCTTTCTCTCTCAATGCGTTCCTGACAAGGATGTCGATTCGCTCTTTCGCGATCTCTTTTGCCTGCTGCCTGGCCAACGCAGCAGCAAGAGCCCCGCTGCCAGATAAACTAGCTGCAACCGTTAAGTGAACTGTCCACGCCCTAAAGAGTGTGGATTTCACGCTAACTGTTAATTAACTTGGAACGCCATTACTTCTGTTGACCAACCTCGACGAGCTTGAGCGGATGGCAAAAAGGTACGCCCAGCTGAAAAAAGCGAAAACAACCCGGAGCTGGCCCAGCTTGCGGCAAGCATAGTCGACGCGATTTCCCTTCCATCGTTTTCTTTCCCCCTGAAGGGAGAGGCGCTGTCGAGCGAAAGGACGACCACCTATATCTATGAAGGCAATGCTACCTTTCCAGCGCTCTGAATTTCTCGGTGAGCTATTGCACTCCAGGCTGCCGCTTGAAATCAGGGACGCCAAGTTCGGGCCCGGGGAAATAATCGTCAGCAAGCAGGGCAGGCAGGAGGCGGACGTGGCCCTTGGCGTATGCGTCGGGGAGCTGCAGGAGCTAGTGCATATCAGGGAGTCTGAAATATTTTCCAGGTACGCCGGCGCTCATTAATATACGGGCCGGCCGGTATGGCAAGGTACGATAACGCTCATCATCGCCGAGGCTGCGCTTGAGACGGTGCCGCGCGAGATCGCCAGCCACGCCGCGGTAAAGAACCATGCCAGAAGGCTCGGGCTAAAGCCTTCTGAAATCCTGCTCGACCGGAGCTACCACCACGCCGCCATGGGCGAGCTGCAGGACGGCAGCAAGCGCGGCAGGCCTGACATCATCCATTTCGCACTGATGGAAGCTCTTGGGACTCCGCTCTTTATGAAAGGCATGCTGCGCGTCTACGTGCACACGGCAAGCGACAAGCTGATCGCAATAGCCGACAACCTGCGGGTCCCAAAGTCGTACTTTCGCTTTGAGGGGCTGATGGTGGGCCTTTTCAGAGACGGGGTAGTCAAGAGCGGCGAGGGCGCGGTGCTGATGGAAATTTCTGACGGCACGCTCGCGGACCTGCTGGATGCGATCAGGCCTGGAAGGGTCATAGGCCTGTCAACTACAGGTGTGCAGGGAACGGCTGAAAAGGCCGTGGCCGAAAATCTTGAAGATGACTGTGCTTTTGTGGTGGGCGGGTTCCCGAGAGGGCACTTTTCCGAGAGCACAACAAAGCTGCTGAACCTTACTTACTCTATAAGCGATGTCGGGTTAGAGGCTCACGTCATAATTGCAAGGGTGCTGTACGAGTGCGAAAAGCTACTTGAAAAAGGCGTCCACCATGAAGGCGATGAAAAGCGCCGTAAGGTAGGGGCTTGAAAACTTGAACACGGTCCACGACGCCCGCTCGCTCGGCTTTGCAAGGAGCCACACTGAAAGCGCGATCATGACCGCGCCAAAGACGCTTGCTGTCGCCAGGTAAATGATTCCAAACTGGTTGAAAAAGAAAGGCAATATGCTGAACACAACCATCATGAGCGTCGTGCCGGCGATCACCCTGACGGATGACTTTTCGCTTGACACCACCGGCAGCATCGGCACGCCGGCCTTCGTATAGTCCTTTTTCTCGTGGAGCGCAAGGCTCCAGATGTGGGTCGGTATCCAGAGAAAAACGAGACCGGCCATCACCAGGCCTATCTCGATGTTCATCGTGGTGACTGCCACATAACCAATGAGCGCCGGCGCTCCTCCGGAAAAGCCGCCGAGGATGATGTTACTCTGGCTGCGGCGCTTGAGCCACTTGCTGTAGACGATGATGTTGTCAAAGAGCCCAAACGCCATGAGCCCGAACGCCCAGATGTTGATGAACCAGGCGCAGGCAAGCGAAATCGCGGCGAGCACCAGGCCGAATGCGAGCGCGTTCTTGGGCGATATCCTGCCCGAAGGTATGGGCCGGCCCTTGGTGCGATCCATTATCGCGTCAATGTCGCGGTCGTTATATCCTGTCAGCGTGTCAGCCGCGGCAGAGCCGGCTGCAACCCCGCCTATCAGCAAGAGCCAGGTCATCGGGCTTATCGGGATGTCGAACAGAAACGATGCTGTGAGGGCCGCGCCAAAAGCCGTGAAAACGAGCAGGTACCAGATCTTGGGCTTTGTCAGCTCGTAGTAATTCTTGAACCTGTTGCCTACCGTTATCTGGTGAATAGTCAAGTGCTGGCAGTGAATAAATTGAACTGATTGTTATTTATATTTACTTAGCAATAGACGTGGGGTATGCCAATTCACGGCTCGTCTTGCGCATCTCGATGAAAGTCTCCGTCTTTTGCACGCCCTCTATCCTGCCTATCTTTTCAGATATCAGCTGGTGCATCTCGTCAAGCGAGCGCGAGTTCATAGTCACCAGCACGTCGAACCTGCCCGTGACCTCTGCCACTTCCCTCACTTCAGGGATCTTGAAGAGCTCGTTGAGCACGTTGTCTCTGAGCTTCGAGTCCATGTTGATGCCGGTGAGCGCCTTGACGTTGAAGCCGAGCGCTTCGTCGTTTATGACTATGGTGAATTTCTTGATAAGGCCCCTCTTTACAAGGCGCTTTATCCTGCTGTAAACGACCGAAGAATTGACATTGATCTTCTTGGAAAGTTTTGGGACGGAGATGCTCGCGTCCTTGGCGAGCTCGCCCAAAATTTTTACATCAAGATCATCAATTCTTCCCATTCAGGAATTCAGTTAGATCATAAATTTGGAGGTTAATAAACCTATTAATTGCAACTTTTGTATTAAAAAAAGAAATTTAGAGTATGTTGCGATCCTTCAAGAGCTCTGCAAGCAGGACGGCACCCTTGGCGGACCCCATCTTTTCGTTGTGTGACAAGAGCACGTACTTTATTCCGTTGTCAAAGGCAGTGTCCTTGCGCAGCCTGCCGACCACGGTGGTCATGCCATCGTTAAGCTCCCTGTCAATCCTTGGCTGCGGCCTTGTCGGGTCGTCGTGCACCACGATGTAGTCCTTTGGGGCTGTTGGCAGGCTCTTTATCGACACGTTTCTTGAAAATTTCAGCATCTCCTGCTTGACCTCCTCTGCCTCTGCAGTCTTTTTCGTTTCGACAAAGACAGTCTCGGTGTGGCCGTCCAGAACGGGAACCCTCGTGCACGTGCAGCTCACTTTTAGCGGCGCCGGCGCGATAGAGCCGTTGTTCATGCCTCCTAGGATCTTTTTCGTTTCAACCTGCACCTTTTCCTCCTCCTTCGGGATGTAGGGTATGACGTTGTCCATGATGTCGAGCGCGATGACGCCGGGCGACCTGCCCGCGCCTGATAGCGCCTGCATAGATGTCATGAACACCTTTTCTATCCCGAACCTGTCGAGTATCGGCTTGAGCGTGATTGCCATTCCCGTGGTGGTGCAGTTTGGCAAGGGCGCAATGAACCCCTTCCAGCCGCGGTTCTTCCTCTGCGCGTTCAGGAGCTCTGCGTGGCCGTCGTTTATCCCGGGTATCAGTATCGGCACGTCCTGCTCGTAGCGGAAAGCGGCGGCGGTGCTGATGACCGGAGTGGTCTTGGCAAATTTCGGTTCCACCACCTTTGCGTCGTCCGATTCAAGTGCGGTAAAGATAAGATCGAAATTCTCCGGCTTGATGTCGTCCACCCTGCTGACCACCATGTTCTTGACGTACTCGGGCACCTCCTCCCTGTTGTGCCACCGCAGTATGCCGGAGTTTGGGTCGCGGATGGCATCTACGTATTTCTTGCCGGCCGACCTTTCAGACGCGGCTACCTGTGTCAGTTCAAACCATTTGTGCCTGTTGAGGGCGACGACGAATTCCTGGCCCACCGCACCCGTGGCCCCAATGACTGCTACCTTGAGCATACAAGTGGCTTTTTGCCTTGATGCAACTAATAATCGTTAGCCTGTACAAACATTCTAAATATAGCTCGTGTCTACAAGCCTAGGGATGGGGCAAGAGGCTGTCAGCAAAGGTGTGAGCACCTGCTCTCATGGCGGCGTTTATTCCGTGAACCCCCAGCTCGTCAGGGTCGACTGCAGCTCCAGCATCAACCCGCTTGGCACGCCCAGAAAAGCAATAGCAGCAATCCAAAAGAGCGCTAAGTCGCTTGCTCCGATGTACCCCGACCCCGAATGCAGGGAACTGAAGAAAAGCCTGTCGCGCTACTTGTGCGTCGACCCCGAGTGGATAAGCGTCGGGAATGGCGCGGTGGAGATCATTTACTGGTTCGCTCATGCGTTTGCAAAAGGCCGGGTTGTGATTCCGGCGCCGACGTTTTGTGAGTACGAGCTTGCGTCGCGCAAGGCTGGCGCGGGAATAACGTTTGTTCCTCTTCATGATTTTGAGCTTGACGCTGATGAAATAATTGAAAAGACTAAGGGAACGGATGGCGTGTTCCTCTGCAACCCAAACAACCCCACCGGCATGCTCGCCACGCAAGAGATAAAGAAGATAATAGAAAGTGTCGACAGTTCGACAAAGATTCTGCTTGATGAATGTTTTGTCGAGCTTGTGGACGACCCCGGCGCCAACAGCATGATAAGCATGACAGAGGATTTTGACAACCTCGTGATCCTGCGGTCGCTAACAAAGTCGTTCGGGCTCGCCGGCCTGAGGGTGGGCTACAGCGTGTGCAACCCTTCTCTTGCTGACAAGTTCTCTGCGAACAAGATCCCGTGGAACGTGAACGGCCTTGCCCAGGCTGCCGGAGTCGCGGCGCTTGCAGACAAGAAACATCTTTCAAGGGCGAGGGCAATCGTCAAAAAGGAACGCAGGTTTTTGCACGACAGAATTGCCAAGCTCAAGTCGTTCAAGCCGTTAAGGTCTGACGCAAATTATTTCCTGGTTGTCCTGCAGGGCAGAAATTCTACGCAGTTCCGCGACGCGCTACTAAAAAAAACAGGCGTTCTTGTCAGGGACTGCAGCACGTTCACCGGCATGGGGTCCCGACACATCAGGGTGGCGGTCAAATCACATAAAGAAAACCTGCGATTGCTAAAGGCGCTGGAGGGATTTGATGGCTAGGAAGGCCAAGCTGGTGATGGTGCAGGGCACCTCGTCCGGCTCGGGCAAGAGCACCATAGCGATAGGGCTGTGCAGGCTCTTTTCGGACAGGGGCTACAAGGTGGCGCCCTTCAAGGCGCAGAACATGTCGTCCAACTTTTTTGTCGCGGCCGGCGGCGCCAAGATGGCCCAAGTGCAGGCGATACAGGCCGTGGCGGCTAGGAGGGAGCCTGAGCCTAAGATGAACCCGATCCTGCTCAAGCCGCTGGGCGAGTACAGGAGCAGCGTGTTCCTGAACGGCCGGTTCTACTCCGAGATGCAAGCAAAGGAATACTACGAGAAGTTCGTCTTGCAGCAGGGCTTCTCCACCGCGCTCAAGGCGCTCGACAGCCTGAGGGACGAAAACGACATCGTGGTGATAGAGGGCGCCGGGTCGCCGTCAGAGATCAACATCGCGAAATACGACATCGCCAACATGCTGCTCGCGCAAAAGGTGAGTGCGCCGGTTATTATCGTGGCCGACATCGAGCGCGGGGGATGCTTTGCCAGCATCGTCGGCACGATGCAGCTGCTAAAGCCGGCCCACAGAAGCCTTGTCAAGGGCTTCCTGATAAACAAGTTCAGGGGGGACATCACGCTCCTTGCGCCGGCGATAAAGGAAGTGCAAAAGATGACGAAAAAGAGGATCCTGGGCGTCATACCAAGGATAGAGTTCAACCTGCCCGAGGAGGACTCGCTTATGGGCACGATGGCAGGCAAGGCGGAGGTCCCCCGGGAGGCATGGAACTGGCAGATAGACCTCATTGCAAAGGCAATAAAAGAGAGCGCCGACATGGATAGGATATCGGAGGTCGTGGGGCTGTAGATGCTGGCCATACTTGCGGCGCTTGCCGCCGGCATCGGCGTTGACTGGCTGTTAGGCGACCCGCCCAACTGGTATCATCCTGTGGCGTGGCTTGGCCGGCTCGTAGACTATTTTGTGCCGCGGCTCAAGGGAGGGGCGGAGAAGGCCAAGGGTGCGGTGTTTGCCATTTTGCTTGTATCGGCAGTAGCTTTGTCGGTCCATTTCCTTGTGTTTGCAAGCATGTATCTTGCCGGCATTGTGGCTATGGCCGTCGCGTCTGCCATCATGCTAAAGATCACCATTGCATTGAGGGGCATGGAGAGGCATGCCAAGGCAATCATGTTCCGCCTGGAGGCCGGTGACCTGACAGGAGCACGGCAGAACCTTTCCATGATAGTGAGGAGGAGGACGGACGGCCTTGACGAGCAGCACATCCTGTCGGCTACCATCGAATGCGTGAGCGAAAGCACCGTGGATGGTATCACGGGTCCGATCTTTTACTATTCCATCTTTGGGCCGGCCGGGGCTTTCGCCTACAGGGCGATAAACACGCTCGACTCTATGGTGGGCTACAAGGACGACTACTTCAAGGAGATCGGGTGGATGTCTGCAAAGTTCGACACTGCTGCAAACTATGTCCCTGCAAGGATAACCGCGTTTTTGATGGTGGCGTCCGCCAAGATGCTGGGCGCGGATTGGAAGAACTCGCTCAGCATTCTCCAGCGCGACCACGCAAAGACGTTCAGCCCAAACGCCGGCTACCCGATGGCAACGATGGCCGGCGCCCTCCGGGTCCGGCTTGAAAAGATAGGCCACTACGCCCTCGGCGACGGACAGGAGCCGGCCTCGCTTGAGAAGTGCAAAGCGGCGATCTCGATAATGAAGCTCACGACGCTCCTGTTCTGCCTTGGCGTTTCTGCCCCTATAATCTCTATTCTGTATCTGGCCGGCTGGTGGAGGATTTTTCTTGGCGTCCCTTAGGCCGGTCCAGTCGGTGCTCGCTTTCCTGACGATTCTGCCGTCAGGCAAGCAGGATTACGACATACACTACGTTGCCAGAAACATGCACCTATTCCCGGTCGCCGGCCTTGTGATAGGCGCGATGATTGGCGCGATGGCGTTTGGGATCTCGCAATTCCTGCATCCCCTTCTGGTCGGGCTCCTTGTCACCGGCGCGCTCGTCATAATTACAGGCGTCCACCACACCGACGCGCTGGCCGACTTTGCCGACGGCCTGATGGCAAAGGGCGGCAAGGAAGTGAAGCGCAAGGTGATGCTTGACCCCGCCATAGGCTCTGCCGGAGTCGCGGCGCTTGTCATGTACTTTGCCGGCATGATAATCGTGTTCCACACAGGTTTTTTTTCCGGGTTTGCAATTCTCACCAGCATCATCACCGCCGAGGTCATTGCGAAATACGTCATGGTGCTCCTTGCAAACAGGGGGCTGTCGGCTTGGGAGGGCTTTAGCTCGCCCTTTACGGCGGCGATGAAGGACAGGCGCAAGATGACGGCTGCCACCGGCATCATGCTTGCGATAGTGTGGTTTGCCAGCAGCTACGCTGGCCTCGCCGCGCTGGGCGTTTCGCTTGCGATAGCAGGTCTAATGAAGTACGTCTCTGGCAGGAGCTTTGGCGGCATTTCCGGCGACGTGCTGGGCGCATCAAACGAAATGACCAGGCTGTCGTCGCTCATTGTGCTGTCGTTGCTACCGGTGATGGCGATTTTTTGATAGCTGCCATAATGTGCGGCGGCAGGGCAAGCAGGATGCAGGTTGGCGCGGAAAAGCCGCTCTTAAAGGTGGACGGCGTTCCGATGGTCGAGCGCGTGGCATCGGCGCTTGCCGGCTCTGGCAGGTTTGGCCGGATCATCGCGGCGGTATCTGCCAATACCCCAAGGACAAAAGAGCTGCTGAAATCAAGAGGGATTGAGATTATTGAAACAGCTGGTGAGGGCTACCCCCAGGACCTGTCGAGGCTGCTCTCGATGTTAAAGCCGGAAAAGGTCATGGTGGTCCCGGCCGACGTGCCGCTGCTCGACGCAAAGGCTGTAGGCGACATTGTCAATCTGGCAAGGGGCAGGCAGGAGCCGGCAGTGTCAATAGTGCTTGAAAAGGGGTTCGTGGAAGGGATGGGGGTAAAGCCAAGCGTGGTGTTCGACAGGTACTGCCACTCCGGGATCACCATCTTCGACACCGCCAGAGTTACGGGCGAAACTGTGCAGGAGCGCTACGTAGTGATGAACAGAAAAGAGATCGCGCTCAACGTGAACACGAAAGAAGAACTGGAGCTGGCAGAATCACTGGTCCAGCGCGCCTAGGACCTTGCCGTTGATTATTGCAAGGCTTCCAGACTTTTCTGCCAAGAGCTCGCCACAGGACTTGCAAGCAATGTCCATAGTGGTGTGCGAAAACACCACAGCCTTTTCGCCGCACTTTTCGCACTGGACCGAAAGGAACGCGCTCCTCGGCTTTGGTATCATGACGCTTTCTCGCTTCATGTCATATCTCCAGCTTGCGGATCCTGAGACCCTGCTTCATGGTCTTGTACTGGCAGGTCTTGCAGGTATAGCGTAACGTCATTTTTTTGGTGGTCTTGGCGGTCCTCTTGAGCTCGGGGAATTTCTGGCCGCCGTAGCCCTTCTTGTCCTCGGCGTGCCGGCGTGCGCCTTCTGCCATCACCCGGTCCTTGCCCTTCTTGTACAGGGCTACTGACTGGATAGTGTGCGTCTTGCACTTAGGGCAGAACTTGCGCATCTCCTTCTGCATCTTCATATGGCTTCCTGATGCTCCGAAAGGGTAATTTAATGTATATCTGCATCTCTAGGGGCGCCTTAAGCAGGCCCGCGACAGTAAATCTAATATACTAAGACTTACAAACCCTCCGGTAGTATGTTCGAATCCCTGTTACAGCAATCAATAGACCCGGCTGCTTTCCCAGTATGGATACCTCTGACTTTTGGACTGGTCGTAGGACTGGCCTACGTGATTGCCTCGAGCATGAGGCGCAAACGCTAATCGGCGCCTAAATTTTTCTTTTTACTTTTTATGATCCAGCTTAATAGTCAGCCTTTGGCATTATCTTTTATGGGCCTCTTCCACCGCGAGAAGACCGAGTGCGACGAATGCCACGCAAGGTTCGGGAGCTACGACCAGCTTGTAGAGCACGCCAAGGAGTCGCACAAAATACGCCCCATAAAGTGCGGCATGTGCGGCAAGCAGTTCCTTCACGAGAAGGATAGGCTCCACCACGTCAAGGAAGAGAAGGAAAAAAAGATAGACGCCCGCAGGCACAAGTTTTAATGAATCTCCTATGATCGCTAAAGCATGGATTTTGCGGTGAGGGTAGGCGCGACGAAGGAGCGCACGATAACGGTCGACTCGAACCAGACGACGAGCTTTCTCTGGGAGGGCGAAAACGTCCTGTCCACCCCCTCTATGATAATGGAGATGGAGGAGACTTGCCGGCTCTTGCTGAAAGAGCAGTTCGTGCGTGACCCGGAATGGGACTCGGTCGGGACCATAGTCGACATAAGGCATCTGGCCGCCACCCCCATCGGCGCGGAGGTATCCCTCAGGGCAAAGGTGGTGTCAGCCGAGGGCAGGCGGGTCATGTTCGAGGTTGAGGCCCGGGACAGGCTTGAAAAGGTGGGCGAGGGGAGGCATGAGCGCTTCATAATAAACGTCCCCCGCTTCAGGGCAAAGTTCAACGAGAAGCAGAAGCAGCTTGAGACGTAGTTGCGTCAAAATCTATAAAAGACGCATGGGGAATTGTGTAATTATTCTAACAGGTGATACATGAGTATGGCATCAATTCAAACAACCGCTGGCGGAATGCCAGTTTTGATTTTAAGGGAAGGAACCAAGGAAAGCAAGGGCAAGGAAGCCCAGAAGAACAACATCACGGCTGCAAAGCTCATCGCGGAGATCGTGAAGACTAGCTTGGGTCCAAGGGGCATGGACAAGATGCTCGTGGACTCGCTCGGCGACGTGACAATAACAAACGACGGCGCAACGATACTGAAGGAGATCGACGTACAGCACCCGGCCGCCAAAATGATGGTGGAGGTTGCCAAGTCAGTCGACAACGAAGTCGGCGACGGAACGACATCATCGGTCGTTTTCGCCGGCGCGCTGCTCGAAAGGGCTGAAGAGCTGATAAGCAAGGACGTGCACCCGTCAGTCATCGTCGACGGCTACAATGCGGCTGCAGACCATGCGTTGAAGCTTTTGGAAAAGATTGCAGTCAAGGTAGACATTGCGGACAAGGACATGCTCTTGAAAATCACGAGGACCAGCATGGACTCGAAACTGGTATCGGACGACAGCCCGGTGCTCGCGCAGATCGTGGTCGAAGCGACAAAGCAGGTCGCGGAAAAGACCGACTCTGGCTACAGGGTTGACCTTGACGACATCAAGGTGGAGAAGAAGGCAGGCGGCTCGATGCGCGACACAAGGCTGATCAAAGGAATCGTCCTTGACAAGGAAGTTGTGCACGCCGGCATGCCAAAGAAGGTCGAGAGTGCCAAGATCGCCCTAGTCAACTCGGCGCTAGAGATCGAAAAGACAGAGATGAGCGCGGAGATCAGGATATCCGACCCGCAGCAGATGCAGATGTTCCTTGAAGAGGAAAACAGGATGCTCAAGTCGATGGTGGACAAGATCAAGTCGTCAGGTGCAAACGTCGTGCTCTGCCAGAAAGGCATCGACGACATCGCCCAGCACTACCTGGCCAAGGCAGGCGTTCTGGCGGTCAGGCGCGTAAAAGAGTCTGACATGACCAAAATGTCCCGCGCTACAGGTGCAAGAATAGTCAACAACCTTGACGACCTTACTGCAAAGGACCTAGGCGCCGCGAACCTTGTCGAGGAGCGCAAGGTGGAGACCGACAAGTGGGTCTTCATCGAAGGGTGTAAGAACCCGAAGTCAGTCAGCATCCTGATAAGGGGCGGCTCGCAGAGGGTAGTCGACGAGGCAGACAGGTCGATGCACGACGCGCTTATGGTCATGAAGGACGTGCTGGAGCACCCGGCCATAGTCGCAGGTGGAGGCGCGCCAGAAGCCTACATCGCAAACGAGCTCAGGCAGTGGTCGAGCAGCCAGGAAGGTCGCGCGCAGCTTGCCGTGCAAAAGTTTGCCGACGCGCTGGACGCGATCCCGCTCAACCTTGCAGAGAACGCCGGCATGGACCCGATAGACACCATGACGGAGCTTCGCGCAAGCCAGAGCAAGGGCAACAAGTGGACCGGCGTCGACTGCAGGAACACCAAGGTGGCAGACATGTACAAGCAGAACGTGCTAGAGCCGCTGGTGGTGAAGCAGCAGATAATCAAGTCCGCGACCGAGGTTGCGTCCATGATCCTGAGGATCGACGATGTCATTGCCTCGGGCAAATCCAAGGGCCCGGCCGGCCCCCCAGGCGGCGGAATGGGTGGCATGGGCGGAATGGACATGGAGTAAAACTCCACCCCCTTTTCCTCTTTTTCAAAATACCCAAATACAGCTCCTCCATTTTGACCTGTTGTGGCGATAATCGAAAAGCTCAACCAGCTCAGCATATTCGGCTCGATAGTGGTGATGCCGGACTTTTTCGTGGACCGCATAATACGGCTTGAGTCAAAGGAGAAGCTTTTCGACGCGCTCGGGGAAAAGGCCAGAAGGGGCGGTGGGAGCGTCAGGGGCATACCCACCACGGACGTCAAAGGCGGCAACGCCGTCAACGTCGCCTACTGCCTAGCCAAGCTGGGAGTGAAGGTCGCGCTATTTACGGTGGCTGACGACATCGGCGCCACGATGATAAGGCAGGCGTTTTCGCAGTTTGGCGACATGGCGACTCTAAGGATTTTGAGCGGAAGAGGTGGCCTGACGACCGCGTTCGAGTTCCCCCACGAAGACACTAGGGTGAACGTGATGGTAAGCGACATCGGTGACAACGCGAACTTCGGCCCCGAAAAATTGGACACCGAGGCCGACAGGGCGATACTGAAGAACGCCGACGGCGTCATGATCACAAACTGGGCGAGCAACCGCAAGGGCACCGAGCTGGCCGAGTTTGCTTTCAGGAACTCGCCAAGCGCCTTCCACTTTATCGATCCTGCCGACATAGAGACCAGGAAGCAGGACTTCTCCGATTCGCTTGCCAGGCTTGCCGGCATGACCGACTGTCTCAGCATCAACGAGAACGAGTGCAACTCGCTTGCAGACTCGCTTGGCCTCGGTCGCCTGCTGGGCTCGAGCTACGGCGCTGACGAAGTGAAGAACGCTGCTAAAAGAGTCGCCGAGAAGGTGGGCATAAGCACCGACCTTCACTCAAAGGTAGGGTCGGCATGGTCAAACGGCAAGGAGAGTGCGTTCGTGCACGCGATAAAGGTTGAGGCAAAGACTCTGACTGGTGCTGGCGACTCGTGGGACGCGGCCGACATCATCGGCTACCTTGCGGGGCTGGACCCGCAGGAGCGGCTGTTGTTTGCTAACTGCTGCGCTTCGCTCTATGTCCGCGACCCGCAGGGCGAGCCGCCGGCAATGAACAAGGTCTTTGAGCTTGTAGAAAGGATCCAGTGATCACGCCAGCTTGCTTGCGTCAAAGGGCTCCTTGACTGTACGCAGCATGTAGAGCATCTTGCTGATGTAGCGCTGCTTTGACGGGACCTCGGCCAGCTTGCGCTGGTAAAACTCGATCAGGTGATCGATTAGGCAGGCGGCATCCTTTGACTCTGACAGGTTGGCAAGTATCTGCGAATACCAGTACTCCACCAGCGCGTCCTCGCCATGCTTTTCCTCCAGCTCGACCAGATAGGCAAAGTTGGAGTGGCATCTCCTGCACAGCCCGTGGTGTGCCTTGGCATACGAGTTGCTCTCAGAGTGGCCGCACCTTGCCTTCATGTGACAATATATGCAGAAATCCTATTTGAACCATGGCAGGTATTTTAAATGACAAAACCGTCATAAGACTATGATAGAGGCTGAGGACGCAGTCAGGATGGTCGACACAGTAGCCAAGAACCTGGCAGGCGTGTCGCACAACAGGTCGAACTTTGAGCGGCTGCCCGACACTTTCTGGGGTTATTTCGCAAGGGGCCACGACGGCAAGGGCAGATTCGCTGTGATAGTGACATACTCTGAAAACGCGGGAGATGTAGACGAGCTGATAAAAATGTACGAGCAGTGGGTCGCCAAGAGCAAAACTAGGTGACCTGCTCGACTACCCACCCGCGGAATTTCGCGATGGCAAAGTCCTCGGACTGCTTGACAAATGCTGGGTCCTTCACGCGCCACTGGTCCTGCGGGATCCCGTCAAAGAACTCTTGCATGCAGAGGATGAACCGGAAGCGTAGATTGCGCGGGTTTTCTGAAATGCGGTAGCGGTTGAGGATGCCGGCTATCCTGCCGAACGCCTCGTCGTAGTTGCGCTTGAAAGGCTCGATCTTGAAGGTTTCCTCAAGTATCGCGGTGATCGCGTCGAGGTCCTCGCGGAGCGTGGTCATGCTTTGGTCTTGAGCGCTTCAAGCTTTTTGCCATAGACGGCCTTGATGTTGGAGTCTATGTCAAGATTGTATTTTGTAGCCAGATAGTAAAGCAATGCTGCAGATTCCGTTATCTCCATCTTGGCGTGCTCGACGTTGTTCTTCTCCATCGCAAAAGCTATTTCGCCTACCTCCCTCACGAGATGGATGAAGGCCGAGGATTTGTCGTCGCCAAACTTTTTGTTATAGTATTCAACTGCAATAGAGCTCATATGCCTACCGGCAGGCAGGGCGAGATATAAAAATGAAGGGCAAAAGCTTCATCATTTATAGAAGCGCCTGCAGGACAGCTGCCGGTCATCATTTCCCCTGACGAGCGGCATGATCCTGTCAAGTATGATCGACTCCAGATCGCTGCTTGTAGTTTCTATGTTGAACGACACCAATAGTATCGAGCCGGTGTTGCCATACTGGTCGTGCAGCGGCATCATCACTCTCTTGACCTTCTCATAAACTGTGAATGAGTAGAGCGTTCTGCCGAGCTTGCTTTCCAGTACCGGCTGCAGGCTGTTTTTTACAACTGACTGGGGGATGAACTGTTTGGTCTCATCCCCGCTCAGAAGGGGAACCAGCCCCTTCCGGTAGCTGCTGGCGATAATCTTGCCGAGCTTGTTGGAAAAGCCGGCGAACCGCACCCGCTCGTCCAGAACGACTATCTGTTCAGCAAGTTCGGCGTAGGAAACGAGCACCTATGCTTCACCTCTGGCCGGCAGCAGCGCTGGATCCAGATTTTCGGAGACACCTATTACAAGGAAATCGCGAAGCTGCACATCCACCAGCTCGCTCACCAGATTTATCCACTTGCCCGGTTCGGTCGAATCTGGGTATTCGTAATCCTGCTTGCCTGAGCGTCTGTTCAGCGTTATAGTTCTGCGCTCGTTGTCGATTTTCTGCAGGACGCCTCTTGCACCACTCAAGATCATGCTTATCACCATGAGCGTCGGGTACGGCCTGCTATGGTATCGGAAATACCTCTCTGGATATCCTCTCGATGTCGCCGTCAGAGGCAATCGACAGCAGGGTGTCCAAGCTGGCTTGAATGTCCAGCACAAAATGGTAGTGGCCGTGATACAGTGGCAGCCTGCCAACCTGTTTGAATATGCCTGCCTTTTTTACGTCAACATCCACCCCCTCTCGGTAGAATAACTCTAGCCAGAAATGCTGTTTATTTTCGGAAGGGTACTTTTGCCGAAGCATCGCGGACTTGATGAGCAGGAAGGGCTCGATGTTATTATGCTGTGCCGCCAGATCGGTTGCAATGTTTTTGTATTCTTTGTCGACCAACGCAGCGTTTGACATTACTGATGAAAATACATGACATGTCTTTAAGCAGCGGGTGTACAGTGCATTGCATTTTTTTGCACGCGATGGCTGCGCGGCTAGAAGAGGTGCGGGGGGTGGGATTTGGACCCACGAATCCCTAAGGAATGAGGTGTCCCAGTCAGATACTTCTGAGCTTCGTGTCAGAATGATCTCACGCCGTTGACCGGGCTGGGCGACCCCCGCACACGCTCGTTGCTGTCTAGCGAATATAATATCGTTTACTCGATGTTGATGCTGACGCCGGAGCTGCTCTTGCCCTTCAGCTTGAATGACACTTCAAGGATGCCGTTCTTGTAGGTCGACTTGGCGGTCTTGGGTTCCACTACTTCCGGCAGGTCGACTCGCTTGTGATACCGCGGCTGGTCTGTCGTCGACTCGATGGTGACCGAGCTTTCGTCAGCTGTCACGCGCAGGTCCTCCTTGTTGACGCCGGGCACTTCGGCCACCACGCGCAGCTCGTCCTTGCCCTTGATGACATCGACGAGCGGCTCGCGCTCGTCCTTGACTGCCAGTCCGCCGCCAAGTATGTTTGGAAAAGAGTTTATGTTGCCGAACTTGCGCACTTCGGGCTTGCCGTCAGGGCCGATCTTCACCGAGTATCCGTAGACTATTGGGCCCATTTCCCTAACAACGGAGCCGTCGTCCAGCTTGCGCTCCTTGATGAGGTTCTTTGGGACCTGCTGCTCGACGTTCTTGAATGCTTCCTGCATCATCTTTTCCATCTCCTTCATCATCTCGTCAATGTCCGGGAACCACGATCCGATGCGCCTTCTCTTGCCAAACCATTCATCAAACGGTGACGACATACTCTAAAAATGGGCGGAATTTCTATTTTAAAGTATGGTTTTAATCCTCGTCGAATTCCCTGTCTAGCTCTTTGAGAAGCGACTTTTGCCTGTCGCTGAGTTTGCCGGGCACCCTGACGTTTATCCTCACCAGCTGGTCGCCCCTGCCGGACCGGCCGTAGCGCGGGAGCCCTTTGCCCTTTATCTTGAGGATTGTGTTTGCCCCGGTTCCCTGCTGGATCTTTAACTTTTCCGTCCCTTCAAGCGTCGGCACCCTGAGCTCGGCGCCGAGCGCAAGGTCGGTGAACTTGACCTCGAGGTTGTAGAGCAGGTCGCCGTTTTCCAGCCTTTCAAACTTGGGGTCTGGTTTGACCTGCAGCCTGACTACAAGGTCTCCGGGTATGCCGGATTCCGACATCTCGCCTTCCCCGCGCATCTGGTACGCCATGCCGTCCTCCACGCCCGGCGGGATCTCTAGCTTGATCCTTTTCACCTGCTTTGCCCTGCCGGTCCCCTTGCAGTTGCCGCACGGCCGCTCTATTATCTGGCCGCGGCCCTGGCACGTCCTGCAAGGCTCCATCGTGACAAAAGTCGAAAACCTGTTCTGGCTGTAGACGCGCCTTGTCTGACCCTGGCCGTCGCACACGGTGCACCTGCGCGGCCTTGTGCCCGGCGCAGCCCCGGTGCCGCTGCAGGTATCGCACCTGCCAGTCCGCGTCACGTCAACTTCTTCCCTCCTCCCCCTGAGCACGTCTTCAAGCGTGAGCTCCATGTCGTAAATTATGTCACGCCCCTTGCGCCTGCCGCCAAACCCGAAC
>DASPGV010000115.1:0-4585 GCA_035620415.1 Nitrososphaera sp.
AACCCGAGGAGGACAGGAACAGGGCGCGGACGGGAGCTCCGACGTCTCTGGCGTTCCACGACATGGGGCTTTCCACGGTGATAGGCAGGGGGAGCACGGACGCGTCAGGGAAGCAGATCGACTCTGCAACCAAGATGCGGATGGGGAGGCTGAGGATGTGGAACAGCAGGAGCCACAGCCATTCTTCAAAAGAGAGAAGCCTGCAGGAAGCCTTTACGATTCTGTCAAAGATCAAGGGCAGGCTGGCCCTGCCGGACTATGTAACAGAAAAGGCGGCGTACGTGTACCGAAAGGCCCAGGAAAGAGGTCTTATCCGGGGCGACAGCATCAGCTCGGTCCTGGCCGCTTCGATATATGTGGCCGCCCGGCAGTCGGGGGTGCTGAGGACGCTCGACGAAATTTCCGAGAGCATTGAGGTCAAGCCCAAGGCGGCCGGCAGGTCCTACCGGCGCATTGTAACCGAGCTTGACATCAAGGTGCCGGTGATAGACCATACGAAATACATCATCAAAGTGGCAAACAAGCTGGGCCTTGATGAAATGACCAAACGAAAGGCGCTCGAGCTTATGGAGCAGGCTCGGAAAAAGAATATTCTGGTAGGCAAGGATCCGACGGGCATGGCAGCTTCAATACTATACCTTGTAAACCTGATATCAAAGTCGCCAAGGACGCAGGGAGCAATAGCGAGCGCGGCAGGAGTTACGGAAGTGACCGTCAGGAACAGATCAAAAGAGCTTAGGAAAAAGCTTGGCATAGCTCTAAAGGCAAGGCAGTAATATGAAAAGATCGGATGCGAATTACATGACCCTGCATCACAATGATCAAGGTTCAGGCGACGGTCCGGTCACGGTCATCGTTACCAAGAGGGCCAAGAAGGAGAAGATCAAGGAATTCGAGGAATGGATGGACAGCATAGTCCACGAGGCCATGAAGTTTGAGGGTCACATGGGAGTAAACATAATCCGGCCAACCGACCCGTCAAATCCGGAATACGTCGTGATCTTTCACTTCAACACTTATGAAAACCTGACGAAATGGGAGAAGTCAAAGGTAAGAAAAGAATGGATCGATAAGAGCAAAGATTTGGCAGAGGGCGAGCCCACGGTAGAAAAGCAAACAGGGCTCGAGTTCTGGTTCACTCCACATACTGGCGATAAAGCGGCTGCAATGCCGCCACCGCGCTACAAGATGGCTATCGTCATAACAGGCATAATTTTCGTCCTAGTATCCATTCTGCTTCCGCAGATAAGGCAGCTGACAATAGGCCTTCCATTCCTGCTGAGCACGCTTGCAGGCGTGGTGATAATGGTTCTTCTCATGACATACGTGATAATGCCGGCTGTGACAAGGCTGTTGAGGCCTTGGCTGTCAAAGAAAAGGATATTCTAAGCGCATGGCTAAGATCAGTGCGGGTGAAATAATACGCTAGCGTCTGTCAACGGGATAAACCTGTACTACACCGACATTGGTAAGGCAGAATCGCCGGCCGTGGTGCTGGTACATGGATTTCCATTTAGCTCAGGGATGTGGAAGGGGCAGGTGAAAATGCTGCAAGAAAAAAATCTGCGCGTTATCACATACGACATCCGCGGCCACGGGCAGAGCGGCGTCGGTGACGGGCAGTATTCCATCGAGCTGTTTGTTGACGATCTGGTGGCCCTGCTCGATTACCTGAAGGTAGCAAAGACAATGCTCTGCGGCTTTTCGATGGGAGGCTATATCGCTCTAAGGGCAATTGAAAGGAACCCGGATCGCTTCAGCGCGCTGGTTTTGTGCGACACAATGTCAACGGCTGACTCGAATGAAGCGAAGATCAGGCGCGCGAATTCTGTCAAGATGGTAAAGAAGGAAGGAGTGGGGCGATTCGCTGAGGGTTTCTTGAAGGCAGTATTTGCCCCTAGGACTTTTGATGGGAAGCCCGACGTTGTCGATAGGATAAGGAAGACTGTTCTGTCGAATTCCCCGCTTGGAATCTGTGGGGCGCTGCTTGCAATGGCTGGGAGAACAGATACTACAGAAGCTCTTTCCAAAATCAGCGTCCCTACGCTCATCATGGTGGGCGAACATGACGCGATCACACCGCCTGCTGCGGCCAAAGTGATGCACGACAGGATCCTAAATTCCATGTTACACATTATTGAAAATGCGGCTCACATGAGCAACCTGGAAAATCCAGGCAGGTTCAGCGAGCATCTGGCTAAATTTATTGATGAGATCAGCTAGTCGTTGTGCGCAATCCCTTAAACTCTTGATATATCTGGCGAACTCGTCATGGTTCTCGATCTTGAAATAACCCATGATCTCTTTCATGGTTGGTTCGTCAATACTAGCCTGGATCTCATTTTGCTCTGTCATTTTGTGCTAACCTCAATCTCGCGCAATGCAGGGGCGACGCGCTTGCCTAACAGGTCAATGGCCTGCATCATCTTTTCCTGAGACAGCGACCCCGGATCCATCTGAAAGGTAACGCGAGATATGCCGCCCAGTGCCTTGCTGTGCCGGATTATCTTTTTGACCACCACGTCCGGATCGCCGATGATCAGCGCCCCCTGCGGGCCCCGCTGGGCATCATAGTCCGCACGAGTCATCGGTTGCCATCCGCGTTCCTTACCAATTTTGTTCATTGTCCGGGTGTAGCCGGGATAGAAATCGTCTGCAGCCTCCTGGGTAGTTTCAGCAACGTAGCCAAGTGAATGTAAACTTACTTTCAGTTGATCCGGCGGATATCCAGCTCTCCTTCCAGCTTCTCTATACATGTCAACAAATGGCCGGAATCTGTGCGTTTCGCCGCCAATGACCGCAACCGCCAAGGGCATCCCAAGCATTCCGGCACGGATGAATGATTCCGGAGTTCCACCAACTCCCAGCCATATTGGCAGCGGATTCTGTATGGGCCTTGGATAGACTCCCTGTCCAGTCAGGGCTGGCCGGTATTCTCCGGACCAGTGGACACGTTCGTTGTCCCGAATCTTTAGCAGCAGATCGAGCTTTTCAGCGAAGAGCGAGTCATAATCTTCTAGTCGAAGACCAAACAGTGGAAATGCCTCGATAAACGAGCCCCTGCCAACAACCATTTCCGCGCGACCCCTTGAGAGAAGGTCGAGGGTTGCGAACTCTTGAAACACTCGCACCGGGTCGGCGGCGCTCAGTACCGTTACGGCGCTGGTTAGCCTTATACGATTTGTTCTTGCGGCTGCCGCTGCCAATATGACGGCAGGAGCCGAATCAAAAAATTCCCGGCGATGGTGCTCGCCAATTCCAAATACGTCCAACCCAACCTGATCGGCGCGTTCAATTAATTCGACCAAGTTCAGCAAGCGCTGCGATTGGCTAGCCGCCCGGTCGTCAAATGCAGCTGCAAAACTATCAACTCCAACTTGAATATTTGAAACCACTTATTCTCTTTCCTCCTTTGCCATAGTAACATGATGAGCGCGACGGTATTTAAAGTCGGTAGCAAAATCTGACTTAGTAGGTATGTATTACCGAACATGGTGAGTCCGGGGTTACTACCATTGTCAGTTCGTAGGTATTTTCTGGTTATTTTTTCTGCCCGAGAAAGTCCAGCAGCTCGCGGTTAATCTGTTCTGCATGGGTCAAGTTCAAGCCGTGAGGTCCGTCTTTGACTACCAATAACCGGCTTCCTTTGACGAGCTCGTGTGTACGCTTTCCAGACGCTTCGATCGGAACTATCCGGTCAGCATCACCGTGAACAACGAGAGTGGACACGTCAATCCGGGTAAGGTCCTTTCGAAAGTCAGTCAGCCACGCTGAAACGCAGTCCAAGGTGCCCTTGGGCGAGGCTTCTGAAGCGATGTTCCAGCTAAATTGAACAGCCTGCTCGCTCACGCGCTTGCCGCCGTAAACATCGAAATTGTAGAAATTATTGAAAAAAGAGGTCAGAAACGCAAGGCGGTCTGCAACTATGTCGGTCTTTATCCCGTCAAAGACACTGTCGTCCACGCCACCAGGGTTGCCCGGCGTCTTGAGCAGAAATGGCGGTATGGCAGCTAGAAAGGCCGCTTTCTTGACTCGCTCCGAACCGTATTGGCCCAGATAGCGGGCGACCTCGCCGCCGCCCATCGAAAAGCCGACCAGAGCGGCATCCCGGAGATCGAGTTTTGTAATGAGCTTATGCAGGTCTTCTGCGAAGATGTCGTAGTTGTAGCCGGATGTCGGCTTGCTTGAATCACCGAACCCTCTGCGGTCGTAGGTGATGACCCGATAACCCGCATCAAGCAAGGCTGGCACTTGCTTCTCCCAAGAACGGCCGCTCAGCGGCCAGCCGTGAATCAGGACGACCGGCTTGCCGGAACCGTGATCCTCGTAGTAGAGGTCGATGCTGCCGGAGTTTTCCTGACCGACACTAACGTATGGCATTGAAATCCTTTCCCGAAATTGATCTGTGCGGCTGTAAAAGTTGCATATTCTACCACCATCATTGGGAAGCCTAACCCCTTAAGCGTTTTGATATCCCGGGTCTCTGGAAGAGTGTCCGCTAATGTACTATTGTACAGCGCCGGGAGAGGGATTTGACGGAGTTTTTCGTTTTCAGGAGTTCCATCAATTCACTATTGGCCGGTCG
>DASPGV010000116.1:0-16303 GCA_035620415.1 Nitrososphaera sp.
ATAAAAAAAAAAAAAAACGACGGTGCCGTCAAGATGGAAGCATACATCGACGGGAACGCGACAAACGAGTGGAAAAAAGTGAGCGAGCTCGTGGACGACGGCGGGTGGTACGCTGATTCAGACAAGTTTGGCAAGGAGGACTGCGACAGGGAGCGCGACCACGTGATCAGCGAGGCAGGGCCGGTCGTGGCCTTCAGGTCCGACAAGATCGTCTGGGACTTCAAGAACCTGAGCGTGAGGGAGATCGAGCCACCCGTGCAGGACTCGTCGATACTGCAGTTCGCAGTCGTGCCGTAGTTATTTTTCCGGCTGGCTTTTGTTCTGGCCCCAGATCTCTGTCAGCACGGCAATGTAGGTGGCAACAATTCCGCCGGTTTCCATACTTTCGCGATTTTTCTCCAGATCGCTGCCTAGCGACATCATGAGCGACTTGGGCACCTTCAGGTGCTCGTTCATGTAGATCAGTAGGGAAAAGTACATCAGCTTCATGACATCGTCGCCCGTGTCAGCGATCTTCATGTTCGACATCACGTTTGAAACTACGAGCGAGAACTGCGGAGACAGTAGCGCCCTGTCCTGCTTGTCACCTATCCTGATCGCCCCCATGTAGAGCAGGTCTTCTATTGCCGACGCAGTCTGCTCCAGCCGCTGGCGGTCCTCCGACATGATACAGCTTGGATGGCAAGCCTATTTTAGATTGCTTATCACCGAGCGGTAGGATGCCACAAAGTCGGGGTCCACTATGCCCTGCACCACATAAGGCTTGCCGTCTGAGAGCCTGATGTCCATCGCGACCGCGCTGTAGGGGATGTCAAACCGGTCGACCTTGTCCTGCTCGGCGCTTTCAAAGAATCTTGTGCATGTGCCGCCGTCGCAGACAAAACCGCATATCCTTTCGACGCGCCTATGTCCGGAGCCAGCTGCCCTTCCGCCCGCCGAGCCCCTTGACTCCTCGACCATCAGGATGAAGATTTCATTATTTGTTTTCTTGTCAAGCAGGATGTCGCTTTGCGCGACTACCAGCTTGCGCTGCGGCAGCTGTAAAATGGCGTCAATCGAGTCTGGCATCTGCAGTTATCCAGCTGGCGACATTATTTGTAATTATTGATTCCTGACAAGGGCGTGGGCAGAGCTTGTCAAAAAGGCAAGGCAGGCCAGCGCCTTTGGTCCTGACAGGTACTATGAGGTACGGTACGAGGACCTGATAGGCAACCCTCATGACGAGATCAAAAAGATAGCCTGCTTTTGCGAGCTGAACTGGTACAATGAATTTGAAAAGAACGTCCCTAAGACCAGCAACATGAATACGAAATGGATGCAAAAGGCAAGCGAAGATCAGAAAAGGGATCTGGAAGAGTCAACATTAGAGCTAAGGCAGGGCCTCGGCATCGCCTAGCGCAGGTCTTCGACGTTCCACTGCTTCCTTGCCTTGCTGCGCCAGAGCTTCTTTATCGACCACGGAAGCCCGAAGGCAAGCGGTATGTAGAAAAAGAAAAAGTACATGCCGTAAAACGCAAGGACTATTGTTGCTATTATCGATGCTGCGGAACCTATTATGACAAGAAGCGGCAGGAGCCCGCTTTCCCTTCGTTGCATGGCTGCAATATCGTCAAATTGCGTTATAACTTTTCGCAATAAATATAACATCTATCAATTGCATTTGAAGGCATGGTCAAGACAGAATCATCACCTCAAATTCTCAGAACCGGTAGCAGTGCCCCCGACTTTACGTTGAAAGGCGTGGACGGGAATATGCATTCGCTGTATGATTACAGGAGCAAGGCAACGCTCATAGTGTTCATCTGCAACCACTGCCCCTACGTCAAGGCTAGGATCGGCGACATTGTCGCGCTGCAGGGCAAGTTCAAGCCGTCAGAACTTCAGGTCATTGGCATCAACAGCAACGACCCTAACTACAAGGATGAGGGCTTTGACAACATGGTCATGTTTGCAAAGGACCATGGGCTGAACTTTCCGTACCTGATAGACGACAGCCAGGATGTCGCACGGGCCTACGGCGCGGTGTGCACGCCTGATCCGTTCCTGTTCCTTGACGGAAGGCTGGCGTTCCACGGCAGGATAAACGACGCGCTCGAGCCGGAGGCAAGGCCAACGGTCCCCGTGATGGAAAACAACGTCAGGCGGCTGCTGAAGGGGGAAAGGCTGGAGAAGGACTTTGACCCTTCCATCGGCTGCTCGATCAAGTGGAAGAACTAGCCGTATTGGTAGACTATGCCCTTCTCTCCCTTCGGGTGGCGCCACTCTGTCTCCTTGGCGCACGTGCCGCACTCGATGCACGCCTCGTGCTGGAGCGTCACGTCGCCCCCTTCCATGCTGTAGCAATTGGTGGGGCAGAGCGTCACCATCTTTTTCATGAACTCGGATTTTGGGTTGAGCACCTTGATGTGCGATGCCCTGTCGTCGTCATATTTCAGCTTTGCAACGCGCTGCGCCACAGTAGGCAGGCTTGGATCGTACGTCGCCTGCATTGGCCGGCCCATCTTTTCTGCAAGCTCCACCGGCACCTGCACGTACGTTTCCTCCGACTCGACCAGCGGCAGCAACTTATCATAGCCCAGAATGTTTGCAAAGCCGACAGCCAGGCCGCGCAGTGTGTCGCTTGACATCAGCCGGAATACCATGCCGTAGCGCTGCCCGATGATGTTCTTTGGCACGTCCCTTGCCGCGTCCAGGAATATCTTCAGGTAGTCCTTGTCGATCTCTTTCATGTCGCGCGTATATGGGCTGTCCTCCACCGACTGGGAATAGTATTCTCCCATGTACTGCGGGCCAAAGTTGTTCCTGTCGATAGCCCTTGCGACAGCGTTTGCAGCCCTAACAGCGTCGTCTATCCCAATATTGAGGCCTTCGATCCTAGGCCCGATAAAGACGCCCCTTCCCGCCGCGTCGCCCACAAACAGGATGTTCTTGAAGTAGGGCTTTTTCATCGCGCAGCGCTTGCCGTCCGGCACCAGCTTTGCGCCGTACTCCAGCTCGACATAGTCTGTCACAAACTTTGTGCGGTACTTGGTTGCCAGCTCGTTCTGGACATAGTCCAGCCTTGCCTTGATCTCCTCTTCAGTTTTGTACTTGCCGGCTTCAACCAGCCTTTTCCTTGCGGCAGGCGAGTGCCACGCGTCTCGAAGCTCGCTCCAGGTCTTTATCAGCTTGCTTACCGCAAACCGGGTCCTCAGCTGCTCCTCCTTTGGCAGGTCCTTGTCTATCTCCTCTTTCACCGCGACCTCGTCCTTGACAAACTCGGAGACCATCGGGTTCTTCAGGAGTGCGTTGACAAGCGTGTAGGGCTCTGCGGGCCGGCCCATCAGCGAGTCGTAGTGGTAGACTGCTCCTACAGAAAGCGTGTCGCGGTTTGTGTAGAGAAAGCCGCCGCCGATGTGGTTGAGCGTCACGTCGCCGGCAAAAAGGTGAGCGGCTCCTTCATCGGGCTTTATTCCGAACCGCCGCTCGATTATCTCCTCCGGCAGCTTGACCACCACCTTCACTCCCTGGTACAATTGCTCGGGGGTGAACTTTGCTCTGGCGCCAGTCATCTCGGCAACTTCCGAGTTGACGCCGTCGGCCGCGATCACCGCCTTTGCCTCGAATGGATCCAGCTCGTCAGTCTCGATCACAACCTTCTCGCCCTGCCACTTCAGCGACTGGACGTGCACGCCGGACACGATGCCGCCGCCCTGCTTCTCCGCGCTTTCGCTAGCGTGCTTGGCGAACCACGCATTGAGGCGGTTGAGCAAGACAGAATATCCAAAATTCGCTTGGTACTCGTGGGCGGCGGTCAGGTTCATGGTAAAGACCTTGTTCCTTGAAGTCGAATGCAGCATGTATTGGGTTATCCTGCGCTCGACCGGCGCGTCCTTCATGAACTCGGGGCCGTAGACGTCCTCGACATTGTACGCTCTGCCGCTCTTGGGCTTTTTCGAATACAGTATGCCACCGGAGATGTTCTTGGTTCCGACCTGCTTGCCTGCTTCGAGCAATATAGTCTGCTTGCCAAGGTTTGACAACTGCTTCAGCGCCGCAAGGCCTGCAGACCCGCCGCCGATTATCGCAACATCATAGCTTTCCATCATTTCCCCACCTCTATCTCCGGCTTGCGCTTTCTGAGCTCCTCGAGCAAGAGCGGTATCACGTCCTCCATCCTGCCCTTGATGAAGATGTCGCACTCGTCCTTTATCGGCGAGTTTTCGTCCGGGTTTATCGCCACAACAAAGCCGGCCTCTTTCATGCCTGCGATGTGCTGCATCGCGCCGCTGATCCCTGCCGCGACGTAGAGTAGCGGAGCCACCTTGCGGCCGCTCGTGCCGATCACCCTGTCAGGTATCATGTAGGTGGAGTTTGCCCCTTCGCTCACTGCAAACGGCTTTTTCGATATTGGAAGCGAGACTCCTACTTCAGCTTCGAGCTGCTCTGCCAGCTCGGCGACCAGCTTGATGTTCTCCTCCGGGGATTCCTTGATTCCCCTGCCAAAGCTCACCACCGCCTTTTTGCTATCAAAGTCGACGGCGCTCTTTACTATCTTTCTGTCGATTATCTTTACGCGCAGGTCCCGCTCGTCAAACTTGGGGACATAGTCTACTATTACGCCGCGCCTTGAATCGTCGCGCTCTATTGGCGCAAAGACGCCCGGGATTATGCTGCATCCCTGCGGGTGGTATTCCCGCTCGATTGTTGGGTTGCGGTTGTCGAGGCACAGGATCGTGGTCCAGAGGAAACCCGAGAAATCCGGCCTGTACATTTCTAGCGTCCTTTCATACTTCATTGCCTGGCCCTTTGTCTTGTGCTCGTGCTTTATCTCCAAGTCCTCGATGACGAGCTTGTTGATGTCAGACGCAAGGCCGGACTCGAGCTCTGCAAGGACCGTCGACGACAGCTGCCTCCCGATGCTGTCTGCCGCAAAGAACATGTAACGCGGCTTGACAAACCCTGAAGCGTCGGAGAACTTGGCCGCTAGCTCTTTGTTCGTGGCTATCTGGCTTATCACCTTGGTGTCAATCAGGTTCCTTGTGTGGCTCAGCTCCGGGCTGTCCGCGTAAATGACCGCGTCCGCGCCATAGTGTATCAGCTCGTCGCAAATCTTGCGCACGCCATGCCCGAGTACGACGGCGACTACCTTTTCGTCCGCGGAATACTTCTTGTTGTAGCCGTCCATGAGCCGCCTTGCCTCGCCCAGCATCTCGAGGCTGACTGGCACCGGCTTGCCGTCCTCGTGCTCGATTACCACGTAAAGGTGCTCGTATTTCACTTGATCACCATGCCTCCCAGCACTTCGTACATTTTCGCAGCCACCTTTGCTAGCTGCTCGCGGCTTGCGCCGTCGACCACTTCTGCCTTCCTGCTCGCCTTTGCCTTTGGAATGCGCTCCACCTTGTAGACGATTGTGGGCGACCCCGGCAGCCCGACAAGCTTGGGGTCGACTCCCAGCTGCTGCGCGTTGAACACCTTCAGGTACTGCTTGAAGTTCTGCGCGCGCATCCTTGCCTCCTTCTGGTACTTTTCAAACGCAAGCCTCTGCGACACGGTGTTGAACGACGCCTTGTACGACGGGTCTATCGCAATAAACACAGGAAGGGGCGCCTCTACTTCCTCGACTACGTCATAGAAGCCCTGCAGCGAGATCAGGCGTCTAGCCCTCACCATCCTGTTCTGCATGTCAACGTCATAGTCGATTACGTTGCCAAGAAACGTAAAGCCCAGCTTCCAGGCAGTCTGCGGACCTGTCTGGCCGGTCTCCCCGTCAGATGCCCTGTGGCCGGAAAACACGATGTCCATCTTTCCCTCCAGTTTTGAAATGCCCGTCCTGAGCACTTCGGCCGTGGCAAGCGTGTCGGCGCCGGCGAACATCCTGTCGCTGTACAGGTGCAATTCGTCTGCGTCACAGAGAAGCTGTGCCTGCTGTAGCGCGCTGTCGGCTATCGGCGGCCCCATCGTCGTCACCGCGACCCTGGCGTCATATCTGACCTTGGCGTAAAACGCGGCATTTGAAGCCACGGCGCTGTGTGGACCGAGGATGCTTTTTGTCTCGGCCCTGTTGAGTGTGCCGTCGGCGTTGTAGCTGACGTTTCCTTCAGAAAAGTCCGGCTCTAATTTTACAATTACTGCAACATTCGGGTTTCCCAATGGCTCGTCTCCCCCTTTACCTCCATTTATTACCTTTAAATGGTTTGTGAAAGAGAGTTACGCGGCAACCAGCTTTTTCACCGGCATTGCCTTCAGCTCTTCATAGGCTGTTCTCATCCTTTTGGCGAACTCTGGCATCTTGGGCGGCAGCATCGGGTACGCAAGGTAAAAGTCCTCCGCCTCCCGCATGTAGCGCCTTATCTTGTCGTGTCCCGAGACTCGCCAGATGAACAGCATATTGTTGAGCCTGTCTGCAAGCTTGATCGCCTTGACGTCGTATTCAGAGTCGAGCAGTATGTCACAGTATTCGTAAAAGCGCGCCAGCTGGCGCTCGATGTCGTTTGCGCCGGAATAGTTTTCAAGCGGCTTGATCTTTAATTCTGTTGCAATGTCGCGGATCTTGTTGCCAAACCTGTAGGCAATGTATGCTTCAAAGCCGTACGACTTGGACTCGTACAGGTTCAGTATGCGCTCGTCGTCCTCCATCACATCGTGTAGCATCGCTGCTACTATTTCGACGCTAGTAATGTTGCGGTGGACTGACCGGTAATGCCTTACGACGTCCATCGTGACTGGCCACGTGTGGGTTTCAAGGAACGGCGAAGTGCCGTCTTCGCGCATCAGGCCCGAGTGGACCTCCTGCGCCACCTCGATTGCGCCCTCGATATAATCGTCAACCCTTATCTTGGCTTCGTTCTCTAGGAAAGCCATAAACTCGTTCTTGCTTGACCGGGGAATGTCGAGCTTGCTCATGCCACTATAGCGCAGGGGTTGAAGAAAAGATTTGCTGCGACTAGGTCGCCTCTGCTTCATGGTATTCTTGCTGCCTTGTTTCTTGGTATTTCGCCCGCCTCTGGTAGTGCCGTCTGCGGGTCTGGCGCACCTGCGCAAAAAAGACGAGCCCCGCGGCGACAAACGCCAAGCTGACTAGGCTTCCCACGACGTTGCCCATTATAGCGTTGTATATTGCGAGCATGAACGTGATCCCGATAAATGCAGCAATTATGAATACAAGGTTTTTGTCTATGAAAAGCGCGATCTCGATCAGCCGTATCATCCTTTCCATTTTTTCCAGATCGCGCGCTTCCACGTCATAATATGTGCAATAGAATTTTTAACGGTAGCATCTATCCAGTATGCCTGCCACTTTCAGAGCCATGTCTGACTATACTGGCTGTGCGTTTAGGTGCAGGTTCTGCGGAGCGGAATTTGCCACAAAAGAGCAGGCTGACAGCCATTACGAGGACGCTCACAGGGCCGAGCGATTAAGGCATTAACCATATATGCGCGTTTTGGAAACTACAGGTCTACTTGCTTACCAGTTCTAAGAGCTTTACTCTGGCAAAGGACGCCTTCCCGCCAAGCGGCGACCAGCCCGAAGCAATAGAGCAGCTTGTTAGGGGCGTCAGAAATGGCGGGCGCCAGACGCTCCTTGGAGTTACTGGAAGCGGCAAGACCTACACCGTTGCAAACGTCATTGCAAGGGCGAACAAGAACACGCTTGTCATTTCGCACAACAAGACCCTGGCCGCGCAGCTGTACGCCGAGTTCAAAGAGTTCTTTCCTGAAAACAACGTCGGGTATTTTGTAAGTTTTTACGACTACTACCAGCCTGAAAGCTACATCCCCCAGACTGACACGTACATAGAAAAGGATACTGAAGTTAATGAAAAGATAGAGAGGATGAGGCTCGAGGCCACCGCGATGCTGATGTCCGGCGAGCCCACGATAATTGTGGCAACGGTGTCGTGCATCTATTCTTTAGGTTCTCCAAATGAGTGGGAAGAGAGCGCCCTCACGCTCACAAAGGGGATGGCAATGGATCGTAAGATACTGATACACAACCTTATTGAGGCGCGCTACGAGCGAAACGACATGTCGCTTGTGCCGGGCAACTTCCGAGTCAAGGGCGACACGATCGATATCATCCCGGGATACTCTGACGACATTATCCGGGTGTCAATGTTTGGCGACGAGATCGAGCAGATAAGCGTCCACGACCACGTCAGTATGAAAAAGCTGCGCGACGTAAATGCAGTCAAGATTTTCCCTGCAAAGCACTACATCACCGACGACGACTCGCGCAGCAGGGCGCTTGAGTCAATAAAGCGCGAGCTTGCAAACTGGCTGCCGAACCTGCCATCAGAACTTGAGCAGCAGAGGCTTTCCCAGCGCACGAAATACGACCTTGAGATGATAGAGGAGCTTGGCTACTGTTCCGGCATTGAAAACTACTCTCGCCATCTTGACGGCAGAGCTCCGGGCCAGCCTCCATTTTGTTTGCTGGACTTTTTTGGCGACGACTTTCTGCTTGTCATCGACGAGTCGCATGTCACCCTTCCGCAGCTGCACGGCATGTACAACGGCGACCATACGCGTAAAAAGATGCTCATTGATTATGGATTTCGTTTGCCAAGCGCATACGACAACAGGCCGCTCAGGTTCGAGGAGTTTGAGAAGTACCTCAGGAACGTGGTTTTCGTGTCGGCGACGCCGGGGCCTTATGAACTAAAATCGAGCTGGCAGGTGGCCGAGCAGCTGGTCAGGCCCACCGGCCTTGTCGATCCCAAAGTGGAGATCAGGCCGACAAAGGATCAGATGGAAGATCTGATAAAAGAGATCAAGGACAGGGCCAAGAAGAACCAGCGTACACTCATAACAACCCTGACAAAGAGGATGGCAGAAGACCTTGCAGAGTTTCTCGCCAAGAATGAAGTGCGAGTGCGCTATCTGCACTCTGAAATCGAGGGGCTCGAGCGCACCGAGCTCATACGGCAGCTGCGCCTGGGCGAGTTTGACGCGCTGGTTGGGATCAACCTTTTGAGAGAAGGCTTGGACATACCCGAAGTCTCGCTTGTTGCAATACTTGACGCAGACAAGGAGGGATTTTTGCGCAACGCAACCAGCCTTATACAGACGTTTGGCAGGGCCGCGCGCAACCTTGACGGTGCGGCGATAATGTACTCCGACCGGGCAACCGAGTCGATGACTCAGGCAGTAGAAGAAACAGAACGCAGGCGCAGAAAGCAGCTGGAATACAACAGAAGGCACGGGATAACTCCAAAGACCATAGTCAAGCCGGTGCCGGCAAGCGCCAAAGAGATCAGTGACGTCGGCGTGGAGACGAAGTCCATGACACGGCAGGACCTGGTAAAGCTTGCACTCGAAACCGAGGCGACGATGAAAAAGTTTGCCGAAGAGCTCGACTTTGAAAAGGCGATACTGTTCCGCGAAAAGCTGGGCAAGATAAGGAAGGCCCTTGGCGAGCCGGCGCTCTCGGAGGTGTCCTGATGCACGACAAGATAATCATCAGGGGGGCGCGTCAGCACAACCTCAAGAACATCCATATCGAGATACCAAAGAACAAGCTCGTCGTGATAACGGGGCTGTCGGGCTCTGGCAAGTCGACCCTTGCCTTTGACACAATCTACGCAGAGGGCCAGAGGCGCTATGTCGAATCGCTGTCTGCCTATGCGCGGCAGTTCCTTGAGCTGATGGACAAGCCCGACGTAGACTCGATTGACGGGCTGTCACCGGCTATTTCCATACAGCAAAAGACAACCAGCAAGAACCCCCGCTCGACCGTCGGCACAGTTACAGAAATCTATGATTACCTGCGCCTTTTGTTTGCAAGGATAGGCGTGACCCACTGCCCAAAGTGCGGCAGAAAGATTGCAAGCCAGTCGGCCGACTCGATCACAGAATCTGTGATGAAGGTCGCGCAGGGCAAGAACGTCATGATTCTGGGCCCAGTCATACAGGCAAAAAAAGGCACTTATGAAAAACTGTTCGACCAGCTGAAACAGGACGGCTTTTCACGGATCAGGTTGGATGGCGAAATAACCCGGCTTGACGACGAGGAGGAAAAGCCGCAGTACCCGAGGCTTGACAAGCAGAAAAAGCACACAATAGAAGTGATTGTCGACAGGCTCAAGCCGGCGGCGGAGGAAAAGAGCCGGCTCTTTGACTCGATCCAGTCCGCGCTGAAGGTGGGAAACGGCGTGGTCGTCGTCTCTATCGACGGCAAGGATTCGATGTATTCGCAGCGCAACGCCTGCCTCCACTGCGGCATTTCGCTTGGCGACCTGGAGCCGCGCACGTTCTCGTTCAACTCGCCATTCGGCGCGTGCAAAGAGTGCAACGGCCTCGGGATCAAGATCGAGTTCGACCCCGACCTGATAATACCGGACAGAACAAAGAGCATACTTGACGGCGCGATAAAGCCGTGGACCGGCCACTTTGCGACTTTCAGATCCGCGATGCTCCGCGACGTCGGCAGGAAATTCGGCTTTGACCTTGCGACCCCGATAGCCAAGATGAAGCCCGACCAGCTGAAGGTGATACTGTATGGCACTGACGAGAGTATCCACTACAAGTACGAATCGCGCTACTCTGGCAGCCGCTGGGAGTACCGCGGGACATTTGAGGGCGTCATACCTAACCTTGAGCGCATTTACCGCGAAACAGAGTCCGAGTCCAAGAGAGAAGACCTGATGCAGTTCATGCGCGAGCGCCCTTGCGAGCGGTGCAATGGAAAGAGGCTGCGCGAAGAGGCGCTTGCAGTCAGGATACAGGACAGGTCGATAATGGCGGTATGCGACCTGTCGATAGACGAGTGCTACAGGTTCTTCCAGACGCTTGCGCTTTCTGAAACTGAGCGCCACATAGCGAGGACGATACTCAAAGAGATCATTTCGAGGCTTGAATTTCTGCGAAATGTTGGGCTCAACTATTTGACGCTTAACAGGATGACTGCGACGCTTTCCGGTGGCGAGTCACAGAGGATCAGGCTTGCCACGCAGATCGGGTCGAACCTGACAGGCGTGCTCTACGTCCTGGACGAGCCCACGATTGGCCTGCACCAGCGCGACAACGCCCGGCTAATTGACACGCTGAAAAAGCTGCGCGACCTTGACAATACGCTCATCGTGGTTGAACACGACGAGGAAGTGATACGGAGCTCCGACTGGATAATAGACATCGGCCCGGGCGCCGGCATACACGGTGGCGCGATAGTTGCAAGCGGCCAGCTGGAAGACATTGTAAAGAACGCCGGCTCGATCACCGGAGCGTTCCTCAGGGGCGACCAGGTGGTCGCGCACAGGCGCGAGCGGCGCAACGCCGGCAAGTGGTTGGCAGTGCACGGCGCCCGCGAAAACAACCTGAGATCGATAGACGTGCGCTTTCCGCTAGGCTGCATGACGGTCGTCACCGGCGTTTCCGGCTCGGGTAAGTCGACGCTTGTAAACGACATCCTGTTCAGGGCCCTTGCCAAGCATTTTTACGACGCGAAGGACAGGCCGGGCAAACACGACAAGATATCGGGGCTCGAGCACATCGACAAGGTGATCGGGATCGACCAGTCGCCCATCGGCCGGACCCCACGGTCGAACGCCGCGACCTACGTCAACGCCTTCACCCCGATACGCGAGCTGTTCGCCAAGACCTCTCAGGCAAGGGAGATGGGGTATCGGGCCGGCAGGTTCTCGTTCAACGTCTCCGAGGGAAGGTGTGAGGCATGCGAGGGCGGAGGCGTCAAAAAGATAGAGATGCAGTTCCTGCCCGACGTCTACGTCACGTGCGACGAGTGCAAGGGCAAGCGCTACAACTCTGAGACCCTTCTGATAAAGTACAAGAACAAGACGGTCTCTGACGTGCTTGACATGACGATTGAAGAGGCACTTGCGTTTTTCTCCAACATCCCTGCAATCACAAAAAAGCTGCAGACGCTAAACGACGTGGGGCTCGGGTACCTCAGGCTAGGACAGCCGGCGACGACCCTGTCAGGAGGAGAGGCCCAGAGGATCAAGCTGGCGGCGGAATTGTCAAGGCGCGACACCGGCAAGACCGTCTACATTCTGGACGAGCCGACGACAGGTCTGCATTTTGCGGATGTGAGCAAGCTGTTGAACGTGCTAAAGAGGCTGGTGGACATAGGCAACACGATCATTGTCATAGAACACAACCTCGACGTCATAGCATCGGCAGACTGGATAGTCGACCTCGGGCCCGAGGGCGGGGAGGCTGGCGGGCGCATCGTCGCTTCTGGCACGCCGGAGCAGATAAGCGAAAACGCGAGCAGCTACACCGGCAGGTACCTGAAGCCCAAGATGGCAGTCGACCAGAAGATATTGCAGAGGGCAAAGCAGTGACTGCGACGATACTGAAGGAAAATCGCATGCCGGAAGAACCGGGCGTCTACCTGATGAAGGACGGCGACGGCAAGATAATCTACATCGGCAAGGCAAAGGACCTGAGAAAGCGTGTTACCTCTTACTTCACAAGGCACGACCTGGACATCGGCTGGAAGACTGCGAGGCTTGTCAGCAAAATAGCGGACATCGAGTTTGTCGTCACGGACAATGAGATTGAGGCGTTCCTGCTCGAGTCGAACCTGATCAAGCGCTACCGACCCGTGTTCAACATCGAGCTGAAGGACCAGCAGCGCTACACCTACCTGAAGATAACCGACGAGCCGTTCCCACGCCTTCTTGTGGCAAGGCGAAACAGAAAGGGCGAGTTCCTTGAACCAAAGGGCAGGATCTACGGGCCGTTTGTGCGCGGGAGCAGCAAGTTCCTGACGGTCGGCCTTTTGCGGAAGTTGTTCAAGATAAGGATATGCAACAGGCTGCCAAAGGTGCCGTGCCTTCAGTACTTTATCAAGAACTGCGAGGCCCCGTGCATAGCCAACGTGACCCGCGGGCATTACATGACAAACGTCGTCGCCCTGCAGGAGATCCTCGAAGGCAAGAGCAGCATCGACAAGTTTGCAAATGAGATGCAGGCGGAAATGAAGCGCGCCTCCGACCTCGGTGACTATGAAAGGGCAAAAGAGATCCGCGACACTCTGTACAGGCTGAACAACCTGCGCGTCAAGCAAAAAATGGAAAAAGCTGTGAACAAGAACCCGGACGAAGAGTACGTCGGCATAATGAAGGACGACAAGAAGGGGATCGCCCACGTCATGGCGCTCAGGAGGACTCATGGTGTCATCAGCGACAGGAAAAAGTTCGAGTTCGAGCTGATAGGCGACAACTCGCTATCGTCATTCCTACTGCAGTACTACTCCTCGGTCCCGCTGGTGCCGAGGTTCGTCTACGTCAACGAAGATCTGGATGACAGGCAGGTGCTTGAAATGTCGCTTGAAAAGATCGCGGGACACAGGGTGAGCATCTTTAACATAGAGCGCGTGCTGGCGAAGGAAAAGCGCCAGCTGATGGAACTGATTTCTAGAAACCTGTCGATGTATATCGAGAGGGGCTACGACCCGGCGGTGGTCGAGCTGAAAAACGCGTTAAAGCTCACTTCCATGCCCGAGGTCATCGACTGCTTTGATGTTTCAAACCTCGGAACTTCGATCGCTGTCGGCTCGTGCGTCAGGTTTGCAAATAACAAGCCGGACAAGTCGTCGTACAGGAAATTCAGGGTCAAGACAGTCGCGGGGCAGAACGACTTTGCGATGATTGGCGAGCTTGTCCGGCGGAGATACTCTGCCCGCGACAAGCTGCCCGACCTGATAGTAATAGACGGCGGCCGTGGCCAGCTGGGCGCGGCTGTTGCTTCACTCCGCGGCCTTGGCATCCACGATGTCCCATGCATCGGTCTAGTAAAGGAAAATGAAGAGATCTATACGTCAGGATCGCAAAAGCCGGCCGTGCTTCCAAGGAGCAACGCAGGCCTGAAGATGCTGCAGCATGCTCGGGACGAGGCCCACAGGTTCGGTCTTGCGTACAACGTCAACCTGCGAAAGCTGCGCTAGCTATTCCACCTTGACGCTTTCGTGCCGCCTTCCCTTCTTTATCTCCTGCTCGGTAAGCTCGATGTACTTTGCAAGCGCGGTGTCGGCTGACTGGACGGCTATCTGGGCCACCCTTGCAAGCGAGACTGTTGTCATCAAGGTCATTTCAAGCGCTGCGGTTCCAAGGACAAACGGCGCGGTCAGCATAGCAGCCGGACCGAAAGCGGTGTTCTTTTCGCTCATGAGATAATATTGTCCTTCATGGTCTTAAACTTTGCAGACATTTCACGTCCTCCTGCTGGCGGGGAGGAGGCTATTGTGAGCCAATTCCGTGTTTGGCCTTTCCTCCCCGCCGCAATAGCGGCCTGCGGTGAACGGAACAGAAACCCGGGCCGCCATTTCGCAGGGGATTGACGGATCTTGGACTTGCTTGGTAAAAGCGATTTTAGAACAAAGTTCTATTCCCGCAAAATTGAAAAGGACGAGTCGACATTATATCCGGTGCAATGGCAGAGGCCCACGGGAATGGCTGTTCCATTCACTTTGCCAATTATGCTGGCAAGCTCGAGCTGCACCTGAGGAAGAACGGCATCTCCTGCCGCGACGCCGACACTATAATAGAAGAGAGCTCGGAGATTTATTTCGACAAGCTGCATTCGCCGGAGAACAATTTTTTAAGCTTGTAAGGAAGAACAACCCTGCTCGCCTCTTTGCAGAATCGGCTGCAAGGGCGATCGAGATGCACTTGCCGGAGGTAAATGGCACCTTCGGGTCGTACGGCGAGATCATGAAGTGCATCAAATAACCTGCGTAAATATAATAAGTGATCGACTGCTAAGGGATGTGATTGATAATAGGTATTCCAAGGGAGCTTAAGGACCAAGAGAACAGGGTGGCCCTGACTCCCCGCTCTGTCTCATCCCTTGTAATGTCAGGCACCAAGGTAGTCGTCGAGACCCAGGCAGGCGCCAAGAGCGGCTTTTCTGACGACGAGTACAGTTCTGCTGGGGCGGCGGTGGCCGGTTCCTGTGCCGAGCTGTATTCAAAGTCAGACCTGATAGTAAAGGTGAAGGAGATACAGGTGGGCAAGGGGGAGCACGAGCACGTCAAGTCGCACCACACGATCTTTGGCTTCAACCACTTTGAGTCGAGCAGGGAGCTGACCGAAGCGGCGGTGAAGTCGCACGCCACGTTCATATCGTTTGAAAAGGTGGTCGATGAAAACGGGCAGACACCCGTCCTCATGCCCATGAGCAGGATCGCCGGCGCTGTCTCTGGCATCTGGGCAGGCTTTTTCCACAACTATGCGTTCAAGCACGACAAGTCCATCAGGCTCAAGACGGGCGCGGATCTGGTCAAGGCCAAGTTTGTGGAGGGGTTTGAGCACATCATGAACATCAACATCGATGGCGAGCTGAAGCGCATGCTGTCGCTGCAGGACAAGACGGCAATGATATTTGGGGGTGGGAGCGTCGGAGAGATGGCGGCAAGGATATGCTCGGCTCTAGGCGCAAAGATCATGATAGTCGAAAAGCGCGAAGCGCGCAGGAAGTACTTGCAGGAGCTCAACCTGCCGAGATGCTCGGTGGCCGCTGCGGCTGACCGGGACATCCTGCGGAGCGCCTACATAATCATAGGCTCGACCTACGACAAGGAAAAGGCAGACAGGGTAATTGACGAGAAGCTGCTCAAGGAAGTGTCTGAAGTGAGAAAAAAGATAATCATCGACGTCGCCGTAGACCAAGGGGGCAACTTTCCCTACGTCAACACATCGGGCAAGTACTCGCCTGCAAGCACCGGTACGATACTTGCACCGGCGCAGACCGACTATTTTGGCAACATCTTTATCCGCGTGCCAAACATCCCGTCGATTGTCCCAAGGTACGCGTCGACCAGCCTGTCGACGATAATAGCCGAATACGTCGAGGACGTTGCAAAGAAATCTCCGCGGCCCGAGATCGCAAGGGCTGTCAGCATCAAGGACGGCAGGGTCCTCGACGAAGCGATAATCAAGGCGCACAATCTCAAGTAGCTTGTAGCAGAAAAAGCTTCCAATCTCGATATAAGCGTTGAATTTCAGTTGTGTTTTGGTTATGATGTGCGTGATCTGCAGGACAAAGATCGACACCGCCTACAACGACCTCTGCTTCGATTGTTACAGGAAGCAAAAGACGGAAAAGGAAAGGGCAAACGGCAGGATAAGGCAGAACTTCGAACGAATTGAAAAAGTGGGGCCGAAGGGATCTGTCCTGACGCGGCGATTGACCGCAATCAATTGAACCCTTGACCCACGGGTTTCTTCTAACCTAGCCCTGCTTGTAGGATCTGGAGCCCGTTGCGATGCCAGGCTTCGCTACGACCCCACCTAGTTGGCATCGTGCTATGGATAGCATAGAGATGTCCGTATAAGTCTTGCTAGAATAGCCGCTC
>DASPGV010000117.1:0-21242 GCA_035620415.1 Nitrososphaera sp.
CAGCTTGCCGTCGTATACCTGTGTGTTGTAGTTGCCCCTTGCGATCTGCTCCGCGTTCCTTCCGATCTTGCGAATCGGCAACAGGACGAACACAGCCAGAATCGCGCCAAGGACGCCCATTGCCGGCGCCGCGATTATCATGACTGTCTGCACAAGGTCTGCCGTCGCGCCCGCCCCTATCAGCGGCTGTAAGTAGTAAAAGGTGGCAACGATGATTAGCGCGGCTACCGCCAGAAAGCTGATGACTATTTTTGTCGATATATTCGTGATTGTTTCCCCTCGAGATGAGCCGGTTGCTGAATGTCAATTGATTTTTCTACATTAAACCTGATGTGTGTTAATTGTACAACAGACAAACCCGTGGCCTAATGCTTGATTATGCGACAATTAAAAGCAATGCACAATTCTCATAACTGTTCCTTGTCAAATTGGGGAAATCTCATTTTTGTCGGCGCGCAGATATTGTGCTGCAGGTTTGGCATCTATGACCACAGCATGATAATAGAATCGTTCCATCAGGACAGGTAGCTACCTATAGTACGACCAAGGATGCTTTGATTTGGCGCTTGGTTCCAGCGAGTATGTTTCTTTAACATCAAGCGTCCACACTTTTTTTGGAGTCTCGTAGATGCCGAATTCCCTAAGCCGTGTCTCTGCCTGCGATAGCAACTTCGGGTCTTTTACCTCCTCTGCGCTACCTTTGAGCTGGTAACCCCCCTGTGTGTCCCTGTCAAATATTGCGACCGTCACCTTCGGCCAAGCATTGATGTTGTGGAAGGTTTTATTTGTGAATGCGTCTGCAAAGAGCAGCTTCTCGTTGTGGAGTATACCAAGTACGTACCGGGGTGAAATGTTGGGGGTGCCGTCGGCGCTCACGCTTCCGACCAATACGACATTTCCTTGCTTTATTATTAGTCGTATGATGTCCTCATCAATCTGAGTCAAGTATCAAGACTCTGTACGGTTGAAAGGGTTAAAAGGTTTGTACTGCTCGCTACTCAAACATACAAACATCTCTGAACCAGAATGACTAAATACTATCTAAAGCTGACTCCTTCATTATGCATAATTTTCGGCCGAAAAAGAAGATCGAATCTTTATTCCGTAAATCGTTGATCCACGCTATCGGATTTAATGCCGTCTGGATAGTCTATCTAGGCAAGAAGAACGGTCTTTTCAGATCAATAGCTTTATCATCTCGTCCAATCACTCCCGTGGCTCTTGCCGAAAAGATGAACCTATTTGCGCCAGCAGTTAGAGCCTGGTGTCATTCCGCCGTTTGCATTGGATATCTTTCTGAGAAAAAAGGGAAGGTCTTTGTTCCCCCCGGGGTTAAGGAATTGGTGCTAAATGAAGAAAGTCCATACTATATCGCTGGACAGTTCATGTATTCCGGTTTAAGAAGCTTGGAATATGGTGCGTTTGATGATCTCTTCTCATATGGTAAAGCTAAATCTCCTTCATCACTGAACACCATGAAGGCTTTTGAAGAGGTGACCTCATGGGATCATTATGCTTTTCTTAATGCCATTAAAACTCGCAATAGGAAACTTCATAGAATATTGATGAAAGGATGCGCTGTTCTTGATGTTGGATGCGGCGCTGGAAAGTTCATGCAAAGGATGATCACGGCATACCCGAGGTGCGAATTTACTGGCATAGATCCATACGCCGATAGGATAGATACTGAAAAGCAGAAGGCAAGAGATAGTCAATCCAATTTTGACCATAAGGATTTAGAAATCCTAAAGGCAAGCGGCGAAAATATGGACTTCCAAGAACAATTTGATCTTGTTTATTTCGGAGAATCTCTCTATTTGATCAACAATAAACAAAAAGCCATTAGGAATAGTTACAACGCATTAAAAGGGGGGGGTACTATTGCCATACTAGAGGGTCTTCTGCCAGTTGGTATTAAGTGCGGAGATTCTGAAGAGAGCAAGATGATTATCACAATGCAGTTAGACTTTGTTCTTCAAGGCCATGAATTCATGTCAAAGAAAGAGGTGATCAGTCTTCTTAAGCAAGCAGGATTCATGAATGTAAAATTAGATCACTTGGGTGTCTCATTTTACCTTGTTACCGCAACAAAGCCGCTTTTTGATCCATAATGAAGAATTGTTCCTACCTCTTCCTAATTTGTGTATAATCAATAATACTTCTCGACAAAATCGCAACGCCATTAAAAATGCCTACCGCGACAAAATGTGCTATTGTTGCAGATATGCCTGCTTCAAAGCCTGACAAAAGTAAAAGATAGTGAACATATGGTCTAGAAAAAATAATTGCAATGTCCGCAGCTACAACTGACGGCCAGAGTGAAAAAGCATTCTTCATTATTTGTTTAAACCTTCCCTTTCTATCAAGATCGCTATACTTCGCCTTATTATCGCGGTAGTAAACTGCCAGAAATCCAAGGATAGAACCAATATAGTCGGCAGCTCCGGAAGATACTGAAATCGTAATCTCGTCCTTAGTAGTAGCGGCGACTGCCTCTGCCACACCGACACCGGCACCGAAGCCCCCGAGCTCACCGATAAGTAGCTGTTTGTTGAAACCAAGGTAGACCAATTTGTTGCCGCGGAGGAATTCGAAGTACTTCTTCAACGAATCAGCTACCATACTTTTATTCTAGAACATGAGCGCCCTTAACTATCTGTCGGTTAATGGTGAGAGGAGAACCTTAGTTGCCTGTGGGAACATTGATTCTTAGTTCCGCATTGATAGCGAAACTGGGTTAGAAATGTGCAACATGAAAAATAATTGAGAATGAGAACACAGAAAACAGCTAAGTAGCTCGCTCAGTGATCGGCGTGTAATATACCAGCCGTCAGAGCTCTATTTCTCTCCAGCCTAATATTCTCCTAATTTTGTTGTAATTATCTTGAATAGCTATATGTTCCGTGCTTCTAGTAGACGCGCTTTGTACGATCATCTGATACTTATACTGAGGGTCGTCAACGCCGTACCCATCAGCTAAGGTGGCCTCTCGTATAAGGGCCTTCCTGACCAGATCGGATATACTCTCTCCGCATAAATTGGCATATTCCTTAATTGCTTCCAACTCCTTCTGAGTAAGTTCAACAGCTATTGTGGGCATTTTTACCCTTCTAGATCTTGGTTTTTTGTTGTCCCTAAAATTACTTGTATGTATAAGCTTATTACATTCGATTCGCTAACTGCTTATCATCAACGATAAACTGTTTGTTGTACCAAATCAGCCCCGCCAAAAAGAAGAGGTATGTAGCATTGTAGGTCATTGTGATATGGAATATCTCGCCTGTGAAATTCGTGACGGCAGTGATTCCAAGAAGGCTATCGGCGGTAGCCATCAAGATCCATCCTATGAATATCCATGGTATAGACGTAAGTTGTCCTCTCCCTGCGTTTGTGACCATGAGGACAGCTGGAACTATGAGCATTACATCAAACACAGGATATGCAATGCTTATCGCAAAACTTGTGAGGGCTTCAGCTCCTTCCAATTCTGAGACACTAACAATAGCCTGAATATAGAAGGCCAAAAACATCGCGGCTGCGATTGAAACTATTATCATAGAGGACTTCTTCACACCCTTACCAAAGAATTTCGATGTGGTGAATATGTGGTATGCAAAAGGTCCGTAACTTGCGATCCAGACTGCATCGGCTATTGACGGAAAGGGAGTTTCTATCGCCAGGCCTATCTCGTAGTATGCCCATATGGATTCCGCTACAAGCCACAACAACAATCCTATCGCAAGCGATAGGTATGCCCTGCCGAAGAGCCCACTTACTTTCTGCCTCGCAACAACTATGAATGACATTACTACCGCACTTCCTATGGTTCCTATTCTTGAGAGATCACCAACATGTGATTCTATATCAGAGCCTACTGTTAACAAGACGACAGCGTTTACGGCTGCTATTGCAGCCACCAATCCCAGTAATAGATTTTTACGCTGCCTCTTGACATCAAGATATACTTGTTCCATTATGCCTCACCTATCTCCATCATTTTCTGTATCTTTTCCAAGGGCGAAGACTTGATCATGTGGTCGTTGGTCTTGCTCTTAGTCCCATACGTCTTTTGTAGGTGCTCCCAGGTTTCTTCCATTATCATGTCAGCGCCAGGCCCCACAAGCTCTTGCAAGTTTGAATAGAAAAGATTAATGTCAATTTTTCTTGGATCAGAAAAAACTCCCCTACTGTTCATGTACCATGTTATGGTCTTGTGGATTGGCCCGCCGAGCGACTGTATGGCAGAGTCTATCGACTGGCGAAGAATGGCTTGAGCGTTGTTGCCCGCGTCGCTGTTGTTATTCACCATATCCACCCTAATACCGAAATTCGGATCTGAAGCTTGTCGTTGGAGTAGTAATAAGGATGGATGTGTAAACTAACTTACACACTAAGCCTAATTTCCAGTAATAAGACGCTGAATTTGTACGTTGAAGCAACGGGCATATAGGTCTCTAAACAGAGATAAGAGTACATTCAACCGATATTCTAGGACATACAAGATACTTGAGGATCTTTACGAGAGATCCCCAGTGCTATACTGCATAGTCGATACTGAAGGGATCATTCTTGATTGTAATGAGGCATATGTGGACCGTCTGGGATATGCTAGAACGCAAGCAGTTGGTATGGCAATATTTGATCATGTCACCTCAAACAATCTGGTAGCTATGCATGAATACCTTGAAAAATGGCGAAAACATGGGCATATTGAGAACTGTGAAGTCTGGCTGAAGAAGAAGAATGGTGATATGTTCCCAGCTTTGCTTAGCGCCAGCTCGTTGCACGATGAGCACAGAACTCTGGTCGGTTGCAACATTGCACTCATAGATCAAACGGATATTTACAAGACGAAAAAAGATGTGGAAAAGGCCAACGAGGAGTTGAAATTGAAGGAACAACTAAAGAATCAGTTTATCGCGATCGCCTCCCATGAACTCAGGACTCCGATCCAACCCCTTCTTGGTTATGCCATCCTTGCCAAGAGAGGCAAAGTGAGCCAAGAGGCAGCCTGGGAAGGAGTACTCAAGGAGGCACGACGACTTCAACAGCTGGCAAACGATATCCTGGATGTTAGCAGAATCGAGAGCGAGAGCCTAATGTACCAGATGGACAAGGTGACGATAGGCAGTTTGCTCGAAAGCGTGGTAGATTCTGCTAGAGGAAGCCTAACAAATAATGTGTCGATGGAGCTTTTATTTGATGATGTAAGTAAGGAACTCGAAGTCGACCTTGACAGGCCTCGCATGATTCAGGTACTGTCTAACATCATTGGTAACGCGGTGAAGTTTACCAAACGTGGCAGCATAAAGATTGAATGCCGTGCATTTGCGAATAAGAACAAGCTCGAGATCAGAGTGAGCGATACTGGCACTGGCATCTCTCAAGAAATACTGCCGAATCTATTTGGTAAGTTTGTGACAAAGAGCAGCGGCGACATCGAGGGTCACGGCGGAACGGGACTTGGTCTTTTCATAAGTAAGGCAATAGTGAATGCCCACAAAGGTGAGATCTTTGCGTACAACAATGCCACAGGGGGAGCCACTTTTACAATGGTTTTGCCGATAGACCAGTCAAACATTATCTACGACTAGAGTGCTCTGCCCTTTTGAAGTTTTTTCAGACCCTCAAGCAGATCTTGCACCTGCTGGTGTGTCGGATTTAGGTCCCTTATCTCCTTGGCGTTCACGTTCAGCTTTTCTAGCTCGGAGTAAATCCCCTTATCTTCGATTAGATCTACGAACGGGTCTAGCTCAAATGGCTTTTGAATAAGTTCTACCACTTGATGCAAGTTCTTGACAGAGTCCACCAAGGTTTCCAGCACATATGCCGACGCAAAAAGTATCCTCTGCTTTGGCTCTATTGCAAGTATCTCCTTCGCAACTTCCATACCGTCCTTTTTTGGCATCCTATAATCCAAGATTACCGCATCAAAGGGAGTTTTCATTGTCTTCGCATTACGGACTGGTTCGTGCTTTTCCAGCTCTTGATAAAATGCTTCGAGACATTGTTCGCCGTCGTTTGTGACCACCACTTCGTGCCTCCTGTCCTTCAGTGCAAGTTCATATTGCATAGCTATGTCTGGCTCATCTTCGGCTATCAGTATCTTCATGTGCTCAAAAACTAGCCGTTCCAGTGTATATAGGATAAAGCCTGTCAGAATTATTACATACAGCTGCTTTAGGAGCATCATGGCTTAACGAGGCTAGGTTAATGAAGAGGAAATCCGTCGACAGGGTTGCCGCGGCTGAGATGCAGGTTGCCCTCAAAAAGGCACTAGACCTGTTTGATGACGACGCCAGGGACATTTTGCTGTTTTACCTCTACAAGGAGCACGGCGTGTCTGTCTATGAGCCGGAGAACCTGTCCAGGAAAAAGATCGACTCGGCGTTCTCTTCCCTGTTCGGAAGAGACGCAGGCATACTGATGGAAAAGTTCAACTCTGAAATGAAGAGCGCTTAAGGCTGCTTTTCGTTGCTTTCGTCGTAGTCCAGCTTTTCGTCTACCTCTTTCTGCAGTTCCTTGAACTGCTTGTACTTTTTGGTCCATTTTGAAAGCACGAACCACTGCCTGATGCCTATCCCTATCCACACAAGTACGGTGCCAACTACAACGGCCTGCACTATCCTGAACGAAGGGTTGTCTGGTGGTCCGTTCCTAAACGGCGGCCCCCCTTGGTCAAAGATCGTCTCTCCGATAACCACTGTGGTGATGACGTGCGTTAAAGGAACTATGATGACGAAGGAAAGTATTATCAGGAGGAACAGCCTCTTTGTCATGTTCAGGTTGGCAAGTACGGGCTGACCGGCCTGGCGATTCACTTGGTAGGTTTTGCGCTTGGATTCATTGGCGAAGGCTTTATCTTGATGGGAGTCATTGGGCTGGAATCGGGCTCCGCGGTGCTGGCACCTGTCGGAGACCTGCTGTACGGCCTTGGCCTTGTCATCGTGGTTGCATTCGCAGCAAGAGTTGGTGTCCCGATGAAATATCTGGTCGCTGCAGGGATAGTGATTGGAGTTGGCATCTTTTTCAAGTCGGCGCCCCATGAGATTCACGTTGCTTCCGGCCTCGGGTTTGGGCTTGAACATCCTCCCCACATTGGGATAGGAGCTATCATGATAACGGTCTATGTAGCGACGCTAGCAGTACTTGCGTTTGCCTACAACAGATCCAAGCTGAAGGTCGAAAAGAAATGATAGAAGATCGGAACTGCAACTCGTGCGACATGAAGGCAGAGATATTTCAGGCAGAAGGCGACTACTGCCTGCAGTGCTGGCAGAGGGAGACCCATCCAAATGTCTGACAGGGTTTGGAGAATCCTTGGCAAGCGGTGGACAGTGCCCATTCTGAGGATCATTGGCTCTGAAGAGCCTGTGCGCTTTAACGAAATCAAGAAAGCTCTGGCAGGCATCAGCGGCACCATGCTAACTGAGAGGCTGCTGGAGCTCGAACATGAAGGACTTGTGTCAAAAAGTTTCAATAGCTCAAAGATTGAATACAGCCTGACTGCCAGCGCTAGAGAACTTGAATTCATATTGATAAAGCTGGACAAGTGGTGGTCTGAGCAACATAGAGCATTCCAACCGGTTATCGCAAATTAGCAGAACCATAATATAATGCGTCCCAGAGGAAGAGTCTCATGCCCGCCAAGAAATGGCTTGACAACCAAGTATCGCTAGCTCCGCTAAAGAACCAGACTATAGCAGTCATCGGTTACGGCATACAGGGGCGCGCCCAGGCGTCTAACATGAAGGATTCTGGCCTCAAGGTCGTAGTCGGCCTCAGGAAGGGTGGCAAGACATGGGAGAAGGCAGAGGCCGAGGGCCACAGAGTGATAGAAGTCGCAGAGGCTGCAAAGGCTGCCGACATCATCCATGTTCTGATCCCGGACATGGAGCAGGCTGACACTTATGCAAAAGAGATCGCCAAGAACGTGACAGAGGGCAAGGCCCTTTCGTTTTCGCACGGCGCTGCAATCCACTGGAAGTGGATAGTCCCGCCCAAGAACATCGACGTTATCATGGTCGCGCCAAAGGGCCCCGGGCAGCGCGTCCGCGAATTATATCAGGAGGGGTTCGGGACGCCGTCGCTTGTCGCAGTCTACCAAGACCGCACGGGCAAGGCGTGGGACCGCGTCCTTGCTATGGCAAAGGCGATAGGGAGCACCCGCCCCGGCATACTCCAGACGACCTTCAAGGAGGAGGTGGAGACAGACTGGTTCGGCGAGCAGGTGGACCTATGCGGCGGGGCCCACGCCATGATAATGAACGCGTTTGAGACGCTGGTCGAGGCAGGCTACCAGCCGGAAGTCGCGTACTTTGAAGTACTGCATGAATTGAAGCTGATCGTTGATTTGATCCAAAAGTACGGCATCACCGGCATGTACAACCGAGTGAGCGAAACGGCAAGGTACGGCGGGCTGACGCGCGGCCCGCGCGTAATCGACAAGGAAGCCAAGAAAAAGATGAAGGAAGCGCTCAAGGAGATCCAGTCCGGCGAGTTCGCCGAGGAATGGGTCAGCAAGTACAAGAAGGAGGGCAAGAACTCGTTTGCACGCTACATGAAGGAGATAGAGAACCACCAAGTGGAGAAGGTGGGCAAGGAGATGCGCCGGATGATGTGGCCCGACGCGCCCGAGGTCTAGCCAAACTTTATATCAAAAACTGGCGTCTAGTATAACATGAAGATCGTAAATGCGATCCCCGATATGGGCGGCCTGAGCAAGGCCGAAATCGACAGCTTCCTTGAAAGCAGGTTGAACGTGCAGCTGGCCACCGTTGACGAAACGGGCGAACCCAACATCCAGCCGGTGTGGTTCTACCATGACAAGAATGCAAACGAGCTCTACGTCGTGACCAACAAGATGGGAAAGAAAGTTCGGAACCTTCGCAGCAAACCCATCGTGTACTTTTCAATCGATGACGAGAACTTTCCCTACAAGGGCGTCAAGGGCAAGGGGGCCACAACAATACTGGAAGACGCAGAGAGCATCATTCCAATCGCGGAGAAGATAAACATGAAGTACCTTGGCACGCTTGATCACCCGATCGCCAAGATGATCATGGAAAACGCAGGGAACGGCACCGAGGTAGCTCTAAAGATCAAGCCGAAATTCTTCTCCACCTGGGACTTTGCAAAAGCGCAGTAACTAGCGCCTGTGCATGTTTTCGGTGATGTGCTTTATTATCACACGGAGCGGCGTTCCTGGCCCAAAGTTGCCAGTAACGCCCTGCCTTTCAAGCTCTTGCCTGTCGCTTTCCGGTATGATTCCGCCTCCAACGACTAGTATGTCGCCGGCGCCCTTCTCCTTCAGCATACGCGCAACCTTTGGAAACAGCGTCAGGTGTGCGCCGTTTAGCAGGCTCATCGCAACCACGTCCACGTCCTCGTCTATGGCCATGCTTGCCACCTGCTCCGGCGTACAGAAAAGACCTGAATAAATGACCTCCATGCCGGCGTCCCTGAACGCCCTGCATATGACGAGCGCGCCTCTGTCGTGGCCGTCTAGCCCCAGCTTGCTTACGAGCACGCGAATGGGCCTTGCCTGCTGTTGCTGCGCCGACATTATGCTTGGAGGTTGGGCTCTCCGCTTAAAATATTTATTCAATTCCGGTATGAAGTCATAAATATGAAATATGCGATACTCCTGCATGGCCTCACCGGCTGAAGAAGTCGAGAAGATCAGGGAAAGAAATGTGAGGGAGCAGCTCGACCTCTACAGGCAGCTAAGGGAGCAGCTTGTTAACGAGGTTGAGAAGTGCCGCAGGGAGGGCAACGACAGGCTCGCCAGCATCATTTCAAAGTCGCTCGAGGAATAACGAATTCTTTAATATTGCACGCTATACAACACCGGTATGTTGCTTCCCATAGTCAAGGCGTTGCTTGCAGGCGAGCGGCGCGCCGTCGCCAGGGCAATTTCCATCATTGACAACGACGAGCCCGAGTCCCGCGAAATAATCAGGCAGATCTTTGGCCGGACCGGCAAGGCAAGGACCGTCGGGTTCACCGGGCCGGGAGGCGCAGGCAAGAGCTCGCTTGTGGGCAGGCTGATACCCGAGTGCCAGGGGCTAGGCTACAGGGTGGCGGTGCTTGCAGTAGACCCGACCAGCCCTATAACAGGCGGCGCGATTCTTGGCGACAGGGTCAGGATGCAGACCAACCTTGACGACGAAAAGGTGTTTATGAGGAGCATGGCATCGAGGGGCGCGGTGGGTGGCGTTTCAAAGTCGCTTCGCAACGCGATAAGGATCCTTGACGCTGCGGGCTACAACCTTGTGCTTGTCGAAAGCGTGGGCGCTGGCCAGCTCGAAGTCGAAATAGCGAGGGTTGTTGACCTGACAGCTGTTGTGTTTACTCCGCACACGGGCGACAACGTGCAGGCTGTCAAGGCCGGCCTCACAGAGATAGGCGACATGTACGTAGTCAACAAGTCCGACCTTGAAGGCTCGGCTGCATTGTACAATACCATAGTCGACCTGATAGGCGATACCGAGCGCAAGCCTGTTGTGCTCAAGGCATCGGCCAAGACCGGAAGGGGAGTGCGCGAACTCGCCAAGAGTATTGATAAGTTACTAAAGGAAAAAAGCATTAATTACAAAGAACGCGAGAGAAAGATGCTGGAGGGCGAACTGAGAGACATGGTTTTAAATATGGTCGAGAAAAAGGCTTCTGCGATGCTTGCGGGCAACAGGAAATATTCCGAATTTGTCGATAAGCTGGCCAAGAAAGAGATCGATCCTTACGCCGCGGCGGAGGAGCTGGCGGGCCACCTCATCAGGTGATCATGATGGCAAAGGCGGGCGAGAACTTCAAGACCGATTCCAATATCCCGGTAAAGCGCGTCTATGGCAAGAAGGACCTGACGAAATATGACGGCCGGCACGACGAGGACGCCGGCAAGTACCCATACACGCGCGGGTTGTATCCAAACATGTACCGCGAGCGCGTTTGGACCATGCGCCAGTACAGCGGCTTTGGCAGCGCGGAGGAGACCAACAAGCGCTTCAAGTTCCTGTTGGACCACGGTCAGACCGGATTGTCGCTGGCATTCGACCTGCCGACCCAGACAGGCAGAGATTCGGACGACCCCCAGTCGGAGGGCGAGGTCGGCAGGACAGGCGTCGCCATCAGCTCGATAAAGGACATGATGACATGCTTTGATGGGATTCCGCTCGACAAGGTAAGCACGTCCATGACGATCAACTCCACCGCGTCGACATTGCTGTCGCTCTACATCACTGTCGCAGAGTCGCAGGGGGTGACGCCTGACAAACTGCGCGGCACGACCCAAAACGACATCCTGAAGGAATACATTGCGCGCAACACGTACATCTACCCGCCCAAGCCGTCGATGCGGCTCATAGGCGACATGATCGAATACTGCTCAAAGAAGGTGCCCCAGTGGTACCCGATCAGCATCTCGGGCTACCACATGAGAGAAGCTGGATGCAACGCGGTGCAGGAGCTCGCGTTCACGTTTGCAAACGCGATTGAATACATCGAGACTTGCACGTCAAGGGGCATGAAGGTCGACGACTTTGCACCCCGGCTTTCGTTCTTTTTCTGCTGTACAATGGAGTTCTTTGAAGAGATTGCGAAATTCAGGGCTGCCCGGCGCATATATGCGAAAATAATGAAGGAGCGCTTCTGCACAAAGGACCAAAAGTCGATGCACCTGCGCTTCCACGTGCAGACGTCCGGCGAGTCGCTCACAGCGCAGCAGGTAGATAACAACATCGTCAGGGTCGCGACCGAAGCACTTGCAGCGGTGCTCGGCGGCTGCCAGTCATTGCACACCAACTCGCGCGATGAGGCGCTTGCTCTCCCGACGGAAGAGTCGGTCAAGGTGGCTCTCCGCACCCAGCAGATAATTTCAGGCGAGACAGGCGTGATAAAGACTGTCGACCCGATGGCCGGATCTTACTATGTCGAATACCTGACTGGCAGGATAGAGGAAGAGGTGGGCAAGTACCTCAAAAAGATAGACAGGATGGGTGGCGCGCTGATAGCTGTTGAAAAAGGGTTCTTCCAGGAGGAGATCAGGAACAACGCGTACCAGCTAAAGAAGGAGATCGACGAGAACAAGCGCGTCATTGTCGGAGTCAACAAGTACCAGGACGCACAGAATATCGAGCCAAAGCTTAACAGGATAGACCCTGAGATAGAGAACAGGCAGGTCGCAAGACTAAAGGAGCTAAAGAGCAACCGCGACAGATCAAAAGTTGACCAAGCATTGTCGCAGTTACAAAAGGCGGCAGAAAAGGACGAGAATCTAATGCCCCACATAATCAACGCGGTGAAGAGCTACAGCACGCTTGGCGAGATTAGCGGTACTCTGCGCACAGTCTTTGGCAGGTACGAGCCCAAGATATCGTTCTAGATATGTTAAATAAACCAAAACCAGCAAAATATGATGTAGAATGAGAGTCGACCACATTGCAATAGCCGTTAAGGACGTCGAAGAGGCCCTCAAGAACTACCAGAAGATACTGAACGTCGACCACCTAGAAATTGAAGAGGTGCCAAATGAAAAGGTCAGGGTCGCTATGCTGATGCTGCAGGACACCAGGATCGAGCTCATGGAGCCGACATCGCCTGACAGCCCGATATCAAAGTTCCTGCAGGAGCGCGGCGAAGGCATACACCACATTGCAATCACGGCAGATGACATCGAAAAGGATGTTGCGCGGGCGTCTGCCAACGGCATGAAGATGCTGGGCGGCCTGCGCACCGGCTCGTACGGCCGCAGGATCACTTTCATACACCCCAAGTCGCTCAACGGCGTGTTGACGGAATTCTGCGAAGCGCCGCCGGACGGCAAAGAAGAATAAGCACTAGCGGATTTTGTTCTGTGTTGAACTGCGAACAGCTTGTTGGGCTGCTGGCTGAAAGCGTCGAGCGAAACCACGCGGACGCATTATTGCTCTCAGGTGGGCTCGATAGCAGCATTCTGGCAAGCATACTGCATCCGAAATATTCAGTCGCTGCAGGCTTTGGCAAAGATGCGCCGGACCTTGCCTACGCTAGGCAGGCTGCAGGAAAGTACAGCAAAAGGCACGTAGAGGTTATTTTCGACCAGAACAGGATGGCCGAGCTGGTCGAGCAGGTGATCCAGATTTTCAGGACGTTTGACCCGATAGAGATCAGGAATTCGGCAGTTGCGCTCGCCGGCATAGAGCAGGCAAAAAGTGACGAATGTTCGGCAATAATGACGGGCGACGGAGGCGACGAGCTTTTTGCCGGCTACAATTACCTGTCCCGGTATTACTCTGACACACAAAAGCTAGACTTTGAATTGAAAAGACTCTGGCAGGTCATGCATTTTTCTTCAATAAAGCTGGGCGAGCATGCGGGCGTGAATGTAAAGACGCCATTCCTAGACGACCTGTTCGCGTCATATGCAAAATCAATCAGCACGAGCGAAAAGGTGGGCGAGCATGACGGTAGGAAATTTGGCAAGTTCATCCTGAGAAGGTGCTTTGAGGCCGCGCTTGGCGAACTCGTGTGGAGGAGCAAGCTTGCGCAGGAGCAAGGCGCAGCCACTGACAAATATCAGAACTACGTCGGAGAAATGATCGACGACCTTACCTTTGCCAACAAGATAAAGATAGCGAAAGATCAGGACGGCGTCGCGATAAGGAGTAAGGAGCACCTGCACTATTACGCGATTTTCAGGAGCTACTTCCCGCCATTAAAAGAGGAGGACTGCGAGTCGCGCTGCCCCGAATGCCGCGGCTGCATCGAGCAGGACGGAAGGTTCTGCAGGACGTGCGGCGCATTCCCTGTCGTGCCGATAAAATCACTTTGAGTACTTGCCCGGCTTTTTCACAAAGATCCGCTTGCAGCCTTCGCAGCAAAAGTAGTAGGTCCTGCCGCGGTGCTCGTGGCTCACCGCGAGTTCCTGATCCATTTCAATGCCGCAGACGGGATCGACGGGCAACATCCTCCAGCATTGGTGATGCGTATTTAATTTTTTGCAACTTGCGATCCTATCTAGATTCGGTGTATGGTAAGGAAAAACTGACTGACTGGTCAGTTATCCTTATTAGGCGGGCACCTTTTTCTATAGGGTGCTTGACAGGCAAGAATGTTGGCAACGGGAACGATGTAGTTCTCAAAGTTGAAAACATAGTCAAGATATTCGACTCCGCGGCGGGCAGGGTAGCTGCGCTCCGCGGCGTGAACCTTTCGATAAAAAAAGGCGAGTTTGTTTCGATCATTGGACCGTCGGGCAGCGGCAAGTCGACCCTGCTCAACATGATAGGCGCGCTTGACAGGCCGACATCTGGCAGGGTCATAATCAACGGAGTCGACGTGTTCACGCTTTCAGACGGCGAGCTCGCAACGATGAGAAACCACCTTATCGGCTTTATCTTCCAGTCGTACAACCTGATAAACAGGACGACGGTCTTGAAGAACATCGAGCTTCCGGCGATATTCTCCGGCATGGAGGGCGACAGGAAGCAGCAGCGCGCAATGAAGATCCTTGACGTGCTCGGCATCAGCGACAAGGCAGGCTACAAGCCGGCCAGCCTGAGCGGCGGCCAGCAGCAGAGGGTCGCCATAGCAAGGGCGCTCATGAATGACCCGGCGATAATCCTTGCAGACGAACCCACGGGCAACCTTGACACAAAGACTGGGCAGGAGGTGTTCGACCTGCTGAAGATGCTCTCAAGCAAGTTCCGCCGGACCATAGTGATGGTAACCCACAACCCCGAGCTTGCAGAGGCAACCGACAGAGCGATCTTTATCCGGGACGGGATGGTGGAAAGGGAGGTAGCGTACCACTGAAGATTGTGATAATCGTGCTGCTAGCGGCCATGCTTTTGGTCCCGGTCCTAGCCTACGCGCAACGCACCCCCACCAGAGATGAGATCATTGAAGGCAGCTTCAGCGGGCCCGTGTTCCTGGATGCGTACTGGACGTCCGGCGAGCAGAACGGTACGGAAGTTGAAGTGGGTCCCGGCGACGGCACTTCCATCCTTGCGGTCGTCCTGATAAACAGGGGCCCGTCAGACATTTCCGGCATCACCGGCCGGCTGACTCTTCCAGACGATTTTCAGGCTACAGGCAAGTCGGCCGGAGCCCCTGCTGTGGATTCCTTCAACCAGGTTGCAGAAGTTGGCACTACGTTTACCCTGTTCTTTGACGTGGACGTGCTGGACGCTGCAAGAGTGGACGAATATACTGCAGAACTGTCGGTGGATTATTCGAGGATCTTTGAGACGGGGACACCGAGAAACGTGGAAATGGACGTGCCGTTCAGGATAACGGGCGAAGCCATCGTTGCCGTGAGCAGGACTTCCAGCGACGGAAATGCCAGCAGCCAGATCGCGGCCGGCAAGATCGAGGACTTTATGTTCAGCGTGGCAAACGGCGGAACGACCCCGATCACTAGCGTGGTCGTGACCATCGAGTCCCCGTCAGATTCGCTAAAGATCCTCGGCGACACGAAATGGACCGTCCAGAGGATCGAGGAGGACTCACAGGTCGATCTTGCCACGACGGTCTTTGCGGCAAGCTCGCTTATCGGGAACCCGGCCTCGTTTGACGTGACAGTCGAATACTCGTCGAACGGCGTGGAGAGCACTGAAGAGTTTGCGCTTGGAACCTACGTCGCCGGCGAAATCAGCATCATTGCGTACGACATCGCGGTAGAGTACATCGGAGGCGAACCCAACATCGTCGGCAGCCTGCTAAACGAGGGCAACACTCTGGCGCTCTTCACCACCATCGAGGTTACAGGCGCAGGGAACCTTGTGTCGGACCTGCCGCCGTCGCAGTACATCGGCGACCTTGAGGAGAACTCGCCACTTCCGTTCAGCATACCCGTAGCGGTCGGCAGTGCCGGCGCTGGCACCTATCCCGTTTCATTCAAGATAACCTACAAGGACGACTTGAGGGAGACCCACACCCTTGACATCGATTCCGAGGTGCAGTTTGTGCCGGAGCGGCAGGACGACGAGTCCGCGCAGAATGGCGGCATCCTGAGCTCTGGCGCGCCGATCGGCATAGGAGCTGCGGCGGCTGCCGGGATTGCTGCAGCGGTAGCATTCAGGAGGAGGAAAAAGACTGCATTGAAGCGCACCTTCCAAGCGGGCAAGCAGGACGACGACATCGAGTCTGTACTTGACAGCCACAAGAAAGACGATCACAAATGAACATAGCTCAGATCTTTTCTCTGTCATTTGACGCGCTGAAGGAGAGAAAGATGAGGTCGGCCCTGACGGTTCTGATGGTTGTGGTCGGGAGCGCGCTCATGACGGCGCTCAACGGCCTTGGCGCCGGCTTTGGGGCGTTCATTGACGAGCAGTTTTCCCAGCTGGCGCCGAACATCATGTTCGTGACGAGCGCGCAGGAGAGCAACCAGGGGCCGCTTGGAGGGGGACCGCCGCCTGCGCCCAAGATAACGCTCAACGAGGCGGTCGTCAACCGGATAAGGTCGCTCCCGTTCGTGGACGACGTCATACCGTCGTACCAGGGCCAGATCACGCTCCAGTCGAGGGGCAAGTCCGTCGACACCACCGTGTTTTCAATCGATCCGCAAAAGCTGTACGTCATTTCGCCCACTCTTGAATTCGTCGAAGGTTCGAGCATCAGGCAGAACGACCCGTCCGCGATACTGCTTTCAGACAGGGTGGCAAACCCGCCCGGCGACAACACGCCCTTTGCGACCGTGGGCCAGTCGCTCCGCGTTACGTACTCGTTCGTCGACGCCGACACGGGCAAGCAGGAGGAAGAGTCGAAGAGCTTTGTTGTCAGCGGCATAATGCTCCCCACCGGCAACCCAACAATCGACAACGCGGTGGTGTTCAACAGGATATCCGGTGACGCGCTGCTGAACAAGGCCGGCAGGTACGACGCGCTCTTGGTCGCAGCAGAAGACGGCGAGCATGTGGCTGCAGTCGAGGAGCAGATAAGGAAGCTCTACGGAAACGACATTGGGATCACCACGCCGGAGGCGATCCTAGAAACCATACAGGGATTCACTTCGGGCTTTACGTCATTTATCCTGAGCATCGCGCTTGTCGCGCTTTTGGTTGGAGGCGTCGGGATCATAACCACCCTCTACACTTCGGTGATGGAGAGGATAAGGGAAATCGGGACGATGAAGGCGATTGGCGCGCAGAACGGCTTTATCCTTTCGCTGTTCCTTGCTGAGGCCATGACGATAGGCGTATTTGGAGCTAGCCTCGGGCTGGCACTTGGAATAGCCGGTGGCTACATCCTCGTGGCGGGGTTTGCGCAGGGTCCCGACTCTGAGGGGCTCTCGCCCGTGTACCTGCCTTCCGACCTAGGGTTCGTCTGGGGGCTTTCGGTGGGGCTCTCGGTGCTGGCAGGCAGCTATCCAGCGTGGAAGGCATCGCGATTGCCTCCGATAGTGGCGCTCAGACGGGAGTAAGCTTAGACGTATTTTTCCAGAAACGCCAGCGTCTTTTCCCACGCGTCGGCCGTTTCTTCCGGCGCGTAGTTGTCTCCCGACGGGTTTGCAAACGCGTGTCCAACCCCTTCGTAGATGTATATCTCCTCCTTTATGCCGTTGACATCAAGAGCAGACTCGAACTCTTCCACTGTGGCGACTGGGATTGATTGATCTTCAGAGCCGAATATCCCAAGCACAGGCCATTCTATAACCGACAGCCGCTCTTCGTCGGTCACCAGAGTGCCGTAGTAAATTACCGTGGCAGCGAGCGGCCGCTCGGCGTTGAGTGCGAGCAGCATGGATTGCCCGCCGCCAAAGCACCAGCCGAGAGCCGCTATCCGTGAGGCGTTCACGTTCGGGAGCGCCGCAGCATATTCCACCGCGGCATTGAGGTTATTCATCGCCCCGTAGGGGTCGTCCCTTACAGAACTTGATAGCTCCCTTGCGCGGTCGGGCGCCGTGGCCACTTCGCTGCTGTAGAGGTCGGCAGCTAGCACGACATAGCCCTCAGCTGCGAGCCTGTCGGCGGCATCTTTGATGTGCTGGTTGAGCCCCCACCATTCGTGGATCACTACAACTGCAGGTAGGTTGGTTTCGCCGGCAGGTTGCACCAGGTAGCCTGTCGCGTTCCCATAATAGTTGATAGAGCTCTTTTCCAGATCGGTGCTCGTCGCATTGGCCGGCCTGTCGCTCATGGTCATGCCTTCGCGAAGGTCTACCATCTTTGTCCTTGAAGACGGGGCAAGCGTGCCATAAACTGGGCCGTCGCCAAAGTGCGAATCCAGAGCTTCAGGGTCGAGCCATATCCCGATCACGGCGTCGTTGAATATCTTGATGGTTACCGGAACATCAGAAACCGGTCCGTCCCTCATCGAGACTGTCGCCGTCCCTTCAAAGACGTGGGTGGGGTTGCCTTCCATCGTGGCGTTGGTCAGCGTAAAGTCGGTTATCGTGTGGCTGTGCATCGCGGTCCCGTCGACCATGACCATCGACATCCTTGCTATGAACTGCGCCGTAGGAATGTCGGAATCGCTTGTACTAGGCCGCAGGCGCAGGACCCATATCCCCGACTGGACCCATTCAGGGTTCCCGTCGCTGTCGAGCTGGACATTGGCTATTGAACCTTTAAGCGCGGCAGGGCCGGTAACGTGCACAGTTGCAGTCGAAACTTCATGCAGCACCGCGGCATGGCCGCTTCCAGTCATTGAAACAAGGGTTGTTAACAGCAATGCGGCAATCAGCACGGGAAGCGCTTTCATTGCATGCTATTCTGCAATTGACCGTTAAAAATTTTTCAGTCGCGATGTACGGTAGAATATACTATAAGTTTGTTCGAAGATAAAAAGAGAAAAAGGTAGGCGTCTGGTTTTTCCAGACGTCTTGAGTCGAAACTCCAGTTTACGGGATGGACCTGCTGTACAGCTTGCCTTCGAGTGCGAGCTTGTACATTTCGGCCACATATGGGTTCCTTGCAGGCGTTTCTGCACCCAGCTCCACCAGTCTGGCGTATACTCTGACTACGTATGCCAGAGCGCCCATGAATGCCACGACGACACCCATGTTGAACATCCAGTGGTTAGGAACTGCGAAGATTTCTTCGACGAACCAGAAGTGCCACATCTCGTTGACACCGATTGTGAACATCGTGGCCAGGTAGCCAAGGATGGTCAGCTTCAGACCGGTGTTCATCGAGTTGCCTGGACCCCTGAGGATTGGTACCCTTCTGTCGTACATGGCGACAAAGCCCCAACCCAGTGGGAGCGCTACGAAGTGGCTGTATAGCCACCAGTGAGCCGGCGTGAATGCGGAGTCTCTGATTGCCGTCTGGTGCAGCGAGCCGTCGACAAAGTTGTCGACTTCTACCGAGGCTGCTATTGAACCCAGCATGATGACCATGATGTAGATCTTTTTCAGTCTCTGGATTTCGACTTCCTTTGGTATCAGTGCTGGCATTTGAGCCATGAGTTACCTAGGCTAGCAACAGGTATATTAATGTGCAGTTCAGCTTTTGACAATAATAGATATAAATTCTACAAGTATATCCAGTCTATCTAACAATATCAACACTAAATACCATAATAAAATATGGAAATAAACCACATATCAGGATAGGCAGTTATGATTAGCAATAATGATAAGCATATCTATTTGCGGCTTAAATTCGGCAGCTCAGTCAAATGCCTTCTCTTCATAGCTTCAGGATTAACTCTGAATCTTCACTGCTGCCGTCCTTCAGTAGGTGCTTCTCATTAATTAATTCTTTCAAAGAATTCTTCTACAAACTCCAAACGTTTGGCTTGTTCATTTACACTAAACTCGTGTTGTTGTTCATGCTGAGGGCTTTCCACAGATTCTTTGTGTGAGCTAATTTCTGCCAGTACGAGTTGCCCCGCTTTGCAGCCCATCTTGCGAAGTGTAAGTTGTGAAGTGCTAGGATCTCTTTTTGGACAAGTCAAAAAAAGTAGGCCTTTTATTTGTCATGAACTCGAAACTCAAATCTAAATTATATCTAAATCAGGCTAGCTTGGTACTGTAGATCTGTACATTTGTAGAATAAAAGTAACTGAATATAACCCAGAATGAGTGAAACCGAACATGGATGAACCGAACGTTCAGAAAAATTCCCTCATGAAAATGAATGAACGACCAAGACAGGCCCATGAGACAAGATAGGGTGAACGACCTGAAAATACTAAAATTCAGGGGGATTCGGGATTCGGGCCATTCTTATTGATAAATCATGTAAATTGTACCAAAAAGCTATAAAATGGTACATTTTTTCTATAAACCTTATATATAGCAAATTTCTATTTATATATATAATTAATCAATTTTCTCAGAAAAGTCGTCAAGTTAATCTGAGGTTCGGTAAGGAAGAATACGATCACCTTCAGCTGTTAGCCAAAGCAATGTACAATAGGCGAAAGATACCAGATACCAAGGTTGCCTCGCTGCTAAGGTGGCTTGCAAGAGACTTCCAAAGCAGTGTTGCAGATGAGCAGCAGGAGCTTATTCAACAAATAAGGAAGAAGATAGTAGATGTCAGAATATCATAATACAAGACGACACCGTGCATAGAATATCGCTCCGGTCTGACCGCCGCGGGTTATGCAACAAAATAGCAGTCTAATTCTTTCAAGTTCCGATGGAACTGGTGGAAACTCGCATGTCTATGTCTGCTCCAGGAAGGGCTTGTAGCTTTCCACCAGTTGTGCTAGCGGGAAGCGCTTCTTGCCAACTATCTTGATGTCGACGCGCGGTTTTTTGCCTTTTTCTATTTCAATAATGTTGTAGCAGTTTTCAAAGAACCCCCGGAACCTTGACGACGACGCCGTGCCGGCGTACGCTATCTCCAGCCGCCCGAGGTTCCACACCCACGGCCTGTGCTTGTGGCCGCACAGCACCAAGTCGACTCCGGACTGCAGGCATGTGCGCAGCGTGTCGCCGGCGTCCAAGATGATGATTTTGTCGGTGCCGGTATCCGGGATTCCTATCAGGTGGTGATGCATCGCCACTATCTTTGGTTTTGTCTCCGGGTACTTCGTCAGTGTCTTTTCCATCCACAGGTTCTGCCGGTAGCCGACCTCGCCTTCGTCCCTGTCCGGCCTTGCCGTGCCCAGTGTTAGGACTATGGCCTCGTCAAATTCGTAGATCTGCTTTGACGGAAAGAACTTTTTGAACAGCAAGTATCCCGTGTGCCTGTAGTCGTGGTTGCCCGCTGCTATAATCACGTTCGGGCAGTTGAAGCGCTTGAGCTCGCTTCTTGCCCTTTCAAACTGGAAGAGCAGCCCTTCGTCAGTCAGGTCCCCGGTGACGATTA
>DASPGV010000118.1:0-8345 GCA_035620415.1 Nitrososphaera sp.
ATGCTCGAATCGGCCATTCGCGATAAAAAGCTGGTAATTCCAGTTTCGGCCCTGCTCGAAGGCGAGTACGGAGTCTCCGACCTTTGTGTCGGCGTGCCGGCGGTAATTGGCGCCGGCGGGGTCGAGCGCATTATCGAGCTCAAGCTGGACAGCTTTGAGCAGGACATCTTTAGCAAGGGCATAGCAAGCGTGAAGGAAGCGATAAAGGCGCTCCCACTTTAAACAATCCTTTTATTCTCTTTTTGCGGAATAGCTGGCTGACAGATGGACCTGCACACAATCCTGGACAGGTTTGCGAACGGCAGCCTGAGCCTCTCAGACGTGGAAAAGGAGATCTCTATCCACGCGATCGAAAAGATTGGCGATATCGCCAAGCTGGACATCCACAGGGAGATGCGCAAGGGAATGCCGGAGATAATCTTTGCAGAGAACAAGGAATACAAAGACGTAATCAGGATCGCGCTTGCTGCAATCCGGCGCAACGGCCAGGCAGTCGTCAGCAGGATAAGGAAGAGCGAGCTGTCCAAGGTTGCAAACGCGCTGAAGAAGAAAGGCATGATCGTCGAAGTGGGCAGGAACAGCACAACACTATTGGCATCCGACAGGTCGTTTGGCCGTAAGATGACGGGCGCAAGGATAGGGATAATGGCAGCCGGCACTTCTGATATCGGCGTTGCAGAAGAGGCGCGGCTTGTCGCCAAGGCAATGGGCTGCGAGGCAATAGCTAGCTATGACATTGGAATCGCAGGCATGCACAGGCTCTTTCCTGCGCTCAAGGATATAGCGGAGCAGAACGCAGGCGCCATCGTAGTCGTTGCAGGGATGGAAGGGGCGCTCGCGTCCGTGGTCGCGTCGGTGGCGGACATACCTGTTGTGGGCGTCCCCACGTCAACAGGTTATGGCTTTGGCGCAAACGGGATTGCAGCGCTAGCGTCCATGCTGCAGAGCTGTACGCTCGGGCTCGCGGTTGTCAACATCGACAACGGGGTCGGCGCCGGCGCGTACGCGGCATCGATCGCAAAGAGAATGACGAGAAAATGAGGTAATCCTAAAACGTTTATAAGTGCTTTACATTTCTTGCTTCTCTAATCGTTGAATGGTGGATAACTGTTGACTTATGTTCATACGCTAAAAAGGATTAGGGACGATAAAACGAATTATCGCAAAAGGGCCGCGATCTTGATCGGTCGGCACTCTTTTGTGACCGTCAAGGTAAGCGACCAGAACGTCGCGGCTCAGGTGTTAAAGCCCACGCCCACCGGCGACATTGTCATCGCCTCTGCCCACAGCAGGGAGCTTGAAAAGCAGGGCTGGAAGGGCGCTCTCAACAACCTGCCGGCGTGCTACCTCACCGGCATGCTTATGGCCAAGAAGGCGCTGGCAAAGGAAGTAAAGAACGCGGTACTCTACATCGGCAAGGACCACTTTACATCAAGGGTGGCGGCCTGCATGAAGGGCATCGTCGACGGCGGCGTTTCGATGCCTGTTTCTGAAGAGTCGCTTCCAGAGCAGGAAAGGATCAGCGGCCAACACATCGCCGAGTATGCATCAAGCCTGAAGGATAACAAGGAAGAATACAACGCTCGATTTTCAAGCATTTTGAAGAATGGCCTCAATCCAGAAGAATACCCGTCACACTTTGAAGAAATAAAGAGCAGGATATCCGGCGGCAAGTTGGCAGAAAAACCGGCGGCGCCCAAGAAGGCTCACGCAGAGAAAGAAGAGAAAGAAGCGCCGATTCCAGCTCACAAGGAAAAGAAAGGGGCACCGGCGAAGGAAGAAAAGAAGGCTCCAAAGGAGAAGAAGGAAACCAAGAAGAAAGAAGCAAAGGAAGAAAAGGGGAAGAAGAAATCTGCTAAGGGAGGCAAGAGCAAGAAGAAATGAGTCGCTACACACCAAGCCAGCAACAGCAGGTGGAATGGAAGCCACGTACCACGCTCGGGAGCATGGTGATGGCTGGCAAGATCAACTCGATGGACCAGATCTACGAGAACGGCATGAGGATACAGGAGGCAGAGATAGTAAAGCACCTCCTGCCGGACATGAAGAGTCAGGTGGTCCACGTCGGCATCGTCCAGAAGCAGACCGACGCCGGCGAGATGACGCGCTTTAACGCGCTGGTGGCTGTCGGTAACGAGGCCGGCTGGTTCGGGATCGGCAAGGGCAAGGCGTCCCAGATGAGGGTTGCAATAGACAAGGCGACCAATGCTGCTTACCTCAACGTCATTCCGGTTAAGCTGGGCTGCGGAAGCTGGGAATGCAAGTGCAACCAGCTCCACTCCGTGCCTTTCAAGGTGCGCGGCAAGGGAGGCAGCGTCACTATAGAAATCATTCCGGGCCCGAGGGGGCTTGGGATAGTTGCGGGCGAAAACATCAAGAGCCTGCTCAAGCTGGCGGGGCTGAAGGACTCGTGGACAAAGTCCTTCGGGTCTACAAACACAATGTCGTCCACGACAAAGGCTATTTTCAATGCTCTGCGGAGCACATACAGCGTAGGTTGAAACTTATGGCATATCTCGTAGTCAGAATAAAGGGAACGGTCAACATTCCGCAGTGGGCCAAGACCACGCTAGACGGCCTCAACCTGGACAGGCGCTTCCGCGCGACGATAGTGCCGGAGAGCGACGAGTACCTGGGCATGCTGAGGAGAGTCAAGGAGGAAGTAGCATGGACAAAGGCGGACGCCGGCATCGTGAAAGAGCTGCTTGAAAAGCGCGGCAGAAAGACCGGCTACAAGCCAATAAGCAAATCGGACCTTCCAAAGGAGTACAAGAACATTGACGACCTTGCGACGGCAATAGCAGGTGACAAGGTCGCGATGAGCAAGCTCGAGGGGATCAAGCCGTGGTTTGCACTCGGACCGCCAAGGGGAGGGTTCAAGAGAAAGACCAAGACACAGTACGCGCAGAACGGCGTCCTCGGAGAGGACGGCGAGCTGGCAGAGATCGTCAAGAGGATGCTCTAAGTGCAGCAAGACTTAATTAAGGTGCAGGCGAACGTGATAGATAATTCCAGCAGCTCGGTGGTAATTTATGGCTACTAGATTTAGAAAAAGCAGACGGCAGCGCGGCAGCAGGTACTGCGGCTGGGGTCAAGTGGGCCAGCACAGGCAGGCCGGCAGCAGGGGAGGCATCGGGGGAGCTGGAAAGCACAAGCACTTTTTCATACGTACAGTCATCGAGGAGCCTGACCACTTTGGTCACGATCCTTTCAACTCTTTTAACCGCAACTTGGTGCAGAGGTGGATAAACGTCCGCGATCTGGACCCCGTCTTTGCAAAACACGGCAAGGCCGACGAAAGCGGCAAGGTTGTCCTCGACCTGACCTCGCTGGGCTACGACAAGCTGCTGGGCGGAGGCTCTATCAGCGGGGCTTATGCGATCAAGGTAGCCAAGGTGTCAGAAAGTGCCAAGAGCAAGATCGAGGCAGCAGGCGGCGAGGTTATAACAGATGAGCAGCACGGCGACAAGTGAGCACGGACTCCGGCGGTTCATCAAGGCCGCATCAGTCTACGTCCCGCAGGTCCCAAAGCCGAAAAAGAAGATTTCACTGACAGAAAAATTCGTCTGGTCAGGCATCGCGCTTTTCGCCTACCTTATCATGGGGCAGATCCCGCTTTACGGCGTAACAGACGACCCGCGCTTTGACTTTTTGGCTTTTGCACGCGTTATCTTTGCGGCGCAACAGGGAACCCTGATGGAGCTTGGCATCGGGCCAATAGTCACCGCAGGGCTGCTCATGCAGCTGCTCAAGGGGTCCGATCTCATCAAGCTGGACTTCAAGAACCCGGATGACCGTTCGCTCTTCACGTCTGCGACCAAGATAGTCACGATAATAGTAATAGTGGCAGAGGGCGGGCTCTACGGTGCAAGCGTTTACGGCCCGCTTACAGCAGACGAGGCGCCCTATGCCATCTATGTCGTCATTGCGCAGCTAATAGGGGCAAGCGTAATAGTGATGCTGCTCGACGAGATGATACAGAAGGGGTGGGGCGTGGGCTCCGGCCTCAGCCTGTTCATCATGGCCGGCATCGCGCAGACGATACTGTGGAGCGTGTTCAGCGTCGTGCCTGCAGACGACGGGCCGGTGGGCATCTTCCCGTTCACCATCGACGCGATTTCAAGCGGTAATGGCGCGGACGCAATATTCCGCGTCGGCCAGCTTCCAAGCCTCTTTGTGCTTTCGCTGACGATAGGAGTAATCCTCGTGCTCGTGTATATCGAGGGCATACACGTCGACGTACCGATAGTGTCGACAAAGTACAGGGGCTTTACTGCAGTTTATCCGATCAAGCTGCTCTACACTTCAGTTATCCCGGTAATACTTGCGTCCGCGCTCATCGCCAACGCGGTCTTTATGGGCAACATGCTCTGGGCCAACTACAACCCCAACAACGAAAACCCGGCGTTCAACTGGATCGCCATGTTTGACACCGAAACCGCGCAACAGGGAGGGCAGCCCACGCCAATAGGCGGGGTGCTGTACTACATCACAGCCCCAAGGAGCCTTGACCAGGCGGCGCTCGACCCGGTGAGGGCCGTGGTATACGTGCTATTCCTGACGGCAATCGTCACGGTGTTTTCAAGATTGTGGGTGGAGCTTGGTGGGCTGTCTGCCAGAACGGCGGCGCGCAACCTCCTTGACGCGGACGTGCAGGTGCCCGGCTTTAGGCGCTCGGAAGGGTCCGTGGAGACACTGCTCAACAGGTACATCCCCGCGCTCACCCTGCTTTCCGGGATGATAATCGGGCTCTTGGCTGGCATTTCCGACGTATTAGGCGTCTTTGGTACTGGAACCGGCATCCTCCTTATGGTCAACATCATGGTCAGCTACTACCAGACGCTGGTCAAAGAGCAGGTCGACACTTACATGCCCGGTCTGGCCGGTCTACTTGGCAGGAAACAATAAACGCGCAGTAATAGTCGGCATCCCCGGCGTGGGCAAGACCACGGTCATCACCCGCTCGGCGGAGATGCTGAACGAAAAGTGCAAGACCACCGTAGTTGTATTTGGCACAGTCATGTTCGAAGAGGCCAAGAGGATGGGCCTCAAGAGCAGGGACGAAATGCGGAGGATGCCAGTCGAGGACCAGAGGCGCCTGCAGGAAATGGCCGCGCAGCGCATCGCCGAGATGAAGGACGACATAGTTTTGGTAGATACCCATCTTTTTATAAACACGGCCGAGGGGTACTACCCCGGGCTCCCGATGAGACTGCTGAACATCATGAAGCCTACCAACATGGTCATGGTCGCGGCCGATGCGGGGGAGATAGCGGAGCGGCGCAAGACAGACCAGACGCGCCAGCGCGACATAATATCTGCCGAAAACATCCAGAGGGAGCTTGACATTTCCCGGGTGATGGTGGCGTCCTGCTCCATCCTCACCGGCGCCCCGTTTGCGATTATCATGAACAACGACGGCCAGGTGGACGAAGCGGCAGCAAATATAGCAAAGATGCTTCTAGGAGAGGAGAGATGAACCTGCAAGACTTGCTGATGCAGTGGCCGCTGACCCCGCAATATACACAGAACCCGATATTCCCCGATCTGGTGAGCGCAATGATAGTAGCCCTCATTATTGCAGTGGCGATGAACTTTGCCTTTGCACTGCTCCGGAAAAAGACCACCGACATTGAAAAGATGAACAGGGTCATGAGGGAGACGACCGAGTGGCGAAGGCAGTACACGGACGCCATCAAAAAGCAGGACAAGGCAAGGATCGAGGAGCTGAAAAAGAAGCAGGCGTACGTCAACAAGATGGCTCTGGAGATGCAGCAGCAACAAATGCGCCCGATGCTCATCTACATGGTTCCTTCATTCATAATCTGGATAGTCGCGTTCCCAGCCATATTCGGTGGTACCGTCGCACTATCTCCGATAGAGATCCCGTGGATAATGTGCAACCAGGGCAACGTGGACACAGACAGCCAGCCGAGGACTAACGAAGATGACACGCCAGTTCCTCCGAATGCTAACGGCGAACCTGTTCTCACCGGACCCTGCAGGGTACCCGGTCACGTCTACCTCTGGGGCTGGTTCCTTCTGACCTCCTTTGGCTTTAGCGGCATAATCGCAAAGCTAACCAAGACCAGCATGCCGAGCATGACCTAGAGTTGGCCGCAAACAAATTCAGCGTTGTAATTTCAGGCTGGCCCGCCGTCGGCAAGACTACCATAGCAGGCAAGCTCGCTGAAGAGTTCGGACTCGTCATGTACAATGGGGGCGACATACTGAAGATGCTCGCAGCGGAGAAGGGCTACTCTACAGAGCGGGACGACTGGTGGGACACCGCGGAGGCGAAAAAGTTCATGCAGGAGCGCAAGTCCGACCCTTCATTTGACAAAAAGGTGGACAGAAAGCTGACCGAGATCGTCAGGAAAGGAGGCGCTGTCATCACCAGCTACACGCTCCCCTGGCTCGTAAAGGACGACTTGGTCATCAAGCTGTGGCTGCGCGGCTCGCCGGAAAACCGGGCAAGGAGGATGGCAAACCGCGACGGCATCAGCCTTGCAGAAGCGAAGAGGATAATCTCGCTCAGGGACGGGGAGAACAAAAAGATCTACTACAAGCTTTACCGCTTCAACTTTGGCGAGGACCTGACGGTCTTTGACTACGTGCTCAACACAGACAGGCTGCCGCTCGACTCGCTAATCGAGATATCGCGGTTAATAGTCAGGCGGCATACGGGTGCATAGCCTTGAACCTGCCGCAGCTGGAGAACCTTGTCAAGGTGGATGACGACGTCACAAACGACAACTACGGCCACTACCCTGACAAGAGACCCATTGAATCGCTGCTGTATTACGGCCTCGTGCTTGTCGACAAGCCGGCCGGCCCCACGAGCCACGAAGTGGTCGCGTGGGTAAAGCGCATGCTGGAGATAGAAAAGGCGGGGCACAGTGGCACGCTCGACCCCGGCGCGACCGGGCTTTTGCCGCTCGGCCTCGGGGAGGGGACCAAGGCCCTGTCAGTATTGTTACTGGGCCCAAAGGAGTACTATGCGCTTGCGCGCCTCCACTCGCACGTCTCTGCCGACAGGCTGAGGCACGTGATGCAGGAATTCACAGGCGAGATCTACCAGCGGCCGCCGCAGCGCTCCTCTGTCAGGCGCGTCACCCGCGTCAGGACGGTCTATGAGTTCGAGCACCTAGAAACCCACGACAGGCTGCTGCTGATGCGGATCCTATGCCAGGCCGGCACCTATATCCGCAAGATAATCTACGACATCGGCGAGGTGCTGTCGCCGGGCGCGACGATGGTCGAGCTCCGCAGAACAAGGGTGAGCAACCTAGCTGAGCAGCCCGCCGGCTTGGTCAAGCTGCACGACCTTGCCGACGCGTACCAGCGCTACAAGGGGCGCAAGGACGACGAAAAGCTGCGACGGCTGATCCTGCCCATTGAACATTGCCTTGAAGGCATACGGGCAGTCACCGTGCGCGACACGGCAGTCGACGCGCTCTGCCACGGAGCCCCGCTTGCGGTGCCCGGCGTGGTGGCGGTGCCAAGCGACCTGCGGGTTGGCGAGCTCGTGGGCGTATACTCTCTCAAGGGCGAGGTGGTGGGGCTTGCGCAGGCCGCGATGACAAAAGAGGAGATAGAGCAGAACGCCCGCGGCATAGCGTTTGCAATGAAGCGCCTTATAATGAAGCCAAACACGTACCCAAAGGCGTGGCGGAGCACGGGCGGGCAGGCCGTCAACGTCAAGGTGCGCACAGAAGTCGACCTTGACAAGTTAGAAAAGGAAAACGCGGACGAGCTTTAGAGGGTCTCGCCGATGCCGGGCCGCTTGCGGTCAAGCCTTGCAATATTCTTGGCAAGGTTTTCAATCGTGCCGGGGATGTGGCACTTGCACATGCAGTCGCTGCAATCGACGTGGTTGCCGCCCCTGCAGTTGTCGGATAACCCCTGTGTAGTCAAAAGTAACTACCATTGCACGTTCCTCCATTTTTAGGTTTTGTCTGCGCGTGCGCGTTTCCAGTGGTTCCAGTCGAACTAGTTCTTTTATACGACAGTATCTCGCAAAAATTAGTTCTTTTATAGCTGGCATGCATTGGCTTATGATTAATATACAGACAGGCTTGTCCAAGATGTGAGTGCCGGGATCGCCTAGCCCGGTAGGGCGCAAGCCTGGAATCTGTCAAACCGGCCAGCTTGTGACCCGTGAGGGTCCCGAGGGTTCAAATCCCTCTCCCGGCGCTTTATTCAGGTAGTTGTACTACCGCCAGGGTTAGGTTTTGGCTTAAATATTCCAACTGTCCATGGTGGAGCCAGAAAAGTAGTGCCGACAATAATGGAGGTTTGCGACTGAAATGCTAGTTCAGCAACACGACCTTACGGTACGAGTC
>DASPGV010000119.1:0-30413 GCA_035620415.1 Nitrososphaera sp.
ATCTGGGTCACTCTGACTTCCTCCGTGGGGGGCTTGAGCGCAAAGACTGCCTTGTCAGGCGTCCTGTTCTCAGACGTCACCTTGCCGGCAATGTTTTCAAGGTTGGTCTTGGATATCGTAAAGTGCACGATGGTGTTGTCCGGGTTGTACGTGTCTACCGCCACAGGCACACCAATGCCATTCACCGAGGCGTTGAGCGACTGCTTGTCAAAGTCTGACAGAGCCTTTGGTATGAACACTTCGGTGTGGAGCATGCCTATCCTGCTGACCATGTCGGAGCTCCAGTCAAACGGCATGGAGAACTCGATGGTATTTGTATCTGGGTCATACCCCGACTCTTCGATCGCGCCATAATAGTTCCTTACCTTGACCTGCTGGCCTTCCGCGTCTATCGTCTCTTCACGGCCAGGAGTTACCCAGATGTCGTACTTCAATATCGGGTCCACCTGCGTCCTCGTGGTGCCCACCGTGTGTATCTCGATAAACAGGTTGTACAGGCCCGGCTCTGTGAAGATCGGCCCTTCGACCACGATCGGCTCGCCCATGTTCCATATGCCGCCGTACTGGATTTCTTCAACGCCTTTGGCAGTTGCTACAGGCGTGTCCTTTGGAACTATTTTTATCTGGAGGTCGCCCTGCGGATCGTAAAAGAGCCCCTGACCTCCGTACTGACCTCCGCCCTCCGTCTGGATCGGTATTTCGTTGCCGTCCTTTTCAAAGAATATCCTGTACGTCACTTCCTTAAAGTTCTCGTTGGTGTTTTCGTCAAAGAATCTAGCACTGATATACACTGGGTCGGATGAGGCGGTTACGACCATCGGCTCGACCTTGACGGAAAGGCTGGCCTTCTTGTCTCCAAAGTCCGCAGCAGGCGGCTGCATCCCTCCGTGCGCAAACACTCTCGGCAGCGTAGGAGCGACAACCATCACGGCGACAAAAAATGCAAGCATGAAAACCGGGCGAGCGATCTTATGGAACAAAGACATCTCTGGAAGTTGAGGATCATATTACGGTATATATTGGTTATTTTGCAGGCGCTACCAATACTATTAATACGCGCAGCTGGCGTGCAGTTTTATCGGATGGGTAGTCTAGCCTGGTTAGGATACCTGTCTTACACACAGGTGGTCGAGAGTTCGAATCTCTCCCCATCCACTTTCTACTTTTAGGTGCTGTACAATTTGTCAAGGCTAATGAAGACCTCTTGCATGATGAGATCTCTCACCTCGTCTCCCATTACATTTCTGAGTCGCGCCGCGAGCTTTTCCAGCGTGACATCATCCAGATGGATGCCTGCCGCTGCAAGTCCTACAAGCGCGCGGCAGGTCCGTTCGCCCAATACTCCGATAAAAGCTGCAAAGGCCTGGCTGATTAGTTCAGTTCGATTATGATGCAATACGACATAAAAATATGGTAAGAATATTCTAGAAGAATCCAAGCTTATCTCGACAGCGCGCGCCTTCTCCTGTCCACTATTACAATGGCGACGCCGGCTATCATGACGATTATGCCAGCGATGACAATGCCGGCGCCCGCAAGCACCCCGCCAAAGGTTTCAAACTCGACTTGGTTGTTTTCTTCTACGGCTGGAAACCGGCCAAATATCGCGTCTATGCTGGTTGCGCTTTGCCCCTCATTTGTTACGTTGAGGACGTACGAGCCGGTCACGGTCGGCTCTGTGCTCATGATAGTATTTTCGGTAAAGTTACGGTCGAGCAGGACCTCTCCTTCCGGCGAGGAGACCCCTATTGCAAGAGGCACCGCCGCGTCTGTAGATGACACGAACACGGACAGCGGCTTTGAAGTGTCCGTGACTTCGAGCAACAGCGACTCTGACTCGCCGGGGTTGAGCTGCTCACCCTGCAAAAAGGCAGTCTCTTTCCGGATCTGCTCGGCTATCGGGAGCGCCCAAGCCACTATCACCGATATCCCGAGTGCAAACAGCGCGGCCCCTCCAATGATGACATAGTGCCCCCGCTTCAACAGCTATAGAGCTGCCCGGCTCATTATTAATTCAGCGGCAGATTCCTCTAGTATGCGAACCTTTCCATTATCCTGCCGATGCACTTTGTCGTCTTGTTCAAAAGGTCGATCCTTGCAAACTCGTTTGGCGAATGGATGCGGGCAAACATGTACGTGCTGCCGATGGAGATGCAGGGCGCCCTTAACACCCTGATAAATGAATACATCGGCCCGGTGCCGGCGGAAGAAACGCTCGTTATTGCGGACCCGAAGGTTTCACGGGCCGCCTGCTGCACCTGCCTGACGAACGGGTCCCGGATCGGAGTCCTTGCGGCCGCCTCGCCGTGGATGAACCTTACCTCGATGTCGCCGAAGCCCTTTTGCTTTAGGTGCCTCTTCAGGCGCTCTAACTGATTTTCAGGCACCATGTCCGGCACCAAGCGAAAGTCAATCTTGACCATCGCCTGCGCGGGAAGCACTGTCTTGGCGCCTTCGCCGATGTAGCCGGAGTTGAACCCCGCAATGTTGCAGGTGGGCATGCCGACCAGCGCCTTCTTTGCATCCTTGCCTTTTACGTTCCTGACAAACCTGCCGATGCCGTACTCTTGCTTGAACTCCCTATCGTCAAATGGTTCTTTCGATATCACGCCGAGCTCCTCCTTTGTAAATAACCTGACTTCTTTGTACCAGTCCTTTATCAGGATCTTTCCGGTGGAATCTCGCATCGTGGCAAGCGCATTCACGAGACGCCACGCCGGGTTTTCGATGAGCACCGCTAGGCTCGAGTGGGCGTCTCTTGAAGGTCCCTTTGCTATCAATTCGACATACAATAATCCTTTCATGCCGAGGCTGATCACCGGCCTGTCCTTTGCGTCGACGTAGCCAAACTCCCATATCACGCCGTCGCAAGACAGTCTTTCGCGGTACTTGACCAGATATTGTTCCACGTGCACGCTCCCTACCTCTTCCTCTCCCTCAACCATGAACTTTACGTTGCAGGGCACGTCGCCGGTCTTTTTCAAAAAGTATTCCACCGCCTTTATGCGCGTCATAAGCTCGCCCTTGTCGTCAGCCGAGCCCCTTCCAAAAATGTAGTTGCCTTCGACCTTGCCACTGAAGGGCTCGTCCTTCCAAAGTTCCAGCGGCTCTTCCGGCTGCACGTCGTAGTGGTTGTAGAATAGCAGCGTCTTGTCAGGGTTTGTCCTTGACTTTACTTCGCCGTACACTATGGGCGCGATGCTCTTGTCGTCAAGGTACAGCACTTCGGAGCTGATGCCGGCCCTGCGCATCGTCTCTGTCACGAGGTTGGCGCACTCGACCAAGCCTTGCTTTTTAGCAGAGACGCTCGGCTGCCTTATCAGCGCCTGAAGGTCAGAGATGAGGCCCGGCATTTCGACATCAACTACAGAATTTATCGCGCTCAACTGGTTGTAGGGGTTTTCCATTCGAAAATAAAGGTTGCTTTTATTATTATTCGCCGGGCTCTACAGTGATCCTTACCCTGTCCGCCTCCCTATGGTAAGAGGCGAGGTTTCCCTTTCGGAAACGTCCACCATAATGCTGTAGAATACCCATGCCCCAAAGACAAAGGCGATTATCGCCGGGATTACCAGCACTACCCACATGCCGCCCGCCATGATGTATTATTGCAATTGCCCAGTAAAAAGGAATCCCCGGATGAATCATTTATAACCACCCTGAGGCGCTTTTTCACCTGATGTCCAAATCGATCTTCTTCGCTCCCAGCTCCATAGCCGTGATAGGGGCCTCGGAAAAGCCCGGCGTTGGCAAGACAATCTTTAACAACATTGCAAAGCACTTCAAGGGCAAGATCTACCCGATAACCCCGTCGAACCCGACCGTGGGCGGCCTGACAGCGTACAAGAGTGTGCTTGACGTGTCCGAGCCGGTGGACCTGGCTGTTGTTGCCGCGCCTAGCAGGTTCACGCCGGCGGTGATGGAAGAGGTGGGCAAGAAGGGGATCAAGGGCGCGATAATCGTGTCAGCTGGTTTCAAGGAGGTCGACGAGGCCGGAGCAAAGCTGGAAAAAGAAGTGGGCGAAACAGCCAGAAAGTATGGCATCAGGGTCATCGGCCCCAACTGCCTCGGCATCATGAGCTTTTCAAAAGATAACATAATGAATTCCACTTTCCTGAAGATCACGCCCAAGTATGGCAGCGTCGCGCTCGTGTCGCAGAGCGGCGCCATCTGCGCAGCCACAGTCGAGGACGCGGAGGCGCAGAACATAGGGTTTTCCAAGGTGATCAGCATGGGCAACAAGGTGGACATGGACGAAAGCGACGTGCTCGAGCTTTTGGCAGAAGACCCGGACACCAAGGTCATCGTGATGTACCTTGAAGACATCCGCAATGCAAGGCGCTTCATGGAGATCTCTAGTAGGATAACCACCGAAAAGAAAAAGCCGATAATCGTTCTCAAGGCCGGCAGGACTGCCGAGGGCGCCAAGGCAGCAGCTTCGCACACAGGCGCGCTGGGAGGATCTGACGCAAACTATGAGGCGGCTTTTGCCCAGTGCGGCGTAATCAGAGTCGACACGATGGGCGAGCTTTTTGACCTTGCCACTGCGTTTTCAAAGCAGCCGGTGCCAGACGGCGGCGTGGTCATTGTTTCAAACGCAGGCGGACCCGCGATTATTTCGACTGACTCGTGTTCCAGGTACGGGCTGAAGATGGCCGACATCTCGTCCATCCGCGACGACATTGCCAAGGTGATACCGACGTACGGGTCTCCGAGGAACCCGGTGGACATTGTGGGCGACGCGGATTATGTGCGGTTTGAAAACGTGCTGAACCTCGTCCTTTCGCACCCTAACGTCGGCTCTGTAGTCACAATGTGCACGCCTTCAGCCACCCTGAACTACGACGACCTTGCGAGGGTCCTTGTAAAGATGTCGAAAAAGTTCCCGGACAAGACGATGCTTGCTTCGCTCATGGGCCTTGCCGAAGGCGTTGAAAACAGGGCGATAATGTCAGAAGGTGGCGTGCCCTACTACCTGTATTCAGAGCCGGCGATAAGGACGCTCAAGGCAATGTACGACTTTAAAAAATGGGTGGACACTGCTTCCACCAAGGTACCGACGCTCCAGTTTGCCAAGGACAAGGAAAAGGTCGAGTCGATCTTTGAAAACGTCCGCAGGCAGGGGAGGAGCAACCTGCTTGAGGAGGAGGGGTACGAGGTCTTGAGAGCCTACGGGTTTCCTACTCCAAAGAGCATCCTTGGCGCCACTGAGGAAGAATGTGTCAAGGCAGCAAGAGAGATAGGCTATCCGGTGGTCATGAAGATCGCGTCGCCAGACATCATTCACAAGTCCGACGCGGGCGGCGTCAAGGTCGGCGTCAAAAATGACGACGAGCTGCGCGCCGCTTTCAGGTCGATAATGGAAGGCGCGAAAAAGTACAAGGCAGACGCCAAGATAAAGGGAGTGCTCGTGCAGGAGATGGTAAAGGCCGCGAAGGAGACGATCCTCGGCGCAAGCCAAGACCCGACGTTTGGGCCTGTCATAATGTTCGGGCTCGGCGGCATCTATGTCGAAGTGCTCAAGGACGTGGTCTTTCGCGTCGCCCCCGTGGATGAGCGCGAAGCTGGCAAGATGGTCGAGTCGATCAAGACCATCCAGCTGTTAAAAGGCGTCAGGGGCGAAAAGCCTTCGGACATTAAGGCGATTGCAGACTCGCTCCAGCGGCTGTCGCAGCTGGTGGTCGACTTTCCAGAGATAAAGGAGTTCGACATCAACCCGCTCCTTGTGCTCGAAGAGGGCAGAGGCGCGCGTGTTGTTGACGCAAGGATAATACTAAAGTAGTCAGAGCTTTGTCCCGCATTCCGCGCAGAACGCAGAGCCGGCCTCGTTCTGGTAGCCGCACGCGTGGCACCTTCCGCTCGCAGTCACCTTTGCATCTGATGTCTTTAACAGCACGATGTCGCCTATTTTTGAGATGCCTTCCCACGGCACTTGCTTGCCGCCTATCTTGAACGTGATCTTGGCGTTGCTTCCGTCCCTTTCAAGGCCGACCTGCTCCACCTTGCCTATAAGCATCGCCTCGCTGTCGTAGGCCGACATGCCGACAAGCGACTGTATCGGGATAAAGCTGTCGCCCGCGTTGATTGTGGTGGGCGCGACCACTAGATCAGGAGTTGCCTGCTCGGCCCTTGGCGCCTGCTCCACCTGCTCTTGCCGTTGCTGTGCCGGTGCGTCAAACTTTCTGTACTGTGCGATGGTAGAGCTGCACGTCCTGCACTTGTACTCGCCCTTTTCGATGAGCGTCACCCCTTCCCCCAGTTCCTCGTTAGGGTTCTCGTAGTGGATAGCAGGCGCGCCGTCGTACTCTTTTTCGCACTTGTTGCAGTGGTACTTCACGAACCTGTCCTCGTCAAGCCGGCCAATGCCGGCAAGGAAAAGCTCCGGGCCTCCTAGGTTGCCCTTCTTCTGCTCCTCGTCGGTTATCCTTGCAATGACGTAACCGCCGGAACCGCGCAGCTTTTTCTGCGCCATGTCTTCAGCCATCATGATGTATCCGGTAGTTCAGACACAAGTTATTTAAATCATGTCGAATTGGCGCGCCATCATCTGCGTTTCGCCGTTGATGTTCCGCATCACCTTATCGACCACCCCGCGGATTGGCGTGTTCAGGTCAGCCATCTCTATCTTGATCACGTTGAGTTTTTCAAGGGTGATGGTCGCGTTAACCTTCGTGATCTTGCAGTTTGGGTAATGGTAGTCAAGCGTGCTCTTGAATCCCATCGTGTCGTTGCCAAAGAGCAGGTCAGAGTCGTTGACCGCAGTCAGGTTGTCAATCGAATATGCCTGTCTGTCGATGCCGTCAGCCCGCACCATCGTGAAGTTGGCGCCAAAGTCAAAAAATGCTGGTGTCGTTCATCGCCATGCTCCAGTTACCTGACAGGATGTTCAGCTGCATTTCTTTCGTGAATTGGAATGATGCTAGCGTGCCGTTTATCGTGAGGATGTCAATGTTTTCTTGCGGCTGCTCGGCGCTGTTTGTCAGTGGTGGCGCGACAGTTGTCTCGTTCTTGAAGATGAAGGGCGATATCACTGTTCCAACCGGAATATCGTCTGGGACAGGTTCGTCATCGGGCTCGTCATCTCCATTAGTTGATGGCCTTTCTGAACGATCATCATTATCATCGCTATCCGTCGGTTGTTCCGAATTAGATGAACTTTCGTCTAATGAGGTGTCAGTTGTGTCATCATTTTCTTCAATGTTTGCATTATCCTCCGAATCTTGATTATCATCAGTAGTATTGGCTGCGTCTGGGTTGAGATAAGAAAGTGAAGTTTCACTGGATGCACCGGTAGGTATATGGAGGACCACAATTTTGTATGTCCTGTTCCCAAATAATGCCTCAGCACTATATGAATCAATATAATCCTCAAATTGTGCATGTAGGCTTGATCTCATAGTTTGTTCGTATATTATGGAATTGTCGATTGGATGATAAATCAATATTTTCACCTCTTCTCCGGCAAGCCCTCCGTCTACCCTCCCACTAATCAACACAGCATCGTCATCAAATTCACTAGCACTCAAAAGAACAACAGGTGGGGTCAGGATTTTCACTAGTAAACGGATGTAAGTCATATGAGGCACTTTCATAACTATAAGTAGCTACTATTTTGTAACTTTGATCCACATACTTGCGTTCGATACCAAAGTAGTAGCTTGAAAAATATTCTTTGCCATCATACTCGTTAAGGTAAACATTTTCATCTTTGTCACTTATAACTTCGCCGTCAGGATTGTATATCGTCAGATGTATTGAATTAGTATCGTTTAATAGGTCCGTTATCTCAACCTGAACGAAAACTATACCGTAACTAAAAGTTGGATACCCCGCTTTAATGTTTATGATTGGTTCTTCATAGATGCCTGTAGCAAGAACCGCTGCTGGTAGAGGGGGAACTACAACGAGAAATGAAGCGCCAATCATAATCAAGAATTTGAGCTGATGATCCGGGAAGCTTCTCACAATGTTCCAACCAGGATTCAATATTTACCCATTCACGAGTTCGTCCACTTTAGGAAATTAAAATAAAATTCCCCGATAGGAATCGACTTCAATTATTAAATTAATATACGCGGTCACCGAAAAGGTGGCAGTGAACCCCGTAGCCATACTTCTCTATCGCAATCTTGTCGCCTCGATAGACAAGGTGTTCCTCGTGTGGCAGGTGGTCTTTCCAATCGTCTACATCTTTATCGCGGGCTACTCTTATTCCGCCCTCATCGGGGACGGCGTGCAGCTGGGCAGCGCCATAATCACATACCCCGCGTACCTGGCGGCAGGCATGATCGGCTTTAACATGATGAACAGCAGCACGATTGCCGGCAGCATAATATGGAACGACAAGAGGAACGGCATGTTCCAGCAGATACTGGTGATGCCTTTTGCGAGGATGGAGTACATCGCCGGCAGCATAATAACGATCATGCTGATGGGCTTGGCAAGCGCCGCGCTCATACTGGTTGCCGGGTCGCCTACGCTCGTTGGATACGCGCAGCCTACGTTTGTTGGCTCGATGTACGTGCTCTACGCGCTTGTGACAGGCGCGATATTTTTCGGCTCGATAGCTGTGATAATATCGACGCGCCTAAAGAGCAACGAGGGGTTCAACGTCATCGTCAACAGCGTATTTTTGTTCTTTTCGTTCGTAAGCACCGCGTTCTACCCCACGCAGGGTGTGCCCGGTGCGCTGAGCACCGCTTTCTACGCCAACCCTCTGACATACATCGTCGACATAACCAGGGCCGGCATCTTCAACCAGATCGACTTTTTCACCAACGTCGAGGTCGGAGTCATCGCCGCTATTACCGCGGGCGCGTTCTTTCTCGCTACTCTGTCGATGCTGAGGATGAGGATCTAGGCTCCGTTCCCGATGACCGTGAGGAAGACTTCCTCCAGCGTCGGCGGGTTGACAGAGACGCTCTCTATCTGGACAGAGTTCTTTGAAAGCGACTCGATTATTTTCACGAGCATTTCCTGCGCTTCAGCCGAGCTTATCCTGATCGTGTCTTCCGCCGGCGTTTCAATTACAGAACTGCCGGCTATCGGCCGGATTATGTTCATGACAGACTGGGCGCTGGAATCCTTCAACTTTATCTCTACCGCCTTGACTCCTCCGTACCTGTCCTTCAGGCCGGCCGGCGTGTCCGTCGCGATTATCCTGCCCTTGTTGATTATCGCTATTTCATCGCACAGGTATTCGGCCTCCTCCATGATATGCGTCGTGAAGAACACCGTCAGCCCGCCCTGCACGTGCTTTTTGACATAGTCGAGCAGCGTGCGCCGGGCCGCCGGGTCGAGGCCCATCGTGGGCTCGTCGAGGAAGAGCAGGTCCATGTCATGCATGAACTCCCTTGCGACCTGCACCCGCCTCCTCTGGCCTATCGACAGCTCGTCGTTTTTCATGCTCCTGAATGAAGTGAGGTCGAACTTTTCTACAAGCTCCCGCGCCCTGTCGCGCCTCTTTTCGCCCAGCACTCCCCACATCAATCCGTACAGCTCGAGCGCCCGCTCGACTGTCAGGTTCGCCTCAAAGCTGGGCTCCTGCAGAACCACCCCTATCCTCTTTTTTATCTCGCGCTGGTGCCTGACGATGTCCTTGCCAAATATCTTTACCGCGCCGGAGGTGGGGTGGACAAGCGTCGTGAGCACCTTTATCGTGGTGGTCTTGCCGGCTCCGTTCGGGCCGAGGAAGCCAAACACCCTGCCATACTCTACATCGAAGGACACGCCATCGACTGCGTGCACAGTCCCGTAGCTCTTGCGCAGGTCAGAAACTTGGACGCAGGGCTCCATATCCAAGTTCACCATCGGAGTCTAATTTCTGCATTTATCCAAAGGAGGAGGCGGCCCGCGACACTACTTCTGAAAGCGCGGGGTGGATGTGCACCGTCCTCACTATGCTGTTGACGCCGGCACCAAGCTTCATTGCCACGAGCACCTCGTGTATCAGGATCGACGCTTGGCTTCCGATTATGTGGCAGCCAAGTATCTTGCCCTCCTTTGACGCGAGCAGCTTGACAAAGCCGTCCCTGTCCTCTATCGCTTCACCCATCGCCGTCCTGATGTACAGGTAGATTGCTTTTGAGTACTGGATGTTGTTCTGTTTCAGCTCCTGCTCGGTGTAGCCGGCACCGGCCACCTGGGGCCAGCTGAATACCGCGTGCGGCATCGCCGTATAGTCAACCGGGATTTTCTTGTCGTGCGTGAGGTTGTAGTAGGCGTACTGCGCTTCGTGGTTGGCCGCGTGCTTGAACAGGTAGCGCCCGACCGCGTCGCCCAGGGCAAATATCCCCTTGACATTTGTCTCCAGGTGATTGTCTACCGCGATAAAGCCGGCGCTGTCCGTCTTGACGCCCGTCTTGCCAAGGTCGAGCGTGTCCGAGTTTGGCGTCCTGCCGGTCGCTATCAGCAGCTGGTCGGATTCCACTTCTATTTTCCTGCTCGGAGAATTCTTTGCAACGACGGTGAACGTGCCGCCGCTCTTGCTGACCGACTGTGTGTGGTATCCAAGGTGGATGCTGTATTTTTTCGAGAACATGTCGGTGAATTTCCTTGCGACCTCCTCGTCCTCGTCCGGCAGCAGGATGTCCCTGCGCTGAATGATGTTTATCTTTGTCCCAAGCGAGCCGAAAAAGTGGGCAAGCTCGGCCGCGACGTACCCGCCGCCTATTATGGTGAGCACGCGGGGCTGCTTTTTCAATCTCAATGCCTCGTCGCTCGTGATAAAGCCGCTCCCCTCGAGCCCCTCTATCTTGGGGATTGCCGGTCGGGTGCCCGACGCTATCAGTATTTTGTCCGCCTTGATCGTCTGGCCGCCGACAGAGATCGTCTTTTCGCCCACAAACCTGCACTCGTCTGGAAAAAGCTTTGGGTTTTCGATCTGGGAGAACGCCTGCCGGATGCCGTCAGAGTCAGAGTCGACGATGCCGTTTGTCCTGTTTACGATCTTTTCAAAATCCACTGAAAAGCCGGTGACGTTTACGCCAAACTGGCCGGCAGTCTTGATCGTCTCCATCACATCGGCGCTGTGTATCAACAGTTTTGAAGGGATGCACCCCCGGTTGAGGCACGTGCCCCCCATCCTGCCCTTTTCGATTATCGCCACGCGCTTGCCCTCCTGCGCCACCACGTTTGCCACGTCAAGGCCCGAGCCGCTTCCAATCACGATAAGATCGAATTCCTGCATGACAGGTTATCCAGCGCAGTTCAGATAAACGTGGCGTTCTCAAAATATATAGGCAAGTAATGCTAACGTTTTTTTCAGAACAAGCTTGTCGTCGCAGCCGTCGCACGATTTCAAGGGGATGCTGGAAATAATGCTCAGGCAAAAGCCCGAGCTAACGGCCGAGCAGGTAAGGGACATGATCGACGAAAAAAAGCGCAAAGTGGGCGCCGGCTACCTGACGGACCAAGGCGCGCTGTTTCTTGTCGCGGCGGACCTTGGGATATCGTTTGACAGCGTGTCGAGAACGCAGGCCGGCCTCAAGGATATCTATGTTGGCGCAAAGGAGGTGACCGTCGTAGGCAGGATAATGAACGTCTACCCCGTGCACACTTTTACAAAGAGGGACAGCAATGAGCAGGCTGCCACCCGCACGCTCGTGGTCTACGATAAGGACGCGAGGGTCAAGGTGAAATTGTGGGACAAGCAGGTCGCAGTGCCTGACGAGATGGGCCTCCAGGTAGGCGACGTGATCAAGATAATCAAAGGCTACGTCAGGGCCGGGCTTGACGGCAAGCCAGTTATCAATCTTGGCAGTTACAGTGCCATCGAAACTGTGAATGACGACCCTGCTATACCGAGCATCGAATCAATGACCGCCACGGTCGACTCGGTCACCGCGCCGCAGGACATCGCAGTCATCACCGGTACTATAAGCAACAATCCCCGCATAAGCGAGTTTGTGAACGCAAGGGGCGAGGCAAGCAAGCTGCTCCAGCTGCAGGTGTCAAACGAGGCCGGCACCCGGGCGCTCCGCGCGGTGGTATGGAACGTCGACGAATCCAGGCTACCAAAGGTCTTCAAACCCGGCGCCAAGGTGCGCATGATTGGAGTCCGCATCAAGCAGGGCAACCTTCAGTACGGCAGCGGCGACTTTGAGATCCACGGCGACGAGGGCACGATACTCCAATTCTCCGAGACCCAGGATGATGTGGAGGTGATGCCGCTCAGGATCGTTTCGGTAGGCGAAGAGACTGGCAGGGGAAGCTTCCTCTGCCTGGCAGCCGACAGGGCCGGCAGGGCACTAGTGCTGACGGTGGACAACTCGCTTGCAAGCTCGGACCAGCTTGAAGCCGGCGCAATGATCGAATGCGTACCTTCCCGCATCTTTGGAAATTCTGTCGTGCTGTCAAAGGACGACTCGTACATCAGGGTTACCGACGACGACAAGTCTTTTCCAAAATTATCAAAATTTGAAAAAAAGATCCGTGATATTCAGGTGTCGCAGGATCCCTGCATAGTTGAAGCGATCGTGCTTCAGGCGCCCGGGACAAACGACGTGAACACAAAGACTGGCGAGACGGTGCCTGTGACCTCCACTCTTTTGGGCGACGACACGGGCGAGATAAGGCTGGTAGGTTGGCGCAACCAGAGCGCCGGCGTCAACAAGCTGAACGTGGGCGACAGGGTCAGGCTAGCCGGCGTTACAGCAGGCGCAGGCCGCGAAGGCAAGGTGGAGCTGACGCTGCGGCCATATTCGTCGATCATAAAGCTAAGCTAATTAAGCGTCATGCACTTTTTTTATTTTGTTGTCTAGATCGGCAGCTGCGCGTATTGCTCAACAGGCTAGTGAGCTGAAAACAATGCTGCGTAGGCACTCTTCAAGAACTGACGAGAATTTCAAGGTCGGGGTCGAAATCGAAATTTGCCTTATCGATGCAAAAGGAATGCCGGTTGACGCAAAGTCGGTGATAGAGCACCTTAGAAAATACCACGACATCGATTACGAGTACGGCAAGTGCCAATTAGAATACAAGACCGAGCCCGTGTCCTTTGACCGTCTCGCCCGGCTCAATTCGCAGTTTGAAGAATTCATAGAGCACCTTGACATGGTGGTCAACAAGGCGTACCGGCGCGATGTCTTCCCGGTGTTTCTCGGTGCAAACCCTTCGCCCTACATGTTGAGAGATGGACAGATCACGAAAAAACCACGCTATCTTCAGCTAGCAAGATGGCAGAAAAAGATCCCGGACATCGAAATCGACGGACAAAAGATCAAGGCATTGCATGCTGCGACTGCTATTCAAGGTTTCCACCTCCACCTGCAGGGGAGGAACCCCAGATTCACGGCGCAGATGTTCAACCACATTTTGAACCTGATTCCGGCGGCGATACTGCTTGGGGCGAACAGCAGGCTCTTTGCCGGCAGGGTTTACTCGATGCACGAGCCCCGGATCTACCTGTACGACCAGACGGAACAGCAGAACTCGGGTTTTCCCGGGATATCGAGATACGTTGACGGTGTGGAGGATTATATTGACTATATCACTTCAAGAAAGCCAGTGATCGCAAAGGACTATTTCGGGCTCGTAAAGGAAAGGCATGACGACGCCCGGATCAGGCTCAACACCGGCTTTTACAGGGTGGAAACCAGGGTCATGTCTGTCCAACCCACCCCAAGGACAATGATGGCGCTCATAGAGTTTTTTGCCGGCTACCTCCACAGGGCCATACACGAGGGAAGGGAGCTCAGGCCGCTTGCGTCGGTAAGAGAAGAACGGCAGGCTGTAGTCAGGTCCGGGTTTAACGCTAGAACGCATTTGAACATCATCGAAACTGTCAGGAGCCAGCTGCACTATGCGAGGAGGGGGCTTGCAGATCTCGGCGTAAAGCCCGATTTCCTGAGCGTCCTTGAGAGGAGGCTTGAAAAAAGGATGACTGCGGGAGAGCATGTCGCCAAGCTATGGCAATCAAAATATGACCGCGATTCAGAGCGTGCCCTGCAGGAAGTCGTCTGGCATGTCTGGCAAAAGACAAAAAGCAACAGTCCAATTGCCTAGAGTCCTGGGCACTTGCCAACTAGTTACTAGATACGGTTATCGTTACTGCCTCACTTAAGTAGACGGCTCTGCTACAAGTAGGCATGGCATCAGACGCAAGTGTGGGAGTCGTGACTGGAAGCTCTAGCGGCATCGGTCTCGCCACAGCGCTAGAACTTGCAAGGAAAGGGTATTTCACTTATGCAACTGTCAGGAACCCGGCAAGGGCAGGGGCGCTCGCAGAAGCTGCCAAAGAACTTTCAATCGCGATAGTGCAGCTCGATGTGACCGACGACTATTCGGTCAGGCGCGCGGTGGAGCAGATCCTGAAGGAGAAGGGCAGGATCGACTTGTTGGTTAACAACGCCGGCTACGGTCTCGGCGGCGCGTTAGAGGACTCTTCGATGGAGGAGATAAAAAATCAATACGAGACCAACGTCTTTGGACTGATAAGGACTACCCAAGCTGTCCTGCCGGCGATGAGGAAGCGGAGGTCGGGCACGATTGTCAACATCAGTTCGGCCGCTGGCCGGATCGGGTACCCCGGTGCATCTGTCTATGTCAGCAGCAAGCACTCGATCGAGGGTCTGAGCGAGGCGATGGCGTACGAGCTCGAGCCTTTCGGGATAAGGGTCGTTCTGGTGGAGCCGGGGGTGATAAAGAAGAACTTTGGCGCCGGGATGATCTTTGCCAAAAAGGCACAGGACCCCAATTCGCCTTATTCGCAGATGATGCAAAGGATGGGCGGCAACTGGCAGTACATGATGGAGAACGGCTCTTCAGCGGAATTAGTTGCAAAGGTTGTGCTCGACGCCATAGAGTCAAAGGACGGGACCCTCAGGTACTTGGCCGGCAAGGACGTGGAAGGCTGGATACAGTCCAGAAATAGCATGCCAGAGGCTGAATTCTTCAAGAGGATGAAGCAGAACCTGCTCGGCAGCGAGAGCTAGTCTGCCCAAAAGCCGCGCGTAATGACGTACTGCCTTTCTGCTTCGTAGATGCTCTTGTACACCTGCTCCTCGTCGATGTAGTTGCGCAGTATCCTGGCGGCAGTGTCTGCACCGACCCCGTGGCCCGACAGCACAATTATTGCCTTTTTGCCAAAGTTGTTGACAAGCGACGCCACCTTCCACGCCCGCTCGAACTTGTGGTTCTGCTCCGATGCCAGCTTGCCGCCGGAAAGCCGGGTCTGGATTATCCTCGACATCTCGTCGTCGGACCAGAAGGTCGCGGTGATGAGGCGCGACCGGCAATGCGGGCACGATATCACTTCGGGCACCTCTCTCGTCTCCATCACCCGCTCCCACTTGCCGCAGCGGATGCACACCAGCCTGTGCTTTGTCTTTTCCAGCCGCTCTTTCACCAGCTCAATCACTCCCTTTTCCACACTGAGCGGCATCGCCCCGGCCATCTTGCCAGAGTGTTCTATTATCGTCTTTGCCAGATCTGAAAATTCTGTCACTTCGAGCCAGTGGATCCTGATCTTTTTCTCCTTGATAGCGTCGAGCACCTTCTGCGTCTGTGCGATGTCGTACTTGTCGTGCACCAGCTCGCGTATCGACTCGGCACTGATGGGTGTCTTTGAATACCGGTCGTAGATCATGCGCGCGACTTTCTTGTCGTAGACCGCCTCGCGGTTTATCATGCCAAAGCGCTTGGCAACCATCCAGACCTTCCAGTTGATGTTGTGTGTGCCGGTCAGGGCCGCGATTATCACCGGCTCTAGATTGTAGATGTCGCTCAGGACCGCCTCGAGCTTGCCCTGCACAACCCTCGCGCTTGAGGTAAGCATTATCCTGTAGGCGTCCGACCTAGACTCCACGACATAGCCCAGCTGCGACGACAGGATCGTGGACAGCAGTGAAGCAATGGTGTTGTTCACCTTTGAGCCAAACACCGAATGTATGACGAGCATGTTGCGCGCAATATAGCTTTCAACGACGATGTTCTTCGAGTCTGGGATTATTTTCAGCGCCTTTTTCGTGTCCTCCATGATGGGAGTGGACAGCTTGATCGTGCTGTGCATAGCCTGGCTTCGTATCGCGCCCACCTCCTCTGCCGTCTTGAAATCTACTGGGATCATTTCACCGACCCAGTAGGGGATGTTTATCGCGGCACCGCGCAAAGGCTCAACGTTTACTACAAGCCGGCCCTCATCCACTGCAAGCACGCGCCACTGCGAGCCCTTGAGCACAAAGACGTTGCCCTTTTCGCCATAGTCGCCCACGAACTGCTGATCAAGCGTGCCAATCCTGCGCTTGCTTATCGAGTCAACTACCTCGAACTTCAGAACATGGGGAATCATCGAGAGGTTCTCGAAATAATACTTGTACGCCTTTATCTTGCGGACGTACGACCGGCTCTCCCTGTCGTACTTGATCACGTTTTGACCTGCAAGGATGTCAAGGCAGCTTTCCACGTCAAATTGGCTGACGTTTCGGAACGCGTATGCGCGCGTCACCAAGTCGTATGCATATTCCACTTTGACTGGATCGCGAGTCTGCATAGCAAGCCCCACCAGATGGTGCGCCAGAGCGTCCAGCGCGCCTTCGTGCATCTTTTGCTCCTCTATAGAGCCCTTTTTCATGCGCCGGATTATCGCAAGCGCCTCTATCTCGTCGTCGGGGTTGTTGGTAACAATGAGCCCCTTGGCAAAACTCCTCTGCCGGTGCCTGCTCCTGCCGATCCTCTGCATCAGTTTTGACACCTGTCTTGGAGAACCGTAGTGAATGACCAGATCGACGGAGCCGATGTCAAGGCCGAGCTCAAGCGAACTGGTGCAGACCACTATTCCAGCTTCCCCCGATCTCAGAGTGTGCTCGGTCTCCTCGCGCATTTCTTTTGAAAGCGATCCGTGGTGGACGTCCACCTTGATGTCGCCCTGGTTCTTCAGGATGGTGCCGAGGTACTCCGCCTCATCCCTTGTGTTGGTGAAGAGCAGGATCGAGCCCTGTACCTTTTCCTTCTTTACGTATTCGAGGATAAAGTGCCCGACGTTGTTGAGCGATCCCTTGACGAACCTGACGTCGACTTCATAACCGCGGCTTGTGCTGTCAACAAGAACTGCATGTCGCCTGCCCGCGCCCGACACAAACTGCGCTGTCTGTTTCAGGTTGCCAACCGTGGCGGAAAGCCCTATCCTTGCGACGTGCTGCGATGACGCGGCCTGCAGGCGCTCTAGGCTCAATGATAAGTGGGCACCCCGCTCGTTTGACACCAGCTCGTGCACTTCGTCTACAATCACCCACTGCAAGCCTTTCAATGCGGCAAGCATCTTTTCGCTTGTAAGCACCACCGCAAGCGATTCCGGGGTTGTGATCAGGACGTCTGGCGGATCCTCGACTATTTTCTTCCTTGCCAGAACGGTAGTGTCGCCGTGTCGGATTTCAACCCGCAAACCTTCAGACTGGGCGTAGCGCACCACCCGCCTCAGCACGTCGTTGTTGAGGGCGCGCAGAGGAGTGATGTACATCGCCCTTATCGTCTTTGCAGGGGCTTTCTGGTGCGCAAGCATCGTGAAAACGGGCATGACCGCGGCCTCGGTCTTGCCCGAGCCGGTGGGGGCGACAAGCAGGCAATTTACTTTTCTAGCAATGACCGGCAGGGCCTTGCGCTGGATAGTTGTTAAGGATGTAAAACCTTCTTTGCGGAACTTTTCTATGGTGAGCTGCTCTTCGGCGTGGTCACTTTTCAGTGTCTGCAGCTGTTCCGGAACGCTGTTCTTCTCGTTTTTGCTTCTGGCTTGATCTTTCATAAACCATTACTGCAAACAGGCCGGCGATGAAAAGCCCAACTGCGACAAGCGCGTAGGTGTCAAAGTTTGCAATTTCTCCTGCCATTTGCTGCTAGTCACTTTCCGTCCAATAAATATATTTGCTACGTATAAAAGGAAATCGCCCTGGCAGAGCGTGACTCTTGCACGTATAGCAGGAGCGACTGTATGTTCGTATAGGGATACGAAAAGTCGGTCTGGTCTTCGACTTGCTCTTAAAACGTCGTTTATCATTAAAAAGGCTCGTGGATCTATTGTCTAGCCCGCTTCTTGCATGTCCTGCTTGGTCAGGCGCTGGGGCCACTTTGAATCAGCTATCTGCTTCAGCTTCTGGCTCCGCGCCGTGATGAATATCACAATGCCCATCAGGAATATGGTTACTGCGAGTACCAAGAGCCCGACTACGAGGATTTCCAAACTGTACTATATTCGGCTTTATTCTATTTAGCGGGTTCACATAGGTCGATTATCTATTTATTTGGAGCCAAAGGCAGGCAGACTATGCGCCAAAGGACTCTGGTAATCGCGGGCCTGGCAGCTGTTGGGGCTGCGATCGCAGTCGCGGTGCCAATGGCAATCGTCGCGTTTCAGGGCTCGCACGACCTGAGGTTTGAATATGTCAAGTCCGGCGGCATCGCCGGCATCAACGAGAGGCTCGTGTTTGATTCCAAGACTGGTGCTATCACGTTCTATCAGAGTATTAACACGTCAGTGACAATGGAGAAGCAGCTGTCAGACGTACAGGTTCAGGAGCTAAGGCAGGCAATAGCCGGAAGTGGTTTCTTTGCTATGGACAGCGTTTACCCGGCAAGGCAGGGCCCGGCCGACTACTTTTCCTACTCGCTGATGATAACGATGGACGGCAGGACGCATTCGGTGTCTTGGGTTGACGACTTTGCGACAGCCGTGCCGGTCCCAGAAAGCTTGAAGGACATTGTCAGTGAGATAGAGCAAGCGTACGCCACAGCATCATAGTCAAGCAGTGTTTCATGATTAGAATACGTTTCATAGCTAGGAACAACAAGCAAATTATTTATCTGCAAACAGCGTGACCAGTGCGTGTTCATCGGTCTGCGCAGGTCGATCCTGATCGGGACCGCAGCTGCCGTCGCGGCCTTTACAGTATTACTCCCTTCTACAGTCGGGCTAGCATTTCCAGTACCCTATCAGCTTCCAGTCAGTATTTCAGACATTAAAGTCGTTGACCAACAGCAAGATATGACCACACTGGAAGGTTCCGTTGACTTATTCAACCCCGGCTACGGCGCGCTGGCAGCCTCCAAAGTTGAATACGACCTTTTTGCCAATGGCGAATTTGTGGGCAAGGGAGGTCGCGATGATTCAGACATACCAGTGAACATTCAACCCCAGCTCTTGCAGCGAGAGACAACAACACTGCCGACTATGGTGACGATAGACTCCGATTCTGTTACAGATTTAGAATCATCAGACATATTTTGGAAGGCGTCGGGCACCATTAAGATAAGCAGCACTTTTGTGATCGCGCAGAGGGATTTCACCGTCTATTACCAGTAAGCTGGTTGCCAAGTATATTCTTCTTTGACAGCGCCCTGTCGAGTTGCTCCTTCGTCATCAGCTTTTTGGCAAGCACCAGCTCGCGTATGCTCTTGCCTGTCTTGAGCGATTCCTTGTAGATCTCTGCTGCCTTCAGGTAGCCGATGTAAGGATTGAGCAGTGTAACAAGCACAGGGCTCTTTTCGATGTACGACGCCAGCCTGTCCCTGTTTGCCTCGATGCCGTCAAGCATGTTGGCCGCAAATATTGGCAGGAAGTTCTTTAGCATGTCAGTCGAGTCTAGCACGCACTTTAGCATGCCCGGTAGCATCACGTTCAGCTCGAATTGACCTGCCTGCGCCGCGATGGCTACCGAAACGTCGTTTCCGATGACGTTGAAGCATACCATGTTGAGGCATTCTGCAAGCGACGGGTTGACCTTGCCCGGCATTATCGACGAGCCGGCGTGGACGGCCGGTATAAGGATCTCGGCAAGGCCGGCGGTCGGCCCGGAGGCCATAAGCCGGATGTCGTTTGCCATCTTGTTGAGCTCGACTGCAAGGTTGCGGAGTGCCGACGAGCAAGAAGCGACATCAAGCTTGCTCTGGAGCGAGTAGAACATGTTGCCGGACGGCTTCAAGTCCAGCCCGGAAATATTGGCAAGTTTCTTGATCGCAAGCTGCCTGTAGCCTTTTGGCGCATTGGCGCCGGTGCCCACAGCCGTGCCGCCGAGGCCGACGTAGCTCAGACCGTCCATCGAGCGCACCAGCATGGCCCTTGCCTGCTTGAGCGAGTATGCGTACTGCTCAAACTCTGTGCCAAGCGTGACTGGGATCGCGTCCATCAGGTGCGTCCGGCCGATCTTGGCGATGCCGGAGAACTGCCTAGCCTTCTTTTGCAGCGACGCAATCAGCTTGTCAAGCGACGCGACTGTCTCTTTCATGTTGAGCAAAATGGCGACGTGCATCGCGGTGGGGAAGGTGTCGTTGCTTGACTGCGACATGTTGACGTGATCGTTTGGGCTGATTGTCTCGTAGCTCCCCTTTTTCTTGCCGAGGATCTCTAGCGCCCTGTTAGCTATGACCTCGTTCGTATTCATGTTGAACGCGGTGCCGGCGCCGGAGTTGATTGCTTCGACTACAAACTGGTCGAGCAGCTTGCCGGCTAGGATTTCGTCGCACGCCTTTATTATCGCCCCTGCCTTTTTCGAGTCAAGCGTCTTGAGCTCCCTGTTTGCTAGCGCGGCCGAGCGCTTGATCATTACAAACGCGCTTACCAGGTTGACATGGGCCTTCTGACCTGTCACCCTGTACTGATTTATTGCGCGGGCGGTAAACGGGCCATAATAGGCGGCTGACGGGACCTTGACCTTGCCAAGCGAATCCTTGTCGATCCTGAACGCCATCGTGTTTACGGACAATCACGGTTGTAATAAAGTAATCGACCGGTCTCACGATATTATTCTGGCCGGTGCAAATCCTTCTATTTGCAGCGCTTCAGAGCTTGTTATGCTTGCCCCGTGCAGCGCAAGCGGGTTCTGGCCTGCAACATGGGTGTCCTGCACGGGGATAGCAGGTACAAAGCGCGCCAGCCTCTCAAAGACTATCTTGCCGTACCAGTTGTTTTCCATGCAGAGCTTTCTCTCCGGCTCTTGCAGGTCGTCCATTGCGATAAACTGACCAATAACGCCCGAGCCGGAGAACGCGTCCTTTTTTACAAAGAGGATATTTGTCCCCGGCGACCAGTCACGGCTTATGCTGATGTAGAGCGAGCGCGAAGCGAACAGCTGCCTTTCAAGCTCGTCCTTTATCCTCAAGATATAGCTTGGCGGCTCGTCTGACAACAGTGCTCTTGTTTTGGGGTGATTATAAAACATTATATTGGTACTGGATTTTTCAAGCCCTATGCAGGTCAGCGGCAGGGTGCTCGTCTGCGATTCAATAGACCAGGCGGGCATCGACAGCATGAAGCGCGCTGGGCTTTCAGTTGACTACAAGCCAGAGATCAAGCCGGCCGAGCTCACTTCCTCCGTCAAGGATTACGACGTAATTATCGTGCGCAGCAGGACCAAGGTCACGAAGGAAGTCGTTGATGCAGCCGCAAGCGCTAAGATAATCGCCCGCGTGGGAGTAGGGCTTGACAACGTGGATGTCAAGGCGGCGGAGGCAAGAAAGATCAGGGTCATAAACGCGCCCGAAGCAGCCTCTATCGCGGTGGCCGAGCTTGCAATCGGCCTGATGTTATCGCTTGCAAGGAGCATAGCAAGGGCCGACGTAGAGGGCAAGCGCGGCAACTGGATCAAGAAGGAGCTCATGGGCATGCAACTATCGGGCAAGTACCTAGGAATCGTTGGAGTGGGCAACATCGGCCGAACTGTCGGCAGGATGGCAAAAGCTCTCCGCATGAACCTGATCGGCTACGACCCGTACCCGATAAACCCGGATTTCATCAAGGAAACCGGCATGATAGTAACCGACCTCAACACGCTCCTTGAGAGCGCCGACTTTGTCACGTGCCACGTCCCGGCGACCCCGGAGACAAAGTACATGTTCAACTCAGAGCGCTTTGCAAAGATGAAGCCTACTGCCTATCTGGTGAACACGTCGAGGGGCGAGATAATAGATGAGAGCGCGCTTTACGATGCGCTGAAGAATGGCAAGATAGCCGGAGCCGCGCTGGACGTCTTTGAAGTCGAGCCGCCAACAAACAAGGAGCTCGTGGGGCTGCCCAACCTGGTATGCACGCCCCACATCGGCGCGCAGACAAGGGAGGCGCAGGAGCTTGCTTCGACCGTGATTGCTGAAAAGGTAATACAGATCCTCCGTGGCGTCATTTAGATTATAAAAGGGTGCCAGACAGGAGACTGGTATAATGCGCAGCTACATGACCCAGACTTGGCTTCGAATGTGGAAGGAGAATTCAGACGAGCTCAAGTCAAAGGCGATTGCCTGGAGAGCAGAGCCAACCATCCACAGGATAGAGAGGCCAAGCAGGCTAGACCGGGCCAGAAGGCTGGGCTACAAGGCAAAGCAGGGCATAGCGGTCGTCCGAGTGCGCGTTGGCAGGGGCGGCATGCGCAAGCAGCGCCCGGTGGCAGGCAGGAGGCCAAAGCACATAGGCGTAGTACACATCAAGCAGGGCATCAGCATGCGCAAGGTCGCAGAGCGCAGGGTGAACGAGAAATTTCCCAACCTTGAAGTGCTCGGATCTTACTACCTGCACAAGGACGGTATGAACATCTGGTACGAAGTCGTACTGGCAGACCCGTCGCACCCTGCAATTTCAAAAGACAGGGAAATGCGCGGCAAGCTCAAGGCGTTTGCAAAGTAGCTTTCAGCTGGCCTTTTTCACAATTCCCCGGCGCGTCCTTGCAAGCTCGTATATTGTAGTGCCAATCAATGCTGTCTGAAGGACGTAGCCGCCGACTATAAGCAGCACAGCGTTGAGCGGCTTTGAGAATGTGGTCATTATCTCCACGTGGGGCTGCGAAAGCGAATTCCCGGCTATTATCAGGACTGCCAGCGGTATGCAGGCATACAGCGCCTTCCGAAAACCCTTGTAGATAAGAACAGTAAGCGCGATGAACGACAGCTCGAGTGCAATAGCCCTGTCAAGGAACTGCGTATCGCCAAATGGTATCGCGATCGCTCCTACGACGCTGATAGCCGCGAGCACTGCCACGACCGGGCGCAAATGCATCACAATCCTTTTGCAGGAATTTCAATTAAAGATTGCGAACTATTAATAACGAGCTCGCAATATTCTCACGGTATGAAGGCTGCGCGGATAATAAAGACAAAGGAGCCGCTAGAGATCAAGGACGTCGGCGTTCCAAGACCAAAGAACGACCAGGTCCTCGTAAAGGTTGAAAGTGCAGGCGTGTGTCACAGTGACCTGCACTTGTGGGAAGGCGGGTACGCCGGCCCACAGGGCGTTTTCATGAAGGTCGAAGACCGCGGTGTAAAGTTCCCGCTAACCCCCGGCCATGAAATCGCCGGCACCATAGAAGAGGTGGGCGAGTCGGTCACTGGCTTTGCAAAAGGCGAGAAGGTTCTTGTTTACCCGTGGATAGGCGAAGGCACATGCCCGGCATGCAGGGTAGGCGAGGAGAATGTCTGCGACGCGCCGCGCAGCCTCGGCGTGTACCAGGACGGCGGCTACTCTGAATTTGTGCTTGTGCCGAGCCACAAGTACCTGGTAAAGCTGCAGGGGCTCGACCCCAACTCTGCCGCGTCGCTTGCGTGCTCTGGCCTGACCGCTTATACGGCCGTAAAGAAGGCGTTGGCTCAGGCAGGCGACACGCTCGTAATAGTCGGGGCCGGCGGGCTTGGGCTCATGGCTGTGCAGGTTGCAAAGGTGATTACAAACGCGCGGATCGCGATTGTAGACATTGACGACAAAAAGCTGTCAGAAGCAAAAAGGCTGGGCGCGGACGAAACGATCAAATCCGGTGCCGGCGACCCTGTCAAGGGGGTCAAGGACATCACCGGCAACCTCGGCGCAGAGGCAGTCATCGACTTTGTGAACAACGCTAAGACCGCGCCAAACTCGCTCAACATGCTGAGGAAGAGGGGGAGGCTTGTCATGGTCGGGCTGTTCGGCGGATCGCTCGAGCTTAACCTTCCGCTTGTGCCGCTGCGCGCCTTCACGCTCACCGGCGCCTACACCGGCAAGTTCGCCGACCTGGTAGAGCTGACTGCACTTGCAAGGATGGGCAAGATCCAGTCGGTGGTGTCGAGAAAGTTCACGCTGGATCAGGCAAACGGCGCGCTGGAAGAACTGAAATCAGGCAAGATAATCGGAAGGGCAGTAATCAATCCCTAGATTGCGACTGCAGTCCTGCCGGACATGCTGTGGAACTTGTTCCACACCATGGCGCCATCGTTCCTCTTGATGTCTTCGAGCAGCGGCGCGTACCCGGGACCGACTGCCTTTTCCACCAGCTTCCGCACCGGCTCTTCGCCCTTGAACATCCAGACCCACTCGTCGTAGACGGTCCTCGGCTCCGAGAAGAGCATCGCAAACGGGCTGTGGCCGTTCTTTCTCATGAAATAGTACTCGGCCATGCTGAGAAAGCCGGGGCCGAATACAGAGTCACCTGCCTCCATGAACCCCCTCCTTACCACCTTGTAGGTGTCAAGTGCGACTTCGGCGTTCTGCGCGTCCATGTCGGCTGCTGTTGCAGCCTGACTATTAACGTGCTAGTATGTTTCTTATTCTACATACTTCTAGCATCGGCCGCCTCATGTGTTACTCTACAAGCAGCTTGCTGGTGATGTCCTTCACTACCACGGACTTTATGTTGACGAACTCTTTGATGCCAAATTCTGCAAGCTCCCTGCCTATGCCGGACTTCTTTATTCCGCCAAACGGGAGACGCGGATCGGACTTCACCATTTCGTTCACGGACACTATGCCGCTTTCGATCTGGCGCGCAAGTCTAATTCCGCGCTCGATGTTGTTTGTCCATATGCTTGCGCCAAGGCCAAACTCCGAGTTGTTGGCCTCCCTTATCGCCTCCTCCTCGTTGTTCACCACTATTACCGGGGCGGCCGGGCCGAACACTTCCTCCCTCACCACCTCCATTTCGTGGTTCACGTTTGAAATTATCGTGGGCTCGTAAAAGAATCCGTCGCGCCTGACCGGCTGGCCGCCGGTGAGCACCCTGCCGCCCTTGTTCCTTGCGTCGTCCACCTGCTTTGCAAGCGCCTGCCTCTGGCTGTCCCTGACAAGCGGCCCCACCGTGGTCTTCGAGTCAAGAGGGTCGCCCAGGACTTCTGCCTGCGTGTTTTCGACAAACAGTTTCGTGAACCTGTCGGCGACTTCCTTTACGACGATGAACCGCTTTGCGGCTATGCAGCTCTGCCCCGTGTTAAGAAGCCTCGATTGCGTCGCCATGTACGCCGTCTGGTTGAGGTCGGCATCCTCGAGCACGACGAAGGGGTCGCTCCCGCCAAGCTCTAGCACGAACTTTTTGAGGCCCTGCGAGGCGAGCTCGGCAACACGCTTGCCGGTGCTGACGCTCCCGGTGACCGACACTGCGTCGATGTCTGCCTGCACAAGGGCCTCGCCGGCCCGGTAGTCGCCTATTACTGACTGGAACACGTTTTCAGGGAACCCGGCATCCCTGAACGCCTGCTCGATCTTTAGCGCGCTCCCAAGGCAGACGCTCGAGTGCTTTAGCACGGCCACGTTGCCGGATGTCAGAGCAGGCACAGCGAACCTCATCAGCTGCCAGAATGGAAAGTTCCACGGCATGATGCAGGCCACCACTCCAAGCGGCTCGAACGACACAAAGCTCTTGCGGAATTCGGTTGGGATTATTTCGTCGCGCAAGAAAACCTCTGCGTGCTCGGCGTAGTAGTCGCACACCCACGCGCACTTTTCGATCTCTGCCAGCGACTGCCTGACGGGCTTGCCCATCTCCTCCGTGACCAGCCGGGCGTACTCTTCGCGGTTTTTCCTCATCACCCGGCCGAGTCTGCGCATATATTCGGCGCGCTCGGCAAGATCCAGCTTTTTCCACTTTGAATATGCGTCCCTTGCGGCCCTGACCTTCCTGCTGACTTGATCTGGCGTCTCATTTTCGTAGGCCGCTATGACCTTCCCGGTCGAAGGGTTGATTGTTTCGATCTTGGGCATGAGAGAGTTAATGCACTTACACACTAATAAACAAAAAAGTCCCGCGGGCAGGATTTGCCCCAAAGCGGCTTGCCGCCGTTTTGTTTGAGCCTGCGACTCTTCGGTTACTGCATTATGCGCCCGATAGGCTGCTTCACGCGGTCAGCTACTGAGAAGCCGACATCTACAGCCGAAAGCTCTACCAGGCTGAGCTACCGCGGGACATTTCCGATTGTTGCTAGAACGCTATTTAATTGTGGCGTCAGAGGTACTTTGCCACGTCAAGCGCAAAGTACGAGATGATCCTGTCGGCGCCGGCCCTCTTTATCGACGCGACCGAGCAGACCTTCCATTCTTCTTCATCCACCCAGCCGCGCATTCCGGCCGCCTTTATCATTGCATATTCTCCGCTGACGTTCTGGACTGCAACTGGGTAGCCAAACCTGTCCTTCACCATCCTGACCAGATCGAGGTAGGCGAGCGCCGGCTTTATCATGATCATGTCTGCCCCTTCGTTGATGTCGGTCTCTATCTCTAACAGCACCTGCCGGGGGTTTGCGTACGACACCTGGTACGATGACTTGTCAAGGCGTAATCTTGTTTTTGCAAACGCGGCGGACCGGAAGGGAGCGTAAAGTGACGATGCGTGCTTGGCAGAGTAGGGGAGTACCATTGTTTTTGAAAAGCCGGAGAGCGCGCTCTTGATTGCGCGGACCTGCCCGTCCATCATCGACGACGGCGCTACAACGTCGGCGCCGGCCTCCGCGTGGCTCGCCGCAATTTCTGCAAGCGCCTTCAGCGTCGCGTCGTTGTCCACCCTATTGTTGGCTAATATGCCGCAGTGCCCCGACAGGTTGTACTGGCAGACGCAGACATCCGTCACGACGTTCACCGAACCGCCAAAGGCCGACTTGATCCCCCTCACCGCCATCTGCACAATCCCCTGTCTATCGGCCGCGGCCGAGCCTCTCGAGTCCCTGTGCTTCGGGATGCCGAACACGATGATGGAGGGAATGCCGCTGTCAACGATCGATTGGGCCTGCTGCGCCGCCTTTTCAACCGGAGTCACAGACATACCGGGCATCGATCCTATCCTGCCAGGCCTGTCTGAAACAAACATCGGGAATGTCAGGTGGTTCTTGCGCAGTCCTGCGGCGGCAAATATCTCCCTGTATTTCTCCTCGCTTTCACGCTCGAGCTGCTGCAAAGGCTGCCATTGATAGGCGGCTGGCCTATGAATATATGTTTTCAACCTGCGAAAAATCATCCACAAAATTCATAAAATATTGTGGATCCGGAACTGGTATGCGCAGGGTAACCGTGGGCATTCCGGCCTACAACGAAGAGCGAAACATAGCCAACCTGCTGCATTCGATAGAGGGCCAACGCCCGTTGATCTCAGAGGTGATCATCTCTGATGACTCCTCTGACAGGACTCCTGACATTGTGCGCAACTTTGCCCGGCACTCATCGATCAATATAACGCTGCTTCACCACGGCGAAAGAAGGGGCGCCGCCGCGGCTTGGAACGAGATCTTCCAGAAGGCGGCCGGCGACATCATTGCGCTTTACGACGCGGACACCATACCGCACCCATCGTGCACAGAGCGGCTTGCGTCACGGATGCATCAAAACACGGCGCTGTGCGCGTCAAACTCGCAGCCCGTCCAAGCGGCCGGCATGGCAGGCAGGGCGTCGGTTTTCATTTCAAACTGGCTGCGCTCGGCAAGGCTGTATAGGCTGTCGCAGTACACGGTGATGGGCAGGGCGCTTGCCATAGATTCAGAAATAGCAAAAAAGATCATCGTGCCTGCGGACACGATCGCAATCGACCTCTACCTGCAGTGCATGGTCCTTGAAATGGGTCTTGACGTAGCCTATGACGACGACGCGGTCGTTTATTTCAAGCCTCCAAGCAGCCTGCAGGACCTTGCGTCCCAGGTTGTAAGAGCGATCAACGGCCACGACCGGATAAAGGACCGCGTGTCCCGGCTCCAGATCGGGCTGCCGCCGCACGTTGCGGTTGCGCAGGCGCTGAAAAACGCCGCCATGGACCCGGCTGGCGCAATCTCGACAATGATAGGGTACTCGCTGATGCCGTACTACATGTCGAGGCTTGAGGACGCCGACTCGGCCAAGTGGCACACGGCTGACAGCTCCAAGGCGATAGACTACCAGCAGCTAAGGGCAAGGTTTGACTGACACACTTTTTTATAACGGCAGCTTCTGTAAGCAAAGCAAGCAGGGCCAATGTCAGAAGCAGAGAGACGGTTTGAGACAGTAAGCAACGAAGGAGTCCTCTGGCTGAACGTGCAAAAGCCGACCTTTTCCGACATGAGCACGCTTGGCCAAAAGTACTCGCTCCAGAGGCTCAACCTCGAAGACTGCCTTTCAAAGATCCAGATCCCCAAGATCGACCGGTACGCCGACCACATGTTCATCATCCTGCACTTTCCAACGCCGGACAAGGAGAAGGGCTTCCTCTTCAGCCAGCTCGCAGTCTTTATGGGCACCGACTACCTCGTGACGGTGCACCAGGGGGACCTGAAGCCACTTGACGAGCTGTTCAACATGTGCAAGAACGACGAAAAGCTCAGGCAATCGATCATGGGCAAGTCGTCTGGGTACCTGCTCCACAAGATAATCGACATGATGGTGGACGACCTGCTCCACATCCTGATGAAGGTCGTTGGCAACATAGACGACATCGAGGACAGTGTGTTTGACGAGCGGATATCCATCCCGCGCCAGATCTCGCTTTTGCGCAGGGAGATAACGACTCTGCGCAGGATCGTGATCCCGCTGCGCAGGACGGTGGTCGAGCTGTCAAAGGACGTCCAGCGCTTTTCCAAGGAGGACATGTCGCTCTACTTCAAGGATGTCCAGGATCATATCGAGAAGGTGTACGAAGCGCTTGAAGAGGCAAAAGAGACGGTGGAAATCTACAAGGACACCGACTTTATGCTCAGCAACGAAAAGACCAACAAGATACTGGCGGTGCTCACGATCCTGTTCACACTGTCCATACCGGCTACGGTCGTGGGCCAGTTTTACGGCATGAACATCAACCTGCCCGGCGGCATCGAAACTGGGCCGTGGACCCAGCTCGGGCCCTACACCACCTTGATATTTGTTCTGGTAGTTTCCTCTGTTTCTGCCCTGCTTATGGTATTCTACTTTAGAAGGCTCGGGTGGATGGGACCGTCGATGTAGCCTTTGTAATCGCGGCGAGCGGCACTCACCTAAGAGGATAAATACTCGTTGAATTATTTTTGTGTAGGATTGGCGAGGATAGGCGGAGGGGATATACGCGGCTATGTGTGCACCCCCCACGACAAACAGTCCAGCTCTCTGATCGAAAACTGGAAAAAAAGCGACAACGTTCTCAATATTTACTTTGTAGCCGCGACGTTTTCTGATGAAAGCGTGCCCTACTTTCCAAACAAGGCCAACCAGTACATGCTCGTGTCGTTCAAAGACATTGGAGGCGTCCTGGACGACATCAAGAAGTACGACATGGATAGACTGTCCTTCATGTTCAGCTTTTCGAGCCCGCTCTTTGAGCGGAACGGCGACAAGCTCAACTATGTTTCGCTCTATTTCACGAAATACACCAGCGGGGACCCGGCGATAAGCGACCTTGCAAACACTATTGCCCGGCGCGATAAAGTAAAGAAGGCGAGCCTTGCCCAGATGCAGCTCTTGGCGGCCGAGCAGCCAAAGTTCACCTTCCCGTACTCCAAGAACCTAGTGATACTCGAGGTAGAGGGCGAGGCGACCCACCAGACAGACCAGAAATACTGCGAACGTACAAGGCGCGACGTGGCAAGGAAGGGCATCGCGCTCAACAACCTTGTCAGCTTCTCCATCCTTGAAAAGCTAAAGTAAATATAGCCATCTTTTTCTCTAGCCTTTGATTTATGAGCAAGCCGATGGATCTTGGCGCACTCAAAGTTGGTTCTTACATCGTAGTTGACGGCGAACCGTGCAGGATTGTTTCGTACGACCACAGCAAGCCGGGCAAGCACGGATCCGCAAAGGCAAGGATCACTGCAGTCGGGGTCTTTGATGGCAGGCCGCACCCGTTCGTGGGCCCGGTGTCGGCCAAGGTGGAAGTGCCTCTGATAGACAAGCGCAGTGGCCAGATCATTTCAAAGCAGGGCGACACCCTCCAGATAATGGACCTGGAGACTTTTGAGACGTTTGAAACTTCCTCTGTGGAAGACGAGATCAAGGAGAAGCTTTCGCAGATCGAAATACAGGGCCGCGAGGTAGAGTATTGGAAGGTCCTCGAGAGGATCAAGATAGTCAGGGTCAAGGGCTGAAAAAGTTCATACAACAGAACCGCTGATCGTTTTCTGGATGCTGATGAGGTGAAGGAAGAGCCGGCTGATCAATCTGGCTGATGAAGATTATGAGTCCTGAGGCATCCACCCATCTGTTACATTTTTCTTGAGCGCGGAGTCAAGATCGAGTCAAGGGCATTGCCGATCAATACGAATGCTAGACCAGTAATGGCTAT
>DASPGV010000120.1:0-47215 GCA_035620415.1 Nitrososphaera sp.
CAGCAAACAAGATGCGGCGGGGCGAAGCTTTCGCGTGAATTTACGCACAAAATTAGCCTGTTTTCTCTTCACGAGCGCGCGACTTTTCAATTTGACCCCGGAATTTCACCTAGTTTGGGTTCATTTTTAGCTCCAACAGCATAAAATGAGCACGTACAGAGCTATTCTTATATCCAAGCGCACAAGACCTACGCCTGTTGGCAACCGTAGGATATTGCGTAAAATGTAAAGCAAAAAGGGAGATGAAGGGAGAAAGGCAGATCATCATGAAGAACGGCCGTCCGGCTACAACTGGAACATGCACGGTCTGCGGGACCAAGATGTTCAAGATCGGTGGCGGCGGAGGTGGCGGAGGCGGCAAAGCCAAGGCCAAGAAGGCTGCAAAAAAGAAGGGAAAAGGCAAGAAGAGAAAGTAAAACTACGCGGGGTCCTAGGTTAACTCCTAGGCACCTTTTTTATGTTTTAAAATTAACGCATACCCCCTCCCCCTGCGGTGCATCACTCATTATATACTGCCATTAAAAATGATATGACAGAATGGCTAATTCGTCAAAAAACATGGCGGAGTTGGAAATAGAGGACATTGAAGGGGTCGGGCCGACCACGGCCCGCAAGATGAAGGAGGCAGGAATAAGTTCGGTTATGGAGCTGGCCACCGCGGTGGCAGACGAGCTCGCTACGGACTTGGGCGGCTCGAAAGATACTGCAGCCACCTTTATCATGGCGGCGCAAAAGCTCCTGAGGGAGAGCGGCGTGCTGGACAACGAGTTCACCACCGCCGACGTCGAGCTTGAGAAGAGAAAGTCCCTGCTTCGCTGCAGCACCGGCGCAAAAGCCCTTGACGAGCTCTTGCTCGGCGGCATAGAAACGCAGGCGATCACCGAGTTTTACGGCGAATTTGGAAGCGGCAAGTCGCAGATATGCCACACGCTGTGCGCGACGGCGCAGCAGCCCGTGGAGGAAGGCGGCCTTGGCGGCGGTGTAATTCTGATCGACACCGAAGGCACGTTCAGGCCTGAAAGGGTCGACCAGATAGCAAGGGCAAGGGGCCTGAACCCCGAAGAAGTCCTGAAAAAGGTCGCAATATGCAAGGCGTACAACAGTAGCCACCTCGAGCTGATAGTCAAGTCTATGGGCAAGTACATCGACGACTTTAAGGCCAAGATGATAATAATCGACAGCATCATATCGCTCCACCGCGCCGAGTTTGCCGGCCGCGGAACGCTTGCCGACAGGCAGCAGCGCCTGAACGGCATAATGCACAAGCTGGTGAGGATCGCCGAGATCTACAACGTCGCGATAATTGTCACGAACCAGGTCCAGTCAACGCCGGACACGTTCTTTGGAGACCCGACCAAGCCGGCAGGCGGAAACGTGATCGGCCACGCGTCAACCTACAGGGTGTACCTGCGCAAGGCCGGCAACGACAGGATCGCCAAGATAATCGACTCTCCGTACCATCCGTACAGCGACGTCAGGTTCACCGTGAACGAAAAGGGAGTCGACGACACCGAGTCAGAAACGCCAAAGTCAAAGAAGGCCAAGGAAAAGGACGACTAGGTCAGAGGAATTTTTTCTCTGACTCTTTCAGTTTTTCCAGATCGCCGCAATATTTTATCAATTGCGCCAGCTTGTCCTGCGCTTTTCCGCTTCTTATCGCGTCCCTTGCCACTTCAACGCCGTCTTTAAAGTCCTGCGCGACCTTGCCGACCACGAGCGCGGCAGCCGCGTTGAGGATGACGATATCCTGCTTCTCGCTGGCCGCCTTTCCGTGGATCGACTGAAGCGTGCTCTTGATCGAGTCTTCCTTCGAGCTTACCAGCAGCTGCTCCGGCTTGGCCGCCTGCATCCCTACGACCTTTGGATGAAGGCGAATCCTCTTTGTCTTTTCGCCGGACACCCAGACTATGTCGTTTTCGCACGTGTTTGACAGCTCGTCAAAGCCGTCTGCAGCGTGCACTATCATCGCTTCCTTGACATACCCTTGGCACACCTCAGCAAACACTTCAAGCAGCGAAGGTTCGAACACCCCGATCACTTGGCCGGAAATGTTGGTGCAGGGGTTGCTGAGCGGCCCGACCATATTGAACACCGTCCTGATCCCGATCGCCTTCCTTGCGTTTGCAACGTGCTTCATGGACGGGTGGAAAAGCGGGGCAAAGAGAAAACCGATACCGGCGTTTTCGATGCACGACTGCACCTTGGCAGGCGGTGCATTGAGGTCGAGTCCGACGTATTCGAGAAAGTCCGCGCTTCCACAGACGCCTGACACCGACCTGTTGCCGTGCTTGGCAACCTTGACGCCGGCGGCGGCCGCTACTATCGCGGCCGCGGTGCTGATGTTAAACGACCTGATCGAGTCGCCGCCCGTGCCGCAGGTGTCAATAAGAGCGCCCTGCACAGAGGGGGTTATCCTTGTGGCGTGATTCCGAAGCGAGAGCAGGATCGATCTCAACTCTTCAGCCGTCTCGCCCTTCATCGCAAGGGCAACTAGAAACGCCGCTATCGTCGCGTCTGGCACGGTCCCTCCAAGGATCGCGTCAAGCGCCAGAGAAATTTCCTGGTCTGACAGGTTCGTCCTTGCAACCAGTTTTTTTATCGAGGGCCGCAGGTCAAACTGCGCGCTCATCTTTTCACCATTGAGAGAAAGTTCTGGAGCATCCTGCGCCCCTCGCCGGTAAGGACCGACTCGGGGTGGAACTGGACTCCTTCAATAGGATACTGCTTGTGCTTGATGCCCATTATCTCGCCGTCGTCAAGCGCTTTAGCGGTGACCTCTAGGCAGTCGGGTATCGAGTCCTGCTCTGCCACCAGCGAGTGGTAGCGCGTCGCCCTGAACGGGTTTGCGACGTTTTCAAAGATCCTGTCCTTGGTATATTGTATCGGGCTTGTCTTGCCGTGCCTGACCTTCTTGGCGTTGACTACCTTGCCTCCAAAGGCATGCACTATTCCCTGGTGCCCCAGGCATACGCCGAGAATAGGCGTCTTGGGACCCATTTCCTTGATGACGTCGGTGCAGACGCCAAAGTACTTGCGATTGGCAGGGTGGCCGGGGCCCGGAGATATAACTATCCCGTCAGGGTCCATCTTCTTTACCTCCTCAAGTGTAATCTTGTCGTTTCTGACCACCACCGGCTCTGCGCCAAGCTCGCCAAGTATTTGCGCGATGTTGTACACGAACGAGTCATAGTTGTCGATTACAAGGATTTTCATTCAAAACCCTCACTTGAGAGTAGATATTCAGCTAGAAGGTGCTGGTCAGTGCCAAAAAAGACCGCCTCTTTGCATTGATCTCCAGAAATTTACAAGCCTTTTACGTATTTAAGTTTAGTGCACTTTGGAAAAATACAGTCAAAAATTTAGGAATCTATATAATGCATGGAAACCATTGGCAACTTGTTCGTATCTCGAGTGATAGATTTTGGTGCGAGTCTTCATTAACGGCTACGGAAACATTGGCCGCCGCCTTGCAAGCGCGCTGTCGACAGACAAGGAAGTCCAATTCGTCGGAGTTGCAAAGTACACAGTCGACGACAAGGTCAAAGAGGCGCTTGAAAACCACTACAACGTCTTTGTGCCAAAGGAAATGATCCCGGCCTTCCGAGACAGGGGCTACAAGGTGACCGGCTCCGTTGAAGAGGGGGTAAAGCAGAGCGACATCGTGATAGACGCGGCGAAGGAAGGCGGCGGGTACGACAACAAGAAGAGCATGTACGAACCGATGGGAAAGCCGGCGATATTTCAGGGGGGAGAGGACAGGCACGGCGAGCGCGCCGTCGCAGACATGATCCACAACTCGCGCGTAAACTATTCCAAGGCAGCAGGCAGGACCTACGTGATACAGGGGAGCTGCAATGTCTCCGGCATGGGCAGGATAATGCAACCGCTTATCGAAAAGTTTGGCAGCAGGATCAAGCGATACGACGTGGAACTAATAAGGAGGTGGGCGGACCTCGAGGACACCAAGGCAGTCAAGGACTCGATCGAGTGGGACCGGAACCCGCACCACCAGGACGACGTGAAGGACTTTATCCCGAACGCAAATTTGTATGTCGACGCCTTCAAGGTGCCGTCGAGGATGATGCACCTGCACCAGATGTTCGTCCGCTTTGACCGGGCGCCTACCAAGGACGAGATATTGGACTGCTTTAGAAACGAGTTTGGGGTGGCGATAATCAGCTCTGCAAAGGGCACCGGAGACGTGAGAAAGAAGGCGCTCGAGCTCGGCTTTGCTCACGGCGACACCAACATGGTGCACATCCATCAGGACATCCTGAGGGTGCAGGACGACACGGTCAAGATCGGATATTCAGACGATCAGACCGGCATGGTCATACCGGAGAACCACCTGCTGCTCCAGTCGATGGTCTTCAAGCGCTCAAAAGAAGAGGCGTTGAAAAGAACTGACAGCCTCTTCCAGGTGAGCAAGAAGCGCAAGATACTGGAAGATGAATTCAAGTAAAAACACCAGTTCGTAATTTCAGTCAGCGCTGCGACGCAGTCATGTGTAATCATATAAAGTGGAAGACCTATCCAATTCCCAATGATCATTCCATACGCGATCTGGGGCTGCATCCCGGAGCTTGCTAGCAATTGCACGGACATGACCAATGCGTCAGGGACATACCTCGGCATTTTCATAGGCGCGGTCATAGGTGGGCTCATAAGTTGGCTGATATACACCAGGCAGGAAAAGACGGCAAAGACGCAAGATTTCACGCTTGAAAGAATAAAGGAACTGAACGAGCGGCACGACAAGATGCTGGAGACGATCGAGCATATCGAGAAGCATAACGAGAAGACGTTGAATTCAATACTGAATCTGGAGAAAAAGATCACAGAACTTGTCGAAAACAAAAGTTAGGCAGGCGGCAGGGCACAGGACTTTGTTATCCTGCGGTGGGCAGAGTAATAGGCCCATACTAGCAATCCCAGTGCTAGCAGCCCAAGAGGAAGCTGGTAGTTTGACATGAAAGAAGACGCAGCCACCCCAGCCGCGCCAAAAGTGGTCGCAAGGTAAAAGCCTACTGAAGAGCAGCCCGCGCACATGCTCGACACCGTGCCAAGGGCAGAGCCAAAAAAGAATGACGACTTGTTCATTCCTTCCCTAGAGTTCCTGAACACATAGACGTTCATGCTGACGACGACTCCAAGCAGAGGCGCCATCACGTTTGATAGGATAAAGCCGGGGACTGCGTCCTGCGGGATCGGGTAGTAAAAGTTCACAATAGGCGAAAAGAATAGCAGACCGTCAAGAAGATTGAAGATTATCCAGAATGCGACAGCCACGGCCGCTGCGAGTGCCCCGTAGGACTTGTCCGAGAATACCATTCTGGCTGAGAGGGCGACGCTGGCAGATGTCATTTTCGATCACAAGCCGATCTTCTTGTCAAGCACGGCTTTGAAAGAGCTAAAGGGCGGCGCTCCTAATATTCCTTCAGGCTCGCTGCCGTCGCTCTTTACCCCCACAAAGGTCGGAGTCCCGGTGGCGCCGATCTCTCTTGCAAATGCAAAGTCATTTTCTACAAAAGAACTGTACCTTTCGCTGTCAAGGCCGAGCTCTGAAGCAAACTCCTTCATGTTCGCGGGGCTTGTCCAACCCGAGCCTTCTGCTTCCTGGCTGTTGAAAAGCAGGTCGTGGAACTCCCAGAACTTGCCCTGCTCGTTGGTGCACTGCGAAGCCAATGAAGCGGCCATCGAGTCAGGGCCACGGATCGGGAAGTGCTTGCAGACCATGTTGGCCTTGCCGGTTTCGATGTATTCTTCAACGATCTGGGGCGCGGTGTTCCTTGCAAACCTGCCGCAGTTGGGGAATTGAAAATTGGAGAATTCTACAATTGTCACTGGCGCGGACGGGTCGCCGCGAACAGGCGAGCCTCCGATCGTGAGACTCGAAAATGACAGCTTGTTTACCTCTGGACTGTTTTCATTCGTTTGCTGCGCCGTTTCTGTATTGACATTGCTGCTAACACTATTGCTCACCATAATCCCACTATGACTGCAACCGCTACGGCGACACCCGCGGCTACTGATATCGACTTTTTCTTGCCAGAATACAATCTATATCAGCAAGCTTTCAAACATCATTTAGAATTCTTGCCTGCAACGGCTAAAGATTTTCTTGAATCTATCATGATGGAAGAATTCAAATAGCGTTCTGGGCCATAGTAGGTTGCTTGGCACAGCTGCAGGCAAGGAAGGAATGCGCCCTCTGCGGGACAACGCTACCTGTGGGAAGCGAGGTCAGCATATGTGACGAGTGCATGAGGTGCGCTGACTGCTGCGTCGGCCTTGAGAAATTAAAGGATTAGGTTGCGCAAAGTCAACCTCTAATTAGTTCTTATATATCAAACTCGACCTATTGGCGCCAATGTCAGCCATGATGGAGGGATGGAATAATTTTTCTTGGAATATATTCCAAGTCGTGCTCAATATTCCAAAACTGGAATAATCTGGAATATTGTTCCAACCTGTTATTCCAACTCAAGCGTGGCGGCTAGAATATTTTATTCCAGAATTGTGGAATATTCCATTCTCCACTGGAAACGCGCGCTACTCTACCATCTTTAGGGTGTCGGTTATCGTGACTATGCCTATCACGGTGCCCTTCTCGCTCACCAGTATGCACTTGGCGAACCTCACTAGCGGTATGAGGGCCTTTGCCGGGGTCGAGACGTCCACCAGCGGGGGCGGGGGCTCCATCATCTGAAAGACGCGCATGTTCTTGAGGTCCTTCTCCTCTTTCTCCACCATCACCCTTGCAAGGCCGTCCTCGGTAAGTATCCCCACGACCCGGGAAGACTCAAAGACCGGGATCTGGCTTATCGAGTTGTCTCGCATTATGTCTATCGCCTTGTGCAGCCTCTCGTCCTTCTGCACCGATATCAGGTGCCGGCTGCAGATGTCGCCGGCCTTCATCGAGGTGCGGCCCTCAAGTGAGCCCAGGATTTCAAAGATCTTCCTCGCCGTCTCGTAGCTGGGCTTGCACCTGCCCGACTCGATCTGGTTTATCATCGACGTGCTGACGCCGGTCAGGCCGGCCAACTTCCTCTGGGTTATCCCGAGCCTAATCCTGGCCTGCTTGATGTACTCGAGTCGGGGCAGCATGCGACCCGTACATTCTCACTCGGGCACTTATAAGCTTGGGGTGCCGCGTGAGAATTTGATAGCCTTAGTTTATGCGAAATTTTCCATTTCAAAATCAGCAGATTTAAGAAGAGGTAATCGAAGGCATGAGGCATGAATACTTCGCTCAAGTTAGAAGGAAAGGCCTGGAGCAACTTTCTTGATATTGAGCTAGCTCCACAAACAAAAGCACTCTACAGCCGGAATATTCAGATTTTCATGCAGTACTGCGACGTTGATGAACCGGACAAACTGCTAGAGCTGGGAAAGACCGTACAGGAGATCGAGGATAAAATAATCAAGTGGTTGGAATCCTTGAAGAAGTCAGGCAAGGCTACAGCAACCATGAGGACCGCACCTGCATGCGTAGTTTTATTTTATTCATCCAACCGCGTAAAGATAGACAGCAAATTCATAGGTCGCAGAATTCCAAAAAAGCCGAAACTACCACACCGAAGCCCTACAAAAGAAGAGGTTGCTGAAATAATTGAAGCTGGTAATTTGGGGGGGAAAGCCCTTGTCGGTTTGCTTGCTTCAAGCGGTGTAAGGCTTGGCGTGATTCCTCCGCTCAAGATTAGATACCGAAGGAAGGTAATACCCGAAGAGCTCGAGCATCACGATTGCAGCTGCAAGGATAGGTCGCAGCCGCTTAGGTTCAATGGCTACCTTCTCAATGCGTACGAAGGAGAAGAAGAACAATATTTCACGTTCATATCCGATGAGGCCGGCAAATGGCTTGATACTTATCACAAAATAAGAGAACGCCGGCGAGACTCTAAAGCCAAATAGCCCATTAATAAGAGAAGAATTTGATATTGACAAGCCCGAAGTTGTCAAAAACCCCTCAAGCTGCAAAGAGTCCGGGCTACAGACCTTTTTGTCACGCATGGCTATTTGCGCCGGTGTCAAGCCTATAGTACGAAAAGGAGAAATCCAGCACCAGGGTGCGCACCGTAACGAATGGAAAAACGTTCACGGATATAGGATGTTTTTCAGTACCGCAGCCACTAACGCCGGCGTCAATTTCTCCTTCAAGGAGCTGATGTTAGGGCATCACCTTAACCTTGAAAAGTCATACTATGACAGTAATAACCCGCGCTCTGTCCATGCAGCACTAGCCGAATACCTGAAAATGCAGGATGCTGTGACGCTGTTTAGCAGTAGCAGGTTTGAACGGGACAATGCAATATTGAGAGAACAGGTAACAGAGATCCAGGATCTACGAGACGACAACACAAAGTTGAACAGGATAGTCGCAGAACAGACGAAGCAGCTAGAGGCAATTTCGAAGCGGCTTGAATCGAAGTAGGATGCTGCCATCACCCTTTTTTCATTACCGGACATTCATAATGCCCTTGACTAACAAAGGTTCTAATCATTCGCTGCGATATACATTCTATTGACGGAGTGCAAACACTGGGCTTGCAACGCTTCAGATAAGACATGCGTGGGGTGCGGAGCCCGGATATGCCCATCCTGCCTGAAAGAGCCCGAGTTTTGCAGTTGTGAGAATAAGCACGAATGCTGTAATATCTAGACATATACCACAGCATTTACTTGTTTATGGACGATTAGTCCAGCTTTGCTTGCTTAGTCCCAGTTAGGTATCCAATATACTGTATCGCTCTAGCCTATGATCAGACTTCACTGCCTTTTCTGAAGAATATGTCATAGTTGCCAGGGGTAAAGTCATGCCATACCACGTACACGTCGCTTCCGGATACAGCTATTTGTGGGGAAGACGAATCACCGGCATTGCTGCTAAGGTTCTTCTTTGCATCCCATGTAGCTCCGTCGTCAGAGCTGTGTCGGAAGAATATGTCAGAGCTGCCGGGGGTAGAGTCATACCATACCACGTACACGTCGCTTCCGGATACAGCTACTTGTGGGAACACTGAACTACCGGCATTGCTGCTAAGGTTCTTCTTTGCATCCCATGTAGCTCCGTCGTCAGAGCTGTGTCGGAAGAATATCTCACTGTTGCCGGTGGTACCGTCATACCATACCACGTACACGTCGCTTCCGGATACAGCTACTTGTGGGAGCGCTGAACCACCGGCATTGCTGCTAAGGTTCTTCGTTGCATCCCATGTGGTGGCGTACGCTGTCTGGCTATTCGACAGAACCGCCACAAGCAATATCGATGATATCAAGAGGATGAGAAAATAAGGATAATTCCTCATACGCCTCGTATATATTTCTTATATATAAATATAAGGGACTAAAGCGCTGGAATTCAGAATTCTGGGTCCCGTTAACTCAACCACCCACCCTCTCTCGCCAAAAAGCTGATGGACCGTATCCTGTCTGCGCCACCCATTCGCATATACAGCATATATAATTTTGGCCCGATTTCAGAAATGCTGCCTCCGTGTCACAACCTACTTTTCTAGAGGGAAAAGGTCCTCAAGGCATTCTGTTCTTTCTATCCTTGATGTGCTTGTTGAATGAATGCACCTTTCCATCATGTTCTTCGGTTCAGTATCTATCATATACACTACGTTCTAGCCTCAATCAATCATCAGCAAGCATCATCGTACCATCATCTATCATCTATCATCTGGAGCCATCTATGAATATAGCAACGAGGTTATCTATCCCGCTAAGGCTGCCAATACAATAGGCTGAATGGGCATTGAACAAACACAGAACAAATAGATGGACAGAACCAAGAATTAGCGCATTGCTTATCCCGACTATCAGCAACTTTGCCATTAGCATGCTAGTTGAACCCTTGCCTGTCATAATTGGCTAATTATGGAATTTGCTAAGGACTTTTTCGCACCATTGCTCGCTCTAGGGCGAAATGACTGTTGGAGAGAATGTCATAAAGATCCTATCCTGATTCAGTCGTTCTTTCAAAGCCAGTTTGTATTGGATCAACCATTCGATATTTTCTGCGTTACTTTCGACGACTACGAAAAAGCCTGAATTGTTCGTGCCATCATTCCTTATTCCGTCCCGTAAAGACGTGCCATTAAAGCGAGGGAGCACCGTGACACCACCAAATTGAGTTGCAAGCTCGGTTCGGATTTCCTCAAATCTTTTGTTTTCTATAGGAGTTCCGTCATTACGTTTGGCAGAGATCAAGATATCCGCCCTGATCTGGGGTGAGGAATTGAAAGCGTTAAGGATGGAATTGACTTGATCTGTGGATCTGCTGTTGCTATCAAGATTAGTTTTTGGACGAGCGTTGTCATCTTCAAATGAAATTGACGTGACAGAAGATGCTGGTTGAAGAGCTGCGAACGCTACCAAGATGGCCGCAAGAGAAGACGCTGCAAGAACAGCAATGATGAAAAAAGAATTGACCTTTATCATGGCGACCTAAATCTGCATGCAGCTACTATAAAAGAACTAGTGGTAGTAACCCAACGGACCTTCAATGAACCACTTACATTGGGGTGCCTTAAGATAATCACTACTAATGTTAGATTTGGCAGGCCGCAGAGTTCGGCAGTCCGGTAAAATTCTCTTCATTTTCTCTGCCCTCACGCGGGCAGGTAATAGGGGGACTGTTACGTCGTCATCATCCTGCAGCCTAGGCTATTGAGAAACGAGCTGGTAAAAAATCGTTATTCTATGACGTGGACGCTGTGGAAGCCGGCCTTGCACTTTGGGCACGCCGAATGGACGCTCATGCAGTCCATGCAAAAGTCGGCTGCGGCCAGAAACTCGGATTCGTCGCCTCGATAAAAGCAATTCTCGCAGAACCTCTTTGCCAAGATCGTATCTACAAGCTTTCTCTGTTGCAATTTAACCTTTTGCATCATTTTGCAGATTTCTTCTTCTTGGCCTGCACGCTCTTGATCACCTTCATAACCTTGGCGCGGATCTTGTTCCTGTTGGCCTTGGGAGTCGTAGAAAGGCAGAGGATGCCGTCGCCCAGCGGAAAGGTCATGAGCGTGACCTTTTCGTGCTCGGTCATGCTGTAGCGAACCCTTCCCAGCCTGTCGCTATACGACTCTAAAGTGGTCAGGTTCCAAAGCGACTGGATGTACATCTGCTGCTCCTCGGTTTCGTTTAGCAGAGGTTCTACGCCCTTCTGGAAGCCCCCCTCTATGACCTCGCCTCTGCTGTTGACAATGCCTACGAAGCGGATGTTGCGGTCAAGCTTGATGATCTTGTCGCAAAGGTTGCGTTGCATGCTGATAGTTGCTAGTAGGAATATAAAACATTACAGGTTAATCGGCAAGCCGGGTTTCCATCGAGTGTCCGTTTTTGATGTGCGCCGAATAGTGGAGCCGGACGAGCTCGTTGATGTCCGCGTCTGTAAAGTACTTTGTCGAATACCTTGCAAGCACGGTCTTGCAGTCGGAGCAGTAGATCTCCTTGAACGGCAACAATGTTAGGTCTGCAACCTCACTTTTATGCATTGTTTTGGCTGTACCTGTTTTCAGTGAAGCGCATCTTGGACGCCTTGTAGTAGATCACTTCGCCCCTCCGCTCCACCACCGCGACGACCGCTTCCTTGCCCATCTTTTCTATCTGTTCTACCGCGCCGGCGAGCTCCTTGGCCGTAGTGTTCGTTCCCTCGTTAATACCAAAGACTACGTACTTGGCCGGCTTTTTCTCGTACTCGCCCCGCTCGTAGACCCTAAAGTCGTTGCCAAACCCAAAACCTTCTTTTGCAACGTACCCCCTGCTCCGCAGGTCGCGGTAGACGAGGAATTTGGTCATGATGTTCCTGTCGTATTTCAGCAAGAGCTCAAGCAGTGGATCGAACGCCATGCTCGGCTTGTTCTTGATAGTAAGGCGCTTCGTGTGCATCAGGTACAGGGCCTCGTACGGCTTGAGCGCGTACTCTACGTCTTCTTTCTCCCCAAAGCCCTTTGTGCGGAGCTCGTCCTGAAAGCGTGTTTGGTCGACCAGTATCTTCCCGCCGGCTGCCATGCGCGCCTCCACCACTGTCGGCATCTCGGCCTCGCCCACTTTATCAGAGAATGGCTGCGCGCTCGGCGGAGCAGATGACATAACGATTAAATCACACCAAACTACCACATTTAAGCATTCAAATTTAGTGGTTGAAATGAAGGGAGTTAATTATCGTGAAACCCGCGGCATGCCGTATGTACGGCGCGAATACATAGCAGGCAAGCCCCAGATCAAGATCGCAAGGTTTTCCTCAGGCCAAGCTAGCAACAACTACGACTACAAGCTGGAGCTCTTGGCTACCGAAAAGATCCAGATAAGGCATAACGCCCTCGAAGCAGCCAGGCTTGCTGCCAACAAGAGGATGGCCACGGTGGGTGAGATGTCGTTCTTCTCGATGCTGAGGGTCTATCCCCACGTCATCCTCAGGGAGAACAAGATGATCGCGACCGCAGGGGCAGACCGTCTGCAGGAGGGTATGAGGCGTGCCTTTGGCAAGGCGACCGGCCTTGCAGCCAGGGTCAGGCCGGGGCAGGTCCTGTTTGAAGCCCACGTGGCGGCCGCCAACCTGAACCTTGCAAAGGAAGGGTTCAAGGTCGCATCCAGCAAGCTCGGATGCCCGACGACTGTCAGGATAACGCCCCTGAAAGAGCAAGTGGCTGTTTCAGAGGACTAGATCTTTGCAACCAGGCTTTTGATGCTGTCTGAATTGCACGCGCCTGCCTTGCCGCCGATGCTCTTGCAGACAAGCGCGACGATGTTGTCGCTTTCCGCCCTTATCGCCTTGCCCACCGGCGAAGCCGGGTTTGCAAGCTCGGCTCTTACCTTGGCGTGATCCATCCCTTCCAGGATTTGCGGGCTGTAGCCGGTCCCCACCTGCATGAACTGCCCGTCGACCAGCAGGAACGGGATTATCTCGTCCGGGTTGAAAGTGTCGAGAATCTCGTAGTCCTTTTCGCCCAGCTCTTGCAGCGGCTCGAAATTCCTGTCGGCAGTTTCGCGCCCCACAAACTCGACGTACTCGCTCTCGTATTTTGCACGCGCAAAGTTCACCGTCGGAATGTTCAGGTATTTTTCATCATGGTCTGCGCTGGTGGTCTCCGCGAGCCCCTCCCACTTGCCAAAGTTGCTCAGTGCGCCAACTATGGCCCAGCGCTCTGCCGCGCAGAACGGGCAAAAGCCTGCCCCCATGAAAAACACGAGCGACTTGCCGCTCTCCCTTTTCAGCGGTTCGTCAGTGACGTGCATGAACTTGGTGAGGACCTTTTTTGGAATGAAGCTGCTCACACACTGGATTCTCGCTGATTATATTATTAATGTTCTGAATCCTGTCAGGATCAGGCGAGCCTGTGCATGGCAGCACGGTAGCATCCGATACCAAAGGATGAACAAGGCCGGCTCGCCCTGACCTGATCAGCACGACATGGCTCAGAATCACCTTTAAGACTACTGCAAGAATATTCTGGAGGATGATTCTTGCTGCAAAAAAGTAGTGCGCGATTCCGATCTTGCCCCGAATCAGGCTGTCCCGGACATGCTTTTTCTGTCGCCAAATATTCCAAACCTTTTGGCGGCCTCGGACTTGGGGGCGGGGTACGAGTGTGGTATCGATGAAATCCTGCCGATAACAGGGATCTGCGAGCGTATCGCCATCTCTATCTTTACCAGAAGCAGCTCCACGTCTGCAAGTCTCTTGTTGCCGTCGATCTCCAAGTGCACCTCGGCCTGCGCCTGAGCGCCGGCGGGCCGCAGAAGCACCGACTTGACCCTGACGTTTTCGTCCTTGAATTTTTCTTCCACTATCTTTGTCACCATTTCGGTTATCCGGGGGTTCTGCCACGAGTCGACAAGTATGAGCGACGACTGCTTGAGCGAAATGTAGGACACCGAGAATATGTAGCCGGCGATAATTATCCCGCCTATCGCGTCCATCTGGAGGAACCCAAACTGCGACGCGATCAGCACGCTCGCAAACCCGATTATTGATGCAGAGCCGTCCTTTATCGAGTTCTTGGCGTCGGTCTTGAGCGAAAGCAGGTTGTACTTGTTTGCTATGGTATTCATCTGGAAGGCCCGGTGGAGCGAAACACCGCCGGCCCCTGCAAGCACGACCATCGTCAGCACCGGCTGCTGTATCACCCTTGGGTTTAGCAGCGCCTCGTAAGAATGATAGAGTATGAACCCACCTATCGCGACCATGCCTATCGCAGCGATCAGCGCGGCGAAACTCTCCACCTTCTGGTAGCCAAAGGGGAACTTGCGGTCTGCCGGCTTGTGCGCCATGCGGAGCCCCACGAGCACAATGAATGATATCATTGCGTCTGATAGCGAGTCGATGCCGTCCGCGGTCGCGACGACGCTGCCGCTTATCTGCCCCATTATTATTTCCGCAATCCCGATGCTGACCAAGGTCAGCACTGAGATCTTGGCAATCTTCTGGCCCGCAATGAGGCCTTCGTTTACAAGGTCCGCCGCCCTTCCGGCTGGGGGCTTAATCACGATATAGTATATTGTTGCAAGTTATTCTATTTAACCTCGTCTGAAACAAGCTTCTGGTAGGGAGCTCATTTCTGCATATTCTTATAAAGATAAATTAAGCCCCTCCAATTTACCGATTATCCAGTTGCCCCTTAGAACTCTTGCTTCCCTGCCTGACCCGCAGTTTGACGGAAAAAGGGTGCTCGTCAGAGTCGATTTCAACGTCAGCATAAACAACGGCGCCATCGGCGAGGATTACAGGATCCGGATGTCGCTCCCCACCATTGAATACCTGGCAAAGCGCGGGGCAAAGGTGATACTTGCGTCGCACCTTGGCAGGCCGGATGGCCGCGACAGAAAGTATTCGCTTGCGCCGGTTGCAAACCGCCTGTCAGACATTCTCGGCAAGTCTCGGCCGCCAATCCGGTTTGCAGACGACTGTGTCGGCCCCGAAGTGGAAGACGAGATAGGCAAGATGAACAGGGGCGACATTTTGCTTCTTGAAAACCTCCGGTTCCACAAGGAGGAAGAACTGAACGACCCGGAGTTCAGCAAAAAGCTGGCGGCGCTTGCAGACATTTACGTAAACGACGCATTCAGCACCTCCCATAGGAAGCATTCGTCCACGTACGGCGCAGCGTGGCTCTTTGACACCCGGCTCGCAGGATTTAACCTGAGCAAGGAAGTTGAATATCTGTCGATGATAAGGGAGAAGCCCATCAAGCCCTTCATGCTCGTGGTGGGCGGCGTCAAGATAAAGGACAAGATAGGGGCGCTTGAACACCTGCTCCCAAAGGCAGACAGGGTGATGATAGGCGGGGCTGCGGCGTACACCTTCCTCAAGGCAAAGGGGTTCAAGACTGGCAGGTCGCTTGTCGACGAGGAGCGCCTGCCGTGGGTCGCAAAGGCGCTTGACACGTACGGCGGCAAGATAATGCTTCCGACAGACCACATCTGCGCAACTTCACCTACCGACACTTCGGTCACTATGGTAAAGGGCGACATTCCGGGCGGCATGTCCGGCTTCGACATCGGCAACGAAACTACCGAGCGCTACTCTGCCGAGGTGGGCGCCAGCGGCGGTGGCACGGTTTTCTGGAACGGGCCGATGGGCATGTTCGAGATAAGGGCGTTTTCAAACGGCACGATAAACATTGCCAAGAGCATGGCCCTTGCGTTTTGGCGCGGGAGCAAGACGCTCGTTGGTGGGGGCGACACGCTTGAAGCGATGAAAAAGGCCGGCGTCGCAGAGAACGAGGTGAGCCACGTTTCTACTGGTGGGGGCGCGACCCTGCGCTACCTGGCCGGCGACGAGATGCCCGGCGTCGTAATATTAAATGGCCACTAGGCTCTCGGCGCGGCTGGCACGAGACCTGCCCCTTGACCATATTTCTCTCTTGAGCACGTCCCACTCGACAGATATCGTCCCCGGGCCCAGCCAAGCTCGGCACCCGGTGGGCAAGGAAGGTTATCCCGATCATGATCCTGAGCGGAAATGGTCCAAACTTGATCAGCCGCAGGGAATTCACTGCAGTTATTCTAGATTGTTAGGCAGGATTTAAGGTCACTGGTACAAACGCAGGACTAGACTATGTTGACCTTGACAGCCTTCAAGACCGACACGTCGTCATTTTCCGCGCCCACCATTATCACATACTGGCCGGTGACCAAGTCTTCGGCAGGAGTAAACGTGTACGAAACCTGCTTTGATCTGCCGGATATCGAAACAGACTCTTCGCTGAATATTCCGCTGGAATTGCCGAGCAGGCCGTTTCTGGTAAGCGTGGCCGACGAGATCATTTTGCCGCTAAAGTCGCCAAAAGCGTCGACCGTTACCCTGATCTCTGTGCTGTCCCCCCTTGCAACCGTCACTTCTTCCGGCGCCGAGACCGCTATAGGAACCTGCTTTGCCGCGTCAAGCCGGGCGATCTTGTTTTCTGTGTGTTCCGAGAACCAGACCTGGTTGTCCGGGCTCACGGTAAACTGCAATGCGTTTGCAATGCCGCACGTTTCCGAGCCTGAAGGGCAGCGCGCCCACACATCATTCTGTGAGGGTATCCAGTATTCTGTAAGCGTAAGATCTTCAGGATCAAACCGGGCGATCTTGTTCCCGATGTGCTCGTTGAACCATATAGAGCCGTCCGGGCCCGTTGCAAGCCAGTACGGCCACGTGTTAGCGTTCGCAGGCATTGTTCCTCCATAAATCTTGGGAGACGCTACCGATGTGATAAACTTTGTAATCTCCTCATTGGTCGGATCATATTTGAAAAAGATGTTTGAGGCGTGGTCGGCGACCCACAGGTTGCCAGAGTTGTCAATCGCTCCGCCCACCGGCGAGCTGAGTTCTGCCGGGAGGTCAACGACATTGACGAACCTGTCAGCATCAATGTCGTACTGGAACAGCTGGCCTTTTTGCTGGAACGCAAGGAGCGAGACCCACACGTCGTTCCTTTCATTGTCAACCACAATCAGGCCAGAACTCATGACTCGAGGATCAATCCCTTCAAAACCTTCGAGCGGGAGAGGGATTTCCGTGATGCCCTCCGAAGTGCCATCCCTCATTGCTGATACGTCGCCGTAAAAGATCGATTTTGAGTTTATCCCGATGAAATAGATGTTTCCATTCGAGTCAAATTCCATGTCTGAAGGATAGTTCGCAGGAACGTTGAACTTGTCAAACGACTCTGAGGCTTTGTCGAAGCGCCAGATCGCGTTTCTCTCGTCGGTGAACCAGACATTGCCATCCCCATCTGTCCTGACCGTCCAAGATGATTGCCAAGAACCTAGACTTGTAAACGGACGCTCTAGAGAAGGCCACTCTGGGATCTCGTATCGGCTGAATTCGCTTTCTGCAGAGTTGTAGCCGCCAAGTACGCCGCGCTTTGCGGACACGTACCACACATCAGTCCCGTCAACAGCAATGCCAAGCGGCATTTCACAATCTTCCTGCAGGACAATTTCAGAGATATACGCGCTCGAGTTCGGGGTCGCGTCCGGCCCGCACCACTGCTCCTGGAACCTTTGCAGAGCGTCTTCTTCGTTGTTGCCGCTTGGAGGACGCGAAAACGCAAAAACAGAAACCGCCGCGACCGCGACGATCCCTATAATTGCATAGATGATGATCTTTCTAGAAGAGCTGGATCCGCGGGAAGCTGGCACGAGGAGAAAACCTGTTTTCCACCATATATCTCTAGTGTCAACGGTGGCATAGACAGAAATACTATTTCAGACGTAACCTCCCTGTTTGGCCGCAGAAAAAGAACAGGGGCGCAGGCAGCACGCAATTGCGGGCTACCTGTCGGTGCTGTTTGCCGCCGCGTTGTTTGGATCGGTGTTCACGCTGGCAAAGGTCCCCCTCGCAACAGTGGATCCGCTCGCCCTGTCGGCCATAGTATACACGATTGCAGGGCTTGGCCTGATCCCGTTTGCAAAAGCGTCGTTCAGGTTCGATACCAGGCGCGACTATTACTACCTTGCAATAATAACTGCATTTGGCGCGGTGGCCGCGCCGGCGCTCCTGCTCTACGGCCTGCAGCAGACCAACGCCTCGGACGCGGCCATACTGGCAAACGGCGAGATCATCTTCACGATAGCGCTGTCCGCTGTGTTCTTTGGGGAAAAGCCGCACGGCAGGATAGCGCTGCTCGGAGTGGTCCTTGTCGTGGCAGGGCTCTTCATAGCGACCACTGACCTGAAGGTTTCGGAAACGGTGCTGCAATTCAACGCCGGCAACCTGATGATACTTGCCTCGATGTTCATGTGGGCCATTGACAACAACGTGAGCAGGCGCCTTACTATGAATGTCAGCCCGGCCAAGATAGCGATGGTAAAGTCGCTTTTCGGCGGCCTGATCCTGCTTGCAGTCACACTTGCGCTAGGCAAGTGGGACGCGATTGCAAGCATCGATGCTAACCTGTGGGTGGTAATAGTCGGTATGTCCGTGGCAGGGTTTGGAGGCGCGCTGATGCTCTTCCTGCAGGGCATCAAAAAGATAGGGACGGTCAGGACGATGTCGGTGTTTTCCATGACTCCGATATTTGGCATAGTGATTGCGGCCCTAGCGCTTGGCGAGTCGATAAGCGTCTTTCAGGGGCTCGCCACCGGCTTGGTAATCGCCGGCACACTGTTTGTAAGCCGCCACTAGAGAAGCTTCAGGTCGTTTGTAACCCTGTCGACTAGCTCTACCGGTGCCGGCCCTATCCCTATGCAGGTAGTCGTGCCCGGCTGTATCTGCGTTAGGCCGCTATCCTGCACCTGCACGACAGGCAGCTTTAGGCTTTCGGCCCGCGCCCTGACCTCCATGAGCTCCTCCATGCTCTGCACCTTGACCACGACTTTTGCCTGCCCCCCTTCGAACCACTCGTCGAACCACTCGCGCTTGCGCGCCCTTGTCTTTTCTGCGCCCATCACCGCGGCGTGGGCCACCTGCGCCGCTATCTTGCCCGTCCCCATGCCGAGGTCCCTCCTGACCACCATAACCTGTTTGAACTCCACCTGACGTTCGGTCATAGTTTAATTAACAGAGAGAAAAATACATTGCTGGTCTTTTGCGAGATGCCCGGCTATGACGTAATAGTTGCAGGGGGGAGCGTCTCCGGCCTGCTTGCCGCGCGCGAGGCTGCAGCGGGCGGCCTCTCGGTCGCGGTCCTAGAGGAGGACTCTGAGATAGGGACGCCGGAGCACTGCGGCGGGCTCGTGAGCATCGCCGGCATACGCAACCTCGGAATAGTGCCGGATACAAGCGCGGTCGAGAACGCGAGGATAGCAAAGGCGCGGATCCTCTCTCCTTCCAACGGCTTTGAGATCAGCGCGGAGAAGCAGAAGGTGATGGTGCTCGACAGGCGGGCGTTTGACAAGCAGATAGCATTCCAGGCGCAAAGGCTGGGGGCAGAAATAAAGGTAAAGTGCCAGATGCGCTCGTTTGCAAAGGAAGGCAAGGGACACATTGTAAAAACTTCTGAAGGCGACATTTCGTGTGGCTACTTTATCGACGCAAGGGGCGTCGCGTCGATAATCGCAAGGAACAGAGAAGGCGGCCTGCAGTCTGCGCAGTACGAGGTGTACGCGCCCTGGATAGAGCGCGACGTCATTGAAGTCGCGTTTGACAGCCAGCGCTACCCCGGCTTTTTTGCTTGGATAATCCCCACCGCGCGTGGCGCCGGCAAGGTCGGCGTCGCCGGCAGGGGCATAAACGCCGCAAGCGTCCTGCAATCGTACATCGACGGCAAGGGCAAGTGCTCGATAGTGCGCAAGGTCTACGCGCCGATCTGGGTCAACGGCCCGATGGAGAATTTCATGTCCGACGGCGCGATCATTGTCGGCGACGCGGCGGGCCAGAGCAAGCCCACCACCGCAGGCGGCATATACACCTGCGGCATGGGAGGAGTGCTTGCAGGGCGGGCTGTTGTGGACGCGACTCGGAAAAATGACAACAGGTTGCTTGCCAAGTACCAGAAGAACTGGCTGGCGATGTTTGGCTCTGAATTTGAGAAAATGCTGCTCGCGCGCAAACTTTTAGAGCGGCTCGATAACAAGGCGATAGACGGGCTGTTTTCCGCCGTACCGCCGGAGAAACTCGAAGAAGCGTCGGCCAGCGGCGACTTTGACTTCCATTCTGCCGCGCTGTCCAAGATCCTCGGGGCAAAGAGCGCCGCGCGGATGGCCAAGGCGCTGATTGGAAACGAGATCAGGCGCCTGATCGAAGGCTAAGATATAAATTCGGTTGACCTTAAGAGAGTACGTATGTCCAAGCCATTGCAGCTGCCGGTCTGCACTTCATGCAGCAGGCCTATAATGCCTAACGATGAATGTGTTAAGTATTACTGCCCCAGTTGTGGCTACGTGCTCATGTGGCGCTGTGAATCCTGCCGCGAGTTTGCCAGGCCCTACAAGTGCGTAGGGTGCGGCTTTGAGGGCCCGTAGACATGGCGCGCCTGATTGCCAGAATAAGGATAATGCCTGCGGACGCCGAGTCCAACCTTGATAGCGTTGTCAGTTCGATAAAAAGCTCCATGCCAGAAGGGATGGAGATGAAGGGCCACGCGATGGAGCCCATAGCGTTTGGCCTGAAGGCCATAGTCGGCGACTTTATTCTTGAAGACGCCGAGGGCCAGATGGACAGGCTCGAGGAGACCATCAAGGGCGTCGACGGCGTCGGCGAGATCGACGTGATGAATATTAGCAGGCAGTCCGTTAAAATGAAATGATATTACCGGAGGCAAAGAATTGAAAAAGGTGCGCGCGGGCAGCGACGAATCATCTCCTGTCCAGCTCAGGGTAGCAGAAGCCAAGCACCGCGACGTTGGCAAGAGGCGGGCGAGGATAGACGCGGCCTACATGGAGCACCTTGGAATTCAGGCCGGCGAAGTAGTCGAGCTGGCCGGCAAGCGCAACACCGCTGTAACGGCGTGGCCGGCCGACGACGAAGAAAAGGAGGACGACATCATCAGGATTGACGGGCAGACTAGGAAGAACGCCGGCGTCGGGCTCAACGACTTGGTAAACGTCATCAAGATCGACTGCAGGCAGGCCAAGAGCGTAACCCTGATGCCGCTTGGCGACAGCAGCATAACAGTCGACAAGGAGTTCTGTGACTTTGTGAAGAACAGGCTCAAGGGCTACCCCGTGAGCGAGGGAGACGAAATTTCAGTGGTCATACTTGGCAACCAGATGGATTTCAAGGTCGAAAGGGTGGCGCCAAAGGGCATAGTGAGGATCGAGCGGCCTACAAAGCTCACGATAATGGCCGAGATCACGAGCGACAGGAAGCCGCGCGTGACCTACGAGGAGATAGGCGGCATGAAGGAACAGATAAAGCGCCTGCGCGAAATAGTCGAGCTTCCGATGCGCCACCCAGAGGTCTTTGCGAGGCTCGGGATAGAGCCCCACAGCGGCATCCTGATGTACGGATCGCCGGGATGCGGCAAGACGCTGATAGCAAAGGCGCTTGCGTCAGAGTCGGAGGCCAACTTTTTTATAATAAACGGACCGGAGATCATGAACAAGTACTACGGCGAGACGGAGGCCAGGCTGCGCGACATATTTAAAGAAGCCCGCGAGTCTTCGCCCAGCATCATATTCATCGACGAGATTGATGCCATCGCCCCAAAGAGGGAGGAGGCATTCGGAGACGTTGAAAAGCGCGTGGTCGCGCAACTGCTTGCACTGATGGACGGCATGTCTGAAAGGGGCCAAGTCATTGTCCTCGGCGCGACCAACAGGCCGGAGAGCCTCGACCCGGCATTAAGGAGGCCGGGCAGGTTTGACAGGGAGATAGAGATAGGAGTCCCCAACGCCGAGGGCCGGCTAGAGATCTTGCAGATACACACCCGCGGCATGCCGCTGTCAGAGGACATCGACTTGCAGGAGCTCGCAGCCGAGCTGCACGGCTACACCGGCGCTGACATCAAGGCGCTGTGCAGGGAAGCCGCCATGAAGGCGCTCAGGCGCTATCTGCCCGAGATTGACTTGGAAGGCGACAAGATATCGCCTGAAATACTCGAGGGCATGGTGATTACAAACCGCGACTTCAAAGAAGGCATGAAGGAGATCATCCCGACTGCAATGAGGGAGTTCTACGTTGAAACCGCCCGTGTAAAGTGGAACGACGTGGGGGGGCTGTACGAGGCAAAGCGCACGCTGCACGACAACCTCATAACGGCAATAAGGGACCCCGACAAGTTTGCCAAGATGGGCATCAGGCCTCCGCGCGGGGCACTGCTCTACGGCCCGCCAGGCACCGGCAAGACTCTGCTTGCCAAGTCGCTTGCAACCGAGAGCAGCGCCAACATAATCGTGGTGCGCGGCCCCGAAGTGCTCAGCAAGTGGGTGGGTGAGTCGGAAAAGGCAATACGCGAAATCTTCCGCAAGGCCAAGGCGTCCTCGCCCTGCATCGTCGTCTTTGACGAGCTGGACTCGCTTGCAAGGCCACGCGGACAGGAGGAGGACATGTCCGGCAACGAGCGCGTGCTCAGCCAGATACTGACAGAAATGGACGACTCTGGCAGCGCCGGCGTGGTTGTCATCGGTATAACCAACCGGCCAGACCTCATAGACACGTCGCTGCTCCGCCCCGGAAGGCTCGACCTTATCATATACGTCGGCTCGCCGGACGAAAAGGCGCGGCAAGAAATTTTGAGGATAATAACCCAGCCGATGCCGCTAGCAAAGGACGTCGACCTTGCAAGCATCGCCCAGTCTACAAAGAGCTTTAGCGGCGCCGATCTCGTGGCGCTCTGCAGGGAAGCGGCGGTAAACGCGATGCAGAACAAGTCAGAGATCGTCACAAACGCCGACTTTGCCAAGGCGATCAGGCTGGTGCGCCCGTCGATAACAAAGGACGTCGAGGACTGGTACGAGTCGATAAAGAAAAACATTACATATGCGATGCCCAAACCAATAGACAAGACATTCTACGGGTAACGACATGAAATATCCAATCCGGAACCTAATGTATGAAAAGATAAGGCAGGCAGGCACGATGACGGATGCAGACCTCATGAAGGACTTGACAAAGGACGGCGTCACGCTTGCCGACTCGGAGTTCAACAAGACTCTTCTCGATCTGGAGATATACGGCCTTGTCAGGGTCTCGTGGGTAACGAAGGAAAAGCGCAGGATCGAGCTTGTGGCCGATTCTGGCACGGCTAGCTAAAGATTGGCATATAGAACAGCGCGTCGAGCGCCAGCGCGACAAATATCACGACAAGGTACGGCGCAGTCACCTTGTACGCCTTCCAAGCAAATTCCGGCGTTGGGTTCTTTGTCAGCTTGTAGTGGTACGCGAGCATGAGCGAACCCGAAGCTGCAGCTACCGCGGTGTAGAGCACGCCCGGGCCAAAGAACGAGATCGCCACCGAGTACGGAAGCAGTATCGCGGTGTTGAGCAGGATATAGCTTGCAGTCTTTTGGTTGCCGATCAGCACGGGAAGCATCGGCACTCGCACGCTTGCATACTCTTCCCTTGCCCTTATCGCAAGGCACCAAAAGTGCGGTGGCGTCCACATGAACACCAGCAATCCCACCAGAAATCCCAAAAGATCTATAGAGCCGGTGGCAGTCGCCCACCCTGCCATCGACGCAGCGCTTCCGGCAAAGCCACCGATGACAATGTTTGAGGCGTTGCTGCGCTTGAGCCATGCCGTGTATATTATGACGTAAAAGAATATGCCTAGCGCGATCATGCCAGTCGCTATGGGGTTGAGCGTGAACCATGCAATTATGACAGAGATGGCGCTTACTGCGATCCCGTACGCAAGGACGCTGTTTGGAGACAGCCTGCCCGCAGGTATCGGCCTCTTGGCGGTCCTCTCCATTATCTTGTCGATGTCGCGGTCGTAGTAGTGGTTGAGCGCGCTTGCGCCCATTGATGCCAGCGCGCCAGCAAGCGTCAAAAAGCCCAGCTGCCAGGCCGTGACGTCCCACGCGGCGTCCGGCGTAGAGTCGAACCTGCTTGCAGCAAGGAGCGAAGTAATGGCCGTTATCACAAGGACTACCACTATGCGTGGCTTTGAAACCTCGACATAATCGCGTGCAGTCACAGAATTGCCTCGAAGGAGAGTGCCGCTTGCTTGCATTTAATTTATTCGTTCACGAGTCAGTAGACGAAATGTTTCAGGTTTGCCACCTGCAGCTTGAAAAAAGTCATCATCTTGCGCCTGAGCAGGGCGTGTTCACCGTCCGACAGGCCGCACTTGCATGCGCCCCTGTCTATAGAATGGGCTTCCGCAATAGCGCAGAGCTTGGCTATCTTGTCCCTTGCCTGCTGAAAGTCGTAGTACTGCCCGATCCTGTGGGTGTGCTCCAGCATGTCGATCAGGTTTAGTGTCGTGAGCCACGCGTCCCACACGGTATCGCTCTCGCTCACTTCAAACAGGTCTGCTACAGACACGGCTAAAACGCTCCGGGCATGGTATTAAGATGCCATATCAATTATTTTAGATGTGCAATTAGCTTTGTACCAGCCGTGCCGCTTCGGCCACTTCGGAGACGTTCTGGTACAGGCGCTCCTCTATCCTCTGGATCACCGGCAGCACCTCGTTGCGCTCCGGCCTGCTCGACTGCTCCAAGAACCTGACTATTTTTCCACTCTCGGCAGGGAAATCGAGGTCCTTCAGCAGCTGCCCGAGTGCGGCGGCCTGCGGAAAGTCGCTGACCGTCTTGTCCCTCTGCTCGCCCTCCACGCGGTCCTGCCTTCGCAGAGTCCTCTGGGTTTCCTCCGCGTTGTACTCGGTCGGGATCTGCTCCCGCTTTTCCCTTTCTGACATGGCGTAACACTGTCCAGCATTTCTATTAATGGTTGCAAAACAGGCATCTGAAAACTAGAAACGATTAAGTATGCCAAACAAACCCAAAATACTCGTAACATGACTGACTGGGACCTTCTCACCCCCGGAATAGGTCTTACTTCAATAGGCATCGTCGGCGTCGGGATTTCCCTTGCAGGCGTCGCCAAGACGTTTATCGACGGCATGCACGCCGTTTCGCTCCTGACCATGTTCATCGGCATGATCTTCCTCGCCTCCGGGCTTTTCAAGGACGGCTTTCCGTCAACGGGGCGGGCCAAGTCTGCGACCTTTATCACCCTCGGGTTCCTTGTCACCTTTGGAGTTGCAGCCGCCGTCACGGTGAGCACACAGATCCCGAGTATATTCACATACATTGGACTCATGATAATGATCTCGATCCCGGCCGCAGTGCTCGCAGTCGCGTCGTACAGGCAGGTTCCGTACCTCAAGGCGCTGGCCGTCATTTTCATCGCATCAGCGGTCGTAGGGGGCTCTACCTTCTACGCCTTTGGCTTGGTAACTCCCAGGCCGCCGGCTCCGGCTGAGGAAGAAGAGGGAGTGGCGCCAGAAGAGCCTGCAGCGCCGACCAACATCATCAACGCAACGATACTCGCAGGGTCCTCTGCCCAGGGCAACCCCGATTATGAACCAGACCCGCTTACGGTCGCAAAGGGAGACGGAGTGCAGTGGACCAACGAGGACAATGTGCCGCACACCGTCACCAGCAGGGATGCGGGTGTGTTCGACTCTTCGACGATAAATGGTGGCGAATCGTGGCTCCTGAACACTGCAGAGCTTGACGCAGGAGAGTACGAGTTCTATTGCATATTCCACGCGTGGATGGTTGGCACGCTGAACGTAGAAAGTGGAGCGGCTCCGGCAGAAGGCTCTGGCGACGAAACCACTTCTGGAAACGCGACAACTCCCGAAAGCTCGTCAAACCAGTCGGGTGCCGGCAACCAGTCAGAGACCGGCAATGAAACATCAGGCGGCACGGGCGGGTCGGTGACCACAGTTTCGATAGTAGTCGGGTCGTCCGTTCCGTCAAATGGCGAATTCTACAGCCCTGAAAACGTGGAGACGATGGTCGGCAGCATGGTGAGGTGGAACAACGAGGATAGCGTTCCCCATACCGTGACCTCGGGAGTGGTGGAAAACAACAGTCCCAAGCCCGACGGCAAGTTTGACTCTGGGATAATGATGAACGGCGACAGCTTTCCGTTCGTGTTCGACGCAGCAGGCGAGTACCCCTACTACTGCACCGTGCACCCCTACATGACCGGCAAGGTTACTGTTAACTAATGCAAATCTTTCTGACAGCAGGACAGATCGAGCAGCTTGTAGGAATTGCAAAAGAAGCGCTTCCAAACGAGTCCTGCGCGTTCCTCCTTGGCAGAAATGACAGGGTCGCTGAAATTATGCCGATGCGCAACGCCGACGAGTCGGCCGTCACCTTCAGCATCGAGCCCCAAGAGATATTGCGCGCGTACGACCTTGCGGAAGGCAAAAGACTGCAGGTAATCGGGATATTTCACTCGCACCCGGCCCGTCCGGCGCCGTCGAGCATCGACAGAAGGTTCATGGAGATAAACCCGGTCGTCTGGCTCATCTACTCCACCACCGAGCACGAGTTCAAGGCGTACGTCTACGACAGCGATGTGAGGGAAGTTTCTGTAAAAATCACGGGGTGAGCCTGTCTGTGTCCCTCGGGTATAGGACCACGTCGCGCACGTTCTGCGATCCGGTCAGCACCATCATCAGCCTATCGTAGCCAAGGCCCCACCCCGAGTGCGGCGGCATGCCCCAATCAAACGCCTTGAGGTGCTCTTCAAAGCTGGCAGGGTTGAGCCCCTGCTCGGCAAGCCTGCTGCGAAGTTTGGCAGGGTCGTGCAGGCGCCGGCCGCCTGACACCAGCTCCAGGTATCCATGCTGCAGGTCAAATGACTTGGACAGCTTCGGGTTGTCCTCCTTTTCGTGTATGTAGAACGGCTTGAGCTTCAGCGGCCAGTCCATGATAAAGTAAAACCCGCGGTGTATTTCGCCTAGCTTTCGCAGCGCCGCGTCCGACAGGTCGTCCCCAAACTGCAGCTTCTCCCCTTCCTTTGCAAGCTCGTCAAGGCACTGCTCGTACGTCAACCTGTCAATCTTTGATATCGAAATTTCCTTTCCGCCTGCCATGTGCAGGTCTGACCTGTGCTTTTCCTGAAATTCCGTGACGACGTTTTTCACCACCCTTTCCACAACGTCCATGACGCCTTCATAATCGAGGAATGCAGCCTCGATGTCGACGCTTGTGAACTCTGTCAGGTGCCTTACCGTGTGCGAGTTTTCGGCCCGAAAGTATGGGCCTATTTCAAAGACCCTGTCAAGGCCGAGCGTCAGCTGCTCCTTGTAAAGTTGCGGGCTCTGGGCAAGGTACGCTTTGCGCTTGCCAAAGTAGTCAAACCCGAACAGGTTGGCGCCGCCCTCGCTCGCGCTGCCTATCACCTTTGGGGTGTTCACCTCGATAAAACCCTCCGCGCGGAGAGTGTCCCTTATCACCTGAAGGCCGGCCGAGCGCAGCCTGAAAATTGCCGCCACCTTGGGAGTCCGGAGGTCGAGCGCACGCGCGTCGAGCCTCTTGTCGATTGCTGACTCGACGCGGCCGGTTGGGTCGATCGGCAGCGGGTGGACCGCCTTTGTAAGAATCGTGAATTCGCTTACCTTTACCTCGATAGGAAAGTCTTTTGCCTTGCTCTTTTGCACGACGCCGGTAACTACAACCGCGCTCTGCCTTGGTGCCTGCACCGCTGCCTGCACGCTGTCGCCCGTCACTATTGCCTGGCACGCTCCGGTGACGTCCCGTATAGTGACAAACGCCAGCTTGCCAATGTCGCGGACGTCCTCTATCCATCCCCCGACCCTCACCTGCTGCCCAACCAGTCGGTCGTCAAGCTGGCGCGCATAGTGCGTCCTTCTGATGTCCACCATCTTCATCTACCTGTTGAACTTGACGAGCAGCTCAATGTCCCTGACTGCCTTGGTAATCTTTACAGCCTTTTCTATATTAACCCGCGCCCTTTTGCTATCTCCTGTAACAACCGCCTTGGTGAGCCTGTCGCCTCCCGGCAGCCAGAACTGGTTCACCGACAGCACCCTGAGGGGGTGGAGGAGGCCCTCGACAAAGCACCTCTCGGACGCCCCGTACTCGACGAACCACACCTTCTGACTGAACTAACCTTCAACCTTTTGGGCAAGGTCCGAGTCTCCGCGAAGGGCAGTCACGTCAGAGCTCCTAAGCACAAGCACGAAATCGTCGTCTACCTTTGCGCCGCGCAAGAGCGTGAACCTGTCCAAATCCTGACTACGATCCGCATGCCGGGCCAGCCTGATCGCTACTTCCACATCGTCCCGCGTTATGCCTCCCGATTCCAGCTTTGATTCGCACTTGGTGCAAAGCGCGCCGGACTTGGCATCAAAGGGGCAGATCGGGGATTTCAATGACTATAAACTCCCATTATGCAATTTCTGGGTTATATAACATCTCCGCAAAGTGGCAGAATCCTATTATAATGCGCAAATGATGTTTTATTGATTGCCAAAACTTGCGATCGCCGGGCTCAAGGCCTACTATGTCACCGAAAAGGGGCCTGTTAGGGCAGTAGACGGCGTCAACCTGCAGCTTTTGGAAGGAGAGTCTTTGGGCATCGTCGGCGAGTCGGCCTGCGGCAAGAGCACCCTAGGGGCTGCGCTCATGCGTTCGATGCAGCCGCCGGGCATGATAGCAGGAGGCAGCGTGGTGCTTGACGGCACCGACCTCTCAAGCATGCCGGTATCTGAATTTAACAGCAAGATAAGGTGGAAAAAGATAGCGATGGTGTTTCAGGGCGCGATGAACGCGCTCGACCCCGTCTACACTGTCGAGAGCCAGCTGCGAGAAGTTCTCAGAGAGCATGACTTCCAAGGCGACTTCCAAGCCAAGATAGCAAAGGCGCTCGAGCAAGTCGGGCTCAAGCCGCAAGTGGCCAAGCGCTACCCGCATGAGCTGAGCGGGGGCATGAAGCAGAGGGTCGTGATAGCAATGGCGCTCCTGCTCGAGCCGGACCTCCTGATAGCTGACGAGCCGACGACGGCGCTCGACGTCCTAGTGCAGGACCAGATAATAAAACTGCTAAAGAGGCTGCGGAGCGAAAAAGGCGTCACGGTTATTCTTATTTCGCATGATCTGGCCCTTGTTTCACAGATAGCGGACAATGTGGCCATAATGTACGCGGGCCAGCTGGTCGAAGTCGCGTCCACAAAGGATATCTACAAGAACCCCAAGCACCCGTACACGCAGGCCCTAATAGCCGCGGTGCCCAAGCTGAGGTCGAAGGAAAAAAAGATCCACTTTGTAAAAGGAAATCCGCCGTCGCTGCTGGACCCACCGCCGGGTTGCCGGTTCTATGCGCGCTGCCCGCATGCAATGGACGTTTGCAGAAAAGACCCGCCCGAGTTCAAGGGTGACACTGGCTATGTTAGATGCTGGCTGTACGACAAGCAAGAAACTTAAAAAGCGCGTGCCGTTGAGAAGGCGTTGTTTCATTGACGACAATACTTGCTCATTTTCCTTTGCCAAACATCCGGGAGAAGCAAAAGAGCGTGCTTGCCGAGATCGAGTCCGCGGTCAAGTCCGGCTACAGGCATGTATTCCTTGAAGCGCCTACAGGCTTTGGCAAGACGCCGGTGGCGATAGCCCTTGCCCGCTACTTGGGAAGCTCGCATATCTGCACAGCGACAAAGGACCTACAGACCCAGTACCGGCGCGACTTTCCTTTTATCGTGGAGGTCAAGGGGAGGGCCAACTTTCCCTGCATAGTCAAGGAGGACATGGGCCTTGAAGAGAACTGCGACTACGGCCCATGCGTCAAGGACGACGCGTACGACTGCATCTACAAGACCCGGCTCATGGACTACCGCGTTGAAGGCGAAGGAACGGCATGCGAGCTGGTAAAGCTCGATCCTTTTGCTGAGCGGAGGTACGTCGACAAGATACGCAGCAAGTCAAAACTGGTGGAGCTTCAGTGGAGGCCGTGCCACTATTTCCACCAAAAGTGGGTCGGGGTAAGATCCAGCCACACGGTCTACAACTACCGCTACTTTTTGTCCGACGTGTTCTATGCCGGCACTGCGCAAAAGAGGAGCCTGCTTGTTCTGGACGAGGCGCATCAACTGGAATCAGAAGTGGGCGATTTCAGGAGCTTCACTATCCGCAGGAACATGCTGCCGTTCCTGAAACTAAAAATGCCCGACAGCAACATAGACGACATTGAAACGTGGCTTGACTTTTGCGTCGAGCTGAAGGAAAGGCTGTTCGAGTTTTCGCAAAAGGCAGAGGCGATAATCGGGCGGAGCAACCAGAAAGTGGCGCCAGAGCCGTACACGGAAAAGAACCTTATTGATGCGCTAGAGCGCGAGGCAACCCTGACCGCGGTAATAGACGACATGAGGGCTAACAAGGGCAACTGGATAGTGTCGGGCGTGCAGCGCGACCCATCAAACCAGCTCGTAAAGGCGACTATCACGCCGCTCGACATATCGGGCTACTTTGACTCGATCCTCGACAAGGGCTCCACGTCGCTTTTCATGAGCGCCACGATCCTGAGCAAGGGCTACCTCTGCAAGACCACAGGCCTTGACCCGGAAAAGGTGAAATTCATCCGGATAGAGGAATCTGACTTTCCTGTTAGAAACAGGCCCATTTACCTGAAAAAGACGGCGTGGCTCAACGCAAAGACAATGGTTGAAAGCATGCCAGATATAGCCAGAGAAGTCAACCTTATCATGTCAAGGCACAGGGATCAGAAGGGCATAATCCACACCACTTCGTATTCGCAGCTCCAGTTCATCAAGGACAACGTCAGCAAGGAGAACGCGGGCAGGCTTATAGAAACCGGAGCCAGCCTTGACAGGAGCGAAGTGCTGGAAAAGCACTATTCTAGCAAAAAGCCAACGGTGCTGATTTCGCCTTCGCTGCATCTTGGAGTCGATCTGAAGGACGACTTCTCGAGGTTCCAGGTGATAGTCAAGGTGCCGTACCCCGATCTCACCGACAAGAGGATCGCAAAGATGAAAGAGCGCGACCCGAAATGGTACACGTGGAACACTGTCCTCCGCTTGGTTCAGGCATATGGCAGGAGCGTAAGGAGCAACGACGACTATGCCACGACGTACATCCTCGACAGCAGCATCTCCTACCTGCTCAAGAGCGCGCAGAACCTTGTGCCCGGGTGGTTCACTGAAGCTATAGTGAAGCCCTAGAACGTTTTTATCCCCTATGCAGTCCAGAGGAATTGGAATTTGTCCGGGGACAAAACTGTTGCCATTGGCTACACGATATTTGGAGTCAATGCAAGCATAGCGGCCACGCTCGTGCTTATTGCACCTATAATTTACACGCTTGTCGCCTACCCTGACACCTTCAGCCTGTCATGGAACCAAGGGAGGGGCGGCTTCTTGTTTGCCATGGCATTTGTCGCGGCCGAGCTAATCGGCCTGAGGTACGGCATCAGCAAGACAAGGTTTCTGATAGTAGTCGGGCTCGCGGCGCTGACAATCGCATACTTTGCAGCACTACCATTTGGCTTGGGCGATTATATCAGGAATGGAGCAGATGTTTACGATGTTTCGCTCGTTGACAGCTGGGTGTGGATGTGGGACTTTATCGTGATGTCAGTCTTCATTGCCAGCTCACTTGTGGTGCTCTTTGGCAAAAAGTGGTACAAGATAGCCCCGGCCGGCGCGATATACCTGGCAGGCAGCGCCGTGATACTTGCCCTTGACGCGTTCTTTCCATTTGATTCGCTTGGACCACTCCAAGTCATAGTCCCCGTATACCTGTTGATAGATCAAGGAGTCATCAACTTTATCGACAAGGCAATAGTTAACGTGGGCCCAGAGAACCCGGACAACCCGGCCCCGCCTGCATCCGCAAGGGACAACCTGCTCATCCTGAACGGCCTCCACGGCCCGTTTGCTCTCAGGGTGTTCTGGCCGTCTGCCGGCGTGCACAGCGTGATAATCTTCACTCTTGTGATGCTGGCACTTCTCCTCAAAATGGATATTCCAATAAGAAGAAAGCTAATTTATTTTGCAATTGGAACACTCGGAACCGTTTCTATTAATGTGATAAGAATAATATCGTTATCGCTTTATGCCTTGGTTGTGACTACGAATGTGCAAGAATGGGAAGCGTTCCATTCCGTTGCGGGAGAAATAATGTTCCTTCCTTGGCTCTTTGTCTACCTTTTTGTCGTGTTGTTTCTTGAAAGAAAAATGCACAAGGCAACCCGAGTAGCATTACTTGGTGTACCCGGCTATCGCTCCGATTTTTTGCCTGATGAAAAGGATGCTAATGCATCAAAAGGAACAACAACGATTGACCGAAAAAATGAAGAATAACTATTGATTCATAAAGTCAAGCATCGTGTTCTGGCCCTCGCTGCTCTGCAAGTCCGACAGCCTGACTCCAAGCCGCCTCACCTTGACCGGGCCAGCTTCCTTCATGGCCTCGTCGAGGATCGACCTAGCGGCGGAATGCAGCGAGTCGAAATTGCTCGAGTGTACCTTCAGGCTCTTTGATCTCGTGATATTGTCGAGGTTGTCCAGAATCAAGAGTATCCCGACAGTCCTGAACGACAGCATGCGGTCAGTCGCCGTCTGAAAGACCGACTGGCACAGCTCGTAAAGGTCCTGGTGCATCTCTTCGCTGCCGGTCGCGTCGCTCTTGAGCGTGGCAATCCGCGTTATCTGCTGCCTTTCGCCCGACTCTACGACCGGCGCGTCGTCTATCCCCCGCGACGCGTTGTGCATGTATGTGGCGGCCTTTTTCCCAAAATCTTCTATCAGCTTGAAGAGGTCGGCATTGGCAAGGTCGCCGATGGTCTTTATTCCCCGCTCTTGCAGCCGCTCGCTTGTCTTTGGGCCGATTCCGGGTATCTTGTCAACCTGCATTGATGCAATGAACGCGCTCGCGCTGCCCGGCTCGATCAACGTCAGGCCGTCGGGCTTGTGAAGGTCAGACGCGACCTTGGCAAGCATCTTGTTTGACGCAATGCCGATAGAGCAAGTCAGCTGTGTCTTCTTTTTCACCTCGTTCTTGATCTCCTGCGCACGGTTCTTTGCCGTTTCAAAACCATCTGCCCTATCTGAGACATCTAGGTAGCACTCGTCGATCCCGACGTGCTCGAACCTGTCGGCGCACAAGCTGATTATCGACATCGCGGACTCGGACACCTGCGAGTAGTAGGCCGAGTCAAGAGGCAGAAAGACAGCGTCAGATACATCTGCAAGTTTTGATTTTGCGACCCTGATCGGGATGCCGGACTTTACACCGTACTTTCTTGCGACATAGTTTGCGGTGCTTACGACCCCGCTGTCTTCCGTCCTGCCGGAATAGACACACACAACCACGGGGAGAGCGCGCAGCTCAGGCCGGCGAAGCTCCTCGCACTGGGCGAAGAAATAGTCAAAATCGACGTGCATTATGATCCTTGAAGCCCTGCTTTTCGGCCCTTCAACGATCATGCTGATCTTTTTACCGGTGTGTGCTTAAGTTTTTCTATCTTTCATTATTTCGTCGAACTTGGCAAGCATCGGGGTCAGATCGAATGGCTTTCTTAGCGCGAATTTCGAGTCAAAGGGCATGACAGGCTAGTACCCGCTTCCGTCAACAGGGATGGCTTCGTATGCCGTCATCCTCCAGGTGTTGACGTCCGGGTCGACCTTCTTTACCTTGCGGTAGAATTCAAAGCCGTTCATTTTCGACATCAGGTAGTCGAAAAGGATGAGGTCGTCCCTGTCCGGCTTGACGTTGGCAAGGGCCTCCACAGGGTCCGTGTAAGCGTCGACTTCGTGCGATCGTTTAGCATCATCTCTAGGACAAAGGTTATGTCGTGCTCGTCGTCCACGATCAGTATGCGTTGTTTTCCCTTCATGCTACCATTGCCAAGAGCAATTACTGCTGTCATCTTTTATCTTTGTAGCTACAGATCAGACTTGCAACTATTACGGAGTTGCGTGTCAACATTATTAGAGGACAGCCATTTGCACCTGAGCTGCTTGGAATTGAATAAATAACCTTTTTCCCAGATTATTATCGATGGATGTAGGCGATTACCCGGTGGTTTCAGACAAGGACGGGATCAAGCTCAAGACAGAAAAGATGGTGGCAGACAAGCTGTACCACTGCATCTATGACAGCAAGGTGTTCCTGTTTTACAAGGACGAAGAAGATCTGCTCCATTGCTACGAAGTGGAAAACCCCGACGCAGTGAGGGAAATAACCGCAAACCCCGCGGAGATCGAAAGCATACTCAAAAAATACGCCCAGTCAGGCTGACCGGAAGGAGCCAGAATAAACGTTATATTGCACCATGCCGAATAACCTCGCACCATGTCTACAAACACCACAAACGCTGCAAACGCCAACACAGTCAGACCAAGCAAGCCAAGCAACGAGATATTCATCGGGAAAAAACCGCTCATGACATATGTCACTGCAACACTGGTGCAGCTGGCAAACGAGCCGACAGTGGTGATAAAGGCCAGAGGAAAGAGCATCACAAGAGCGGTAGACGTGGCACAGATTATTGTCAAGCGCATGGACACGCTTGGATACAAGATTGGACCCATCAAGCTTGGCTCCGAGACTGTGCAGTCGGAGGACGGCAGAACAAGGAACGTCTCCACGATCGAAGTCCCGATTTCCCGCGCAAAGTAAACTACAGAACACCTATGCCGGTCAGCGTAAAATACAGGCCATAGTATAGCAGGACTGCCGCAAGGCACAAGAGCAAAAGCGGGTAGTATCTTGACTTGATCACCGAGCTCCCTTTTGATGCAAGGTACGCAGTTCCGGCAAGCCACGCATAGTCCATCCATATGTGCAGCGCAAACAGGATTATTATGCCGGCTGCAAGCCCGAACGTCGCCGAGTCTGCCACCAGCTTTAGTCCCACCGTGAACCACCAGACAAGGAAGAACGGGTTGAGCGCGGAAAGCGCGATGCCGGCGATAAACGGGCTCTTACCGCCTGCCATTGCCGGCGTAGACTGGATCTTTTTCCTGAGGACGCCGGCGATCTGCGGGATGGCAAATCCAAGGATGCCGACTCCACCAACGATTCCTATTGTTCCGGCGTACTGGGTCGCGGCCGCCGAAGTGAACAGACCTACGGCGAGCAGCACGATGAGTGGCAGCTCCACCACTGTGTGGCCGTACGCCATTTTCAATCCCGCGCGCGCACCCTGGCGCGTGCCATAAAGCATGTTTGCGAAAAAGAGCGGGCCGGGGGCGAGCACACCCGAAGCCGAAATTGCTATCACTTCCACCCCAAAGTCCATCACGCTCATTGCTTTTGTAACAATGACGTTCTGCTGTTAAGGTTTTGGATTAGAATCGCTTAAAAGAGCGGCGGGCACAAAAACATGGCATGGTGGACACGATACGCACCATAAAGCTCCTTGGCAAGTGGTCTACCAACAGGGCGATCGGCAGGAGGCGACCGATCATCGCGGTGTTCAGCATGACCCACTATTGCAACTTTTACTGCCCGATGTGCCCCTTTGGCAACTCGGACAAAGATGGCCAGATGAGGCTCGTGCGCACCCGCGATCTCACTACTGACCAGTGGAAGATGGTGTTTGATAAGGTTTCAAAGCACTGCATCTGGTCTATAATAGAAGGAGGCGAGCCCACAAGCCGGCCCGACTTTATGGAGCTCGTGAAGTACCTCTACGACCTGAAGATGCCGATAACGCTCATCACCAACTGCTCACTCCTGCACACTATTGACCTTGGCGAGCTGAAAAAATATATCCAGTTTGTCACTTGCAGCATCGACTCGACTTATGAAGAGCCGTACTGCAAGGTGCGCGGCGTGACGCCCCAGATGTTCAAGCGCGTGATCGACAACGTGCAATTGCTTACCGAACACCAGGTGCCGCACTATTTCAACAGCGTGATCACAAAATACAATGCGCAGGAATTCATAGACCAAACCTATTTTGACAGGGCAAGGGAGCTTGGCGTGAACGCGGTGTCGCTCACGTTTGTCGAGGACCGGTCAGACGTCGACTATACCCTCTTGCCCGACCGGGAGATGATGGCGCGCGTGAGCAAGAGCATCCTTGACTACATGGAGAAGCCTGGCTCGCTCCCGCTCATGATACCACCGGAGTATTTCCAGCAGGTGATAGAGCACGGCAGAACAATATTTGACGAGTGCGGCGTTTGGAAGAGCGTCTTTGTAAACGGCAACGGAACAGTAATGGTGCCCTGCTGGAAGTTCAACGCACCCGAGAACGTCTACAGCCTTCTAGAAAAGAGCGTGGAGGAAATATGGGACGCGCCCCAGTGGGACATCGCTAGAACGTGCCACGATTGCAAGGTGCTGGGCTGCATCTGGTACTCGTCCCAGCCGGTAACCACTTTTGCAAGGAACTACATGCGCGGGCTGGGCAGGATAATAGGCCAAAAGAGGCCCGAGCTGGCCGAAGTGGTGCCGTAAATGGAAGAATATTTCGTTCGTCTTATATAGTAGATTAGTAGTTAGTTCCCGGTAATACCTGCTGCTCAGCCACGATAATTACGAGAGCTTTCTGCGCAACGTGGAGGAGCAAATCAACACCGCGGACAGGGAAATGAAGCAAAAGGCGGAAAACGTTCTGAAGGTCATTTCAGACAACTACCGCAAGCTCCTTTCAGAAAGGCTTGCAAACGAGCTAGGCCTCATAGACGAGGCTGAGTCTACCGGCAACTGGGCCGCGGCTCAGCACCACAGCGTTCTGGCAGAAGTGTACAAATCGATGCTGAACGGCAGCCTGGCTGTCCAGGCCACCTGAAACAAAAGCAGGCTTTATGTCTGCTTGACGTTCATGCAAATTAAAGAGTTTGAAAAAACGCGCTGTGAGATATATCTAGACCAAAATCCCTAAACACAATTCCCTACAGACAGAAATAACCTGTAAATATCAAATTTTGAATTACGTTTTGGAGCATGCTACACGACGCGGATGACGGCGACGGTCTGGGGTCCATGCAGCGTCCGGCTTGTCAGGTGGCAGGCTGCTTTGAGCCGGCGTCGGTGTACGTGGTGATCAAGGAAAGTGACATCAACGCGCTGAATCTAGATACGCGGGAGAAGCAGATGATACTGGAAGGGGATTCGCCCGGAGACATCAACGCGTTCAAGCTCATCCTCTACCTTTGCGCGCGGCACGACTACGACCTCAAGTACCTCTTGAAGGAAAACGAGCTAGAGATAACAAAGCGCCGGCACCTGGTGCTCAAGGAAACAGAGTAGATTTATTACTCTGCGTTTTATGCCCATTACATCATGGGGAGAAAGGTAAAGGTTGCCGTGGCTGGCGTAGGCAACTGCGCGTCGGCCCTTATCCAAGGCACCCGCTATTACCGCGACAATTCCGAGGTCCGCAAGCCGGACAAGGATTGGATCGGCCTAACGTCCTACAGCATCGGGGGCATCGAGCCTTCGGACATCGAGTTTGTGGCCGCTTTTGATGTAGCAGACACCAAGGTGGGCAAGGACCTCTCCGAGGCCATATTTGCAAAGCCAAACAACACGGTCAGGATAGTCAAGGAGATGGACAAGACCGGCATCAGGGTCATGAAGGGCGAGGTGCACGACGGGGTCGGGCGCCACCTTTCGCAAAAGGTCAAGGTGGCAAGCGGGCCGGCGGTCAACGTGGCGCAGGTGCTCAAGGACACTGGCGCAGAGATGCTGCTCAGCTACCTCCCTGTCGGCAGCAGGCGCGGCACGCAATTCTACGCCGAAGCCGCGCTCGACGCGGGCTGCGGGTTTATCAACGCGATTCCAGTTTTCATTGCATCGACTCCAAAGTGGCAGCAGGCTTTTGCAGGAAGGGGCCTTCCGTGCGCCGGCGACGACGTGATGAGCCAGCTTGGTGCGACGGTGCTCCACAAGACGCTCGTGAAACTATTTGTCGACCGCGGCGTCAAGGTCGACGAGACGTACCAACTGAACATCGGGGGCGACATGGACTTTTACAACATGCTCGACGAAGATCGGCTGGAAGACAAGAGGATAAGCAAGACAAGCGCGGTGGCTGCCATGGCGCCGTACGAAATCCCCATGCGTATCGGCCCATCAGACTTTGTGTCGTTCCTTGACAACGACAAGGTGTGCTACATTTCCATAAAGGGGCAGTACTTCGGCGGGATACCGGTCGAGCTCGACTTAAAGCTAAAGGTGGTCGACGCGTACAACAGCGCCGGCGTCATGATAGACGCGGTGAGGGCCACCAAGATAGCCATCGACAGGGGCATCTCCGGGCCTCTTGAGAGTATTTCGGCGTACTGCTTCAAGCACCCGCCGGTGCAATTGCCGTATTCCATTGCCAAGGCGAATTTCTTGGAGTTTGTCGAAGGCAAGCGAGAACGCTAGCAGTGAGATAAAAAAAATTTCACCAAAAGGAGCTGGATTGGACGCTACAACGCATAATTAGGTATTGCGAAAACTCAACCCGATAGCTATCGTTGGTTCACATCAAAAAGCTCGAAGTGTACGGGTTCAAGTCGTTCGGCTTCAAGAACACGGTAGTGTATTTTGAGAAGGGTTTGGTTGCAGTCACCGGCCCAAACGGCTCCGGCAAGAGCAACATCCTCGACGCCATCATGTTTGCCATAGGTGAGAACAGCCCCAAGGCGCTGAGGGTGGACAAGTTCCAGTCGCTCTTCCACGACAGCCAGAACAGCAACCACCGGCTCATCAGGGTCAGCCTCACGTTTGACAACCTCGACAGGGGCATCCCGGTAGACGAGGACAACGTGACCCTCACCCGCGAGATGGAGGGGCAGAACGGCGAGAGCCAGTACTCCCTCAACGGCAAGAAGTTGAGTAAAGCCGCTATAATGGAGCTCCTCGAGGTAGTGCTTGCGGCCCCAAACAAGCTGAACATCGTCCAGCAGGGCATGATCACCAGGATATCGGAGCTCAACTCTGAAGAGCGCAGGAAGATAATTGAGGACATTGTGGGGCTTTCCTATTTTGACGAGAAAAAGGCCGAGGCTATGAAGCAGCTTGACGAGGCCGATAGGAGGCTCGAGGTGGCGTTTGCGAGGATGGGCGAGATCCGAAAGCGCATAGACGAGCTCGAGGCGGAGAGGAACGACCAGCTGAGGTATGATCAATTAAGTTCGGAGCTCAAGCGCTTCAAGGCGGTGCAGATCTCCAATACCATACGGACTGTGAGGCACAAGCTTGCCACCAGCACCCAGATCCTCGAGTCGAACAATGAAAAGTCGTCCCAGCTTTCAAAGCAGGTCGAAGAGCTCAGGCTCGAGATTGAAAAGCTCGACGCGGAGAAGACAAAGTTCATCCAGGAGGTCGACGCGGCCACGCGCGCAAAGGCGCAGGTGGCAAGCAGGATATCGAATCTAGTCCACGACTCTGAGCGCGCAAAGGCGATGCTCGGCGAGTTTGAGCGCAGAATAGTCGAGATAGAAAGGAAGCTGCCGGCCATAGACGGCGGCAAGCAGGCTGTTGCACAGCGCATGGAAAACGCACGAACCGAGGCCTACAGGATCAAGGCGGAAACAGAGCTAAAGAAGGCAAAAGTGGCAGAGCTCAGGGCGAAACTCGATTCCATTGACACTGAAGTTGAAGCGATAACTGCGCGCGTTGCAAAATATGCCGCGTTCAGGAACAAGCTGGAAAAGAGGCATGCAAGAATGCTGTCGCTAAAGGGGCAGCTTGAGCTTGCATCAGCTAGGATCGAAGAAAAGGCCAAGACCAGCAACTACAAGAAAAGCTCGAACGACTCTACACTTGACGCGCTACAGTCTGAAATTTCTGCCGCAAAGCGTAGGATAGCAGAGCTGGAAAATTCGCTCGAGTCAGCCAGGAAGAAGCTGCATGACGCGACAAAGCTGGTTGCCGAGCTTGCAGACACAAAGGCAGGGCTTGAAAAAGAGCTTGCCGGCTCTGCCACCCTTCTGGTCAGGTCAGAGAGCCTTGCGACCAAGTTCGAGGAGCGGGCCAGCGTCGCCAAGAACTCCATGAACGAGGATTTTGCGGTTGCAGAGCTTATGAAGGAAAAGGAGAGGTTCGGCATCAGGGGACTCGTGCACGACCTCATCATGTGGGACAAGACCTACGAGCGGCCGGTCCTTGCGGCCGGCGCCGAATGGATGAAGGCCTTTGTCGTCGACGACATCAAGTCCATGATTCTAATAGCAGCTTATGCAAAGGAGCGCAAGCTGCCGCGGCTCCGGATAATACCCCTCGACGTTGTCAGCCGGTTCAAGGAAGACCGCCACATCCCCGATGACGACGTCAATGTCATTGGTAGGCTGTCGGATTTTGTCCAGTCAGACTATGAAAGGCTGCCGGCGTTCCTGTTCTCAGACACGCTGCTTGTAAGGAACTCCTCCAGCGCGTTCATGCTTGCGCGGCAGGGTTACAGGACCGTGTCGGCAGAGGGCGAGATGTTTGAGCCGGCCGGAGGATCAATGTCGCTTGATTTTGGAGGGAGGATAACCGACATGACAAAGGCGATACTGTTTGGCGACTCTGTCGAGGACCTCCGCGAAATGCTGGGGAAGCTGTCAAAGACCATAGAGAAAAAGAACGCGCAGCTGCAAGAGATTTCCGAACGAATTGTCGGTTTAGAGTCCGAGCGCGTCAAGCTCGAGCTCTGCATTGGGAACCTCCAGAGCAGGATCTCAAACGAGCATGAAGCTGCCGGCATAAAGGAAAAGTCCATGTCGCAGTTTGTCTCCGGCAACCAGGTCCTCCAGTCAGAGGCCGACTCGCTTGCGCTGGAACTTGGCAGGTATTCGAGGAGGCTAGGACTCATGGCCCCGGCCATAGGCAGGCTGGCGTCAAGGCTCCAGAGCATAGGCGACGAGCCGTCCAGCAAGAGCGAGCTTGCTGCAAAGAACCTTGAGCGAAACCAGATTCTCAAGGCGATAGACAGGGCCAACATCGAGCTGGGTCAGGCGACTTCGATGCTCGACGGGCTTGAAGGCAGGCTCGAGCTTGACGGCCGGCAGCTGGGCGAGATGGACGGAGAAAAGGAGCGGCTTGCGCTCGAGCTCGAGCAGCGCAGGCACCAGATCGAAGAACTGCGGAGCAAGTCGCAGACGCTTGAAGCAGAGCTCAAGGCGCTCAGGGACCAAGAACAGCAGATAATCGACTCCTCTGGCAGCGCGTACGGCGTGCTTCAGGAGTACGAGCGCAAGATAAAGGCTCTGGCAGAAAACGAGCGCAGGCTGTCAAAGGAGCACAACGTCATAGAACGCGAGTCTGCGTTGCTCAGGAAAGACGTTTCAGACCTTACGGCAGAAGAGTCGCGCCAGACAAACGACCTCGTGTGGCTCGGGTACAAGAACCCACTTGATGAAATGGACGTCGGGGGCGCGATAAAAGAGCTGAGCGACGAGTACGAGTGTGTCAAGTCCAGGATCAACCTGCGCGCCGACGAGGCGTACGTGCAGGTGATGGACGGCTACCGCGGCATGTCTACTAGGCGCAACCAGCTGGAAAGCGAGCGCAACTCCATAGTTTCGTTCATAGAGCAGATAGTGAAGGAAAAGGAGAAGGTCTTCATTGAGGCGTTCCAGAGGGTCGACGGCGACATCCGCAACACATTTGAAAAGATGACTGGAGGCGCGGCGTGGCTCGAGATAGAGAACCCCACAGACATCTTCTCAAGCGGCGTCATGCTGCTCGTGCGCTTTCCCGGCAAGAACGTACCCCGCGAGTCCACGGCATTGTCAGGCGGTGAAAAGACCATTGCTGCTACGGTGTTCCTGCTTGCACTCCAGTCGCTCAAGCCGTCGCCTTTCTACCTGATGGACGAGGTCGACGCGCACCTGGACGCGCAAAACACGGAGCGGCTGTCCAAGGTCCTCTTGGAGCGCTCTAGGGACAACCAGATAATCATGGTCACTCTGAAGGACACGACCGTTGCAAAGGCCGCCCTCATTTACGGCGTCTACCCGAGGGAAGGGGTTTCGCAGGTGGTGAAATACAAGAACCCGGCGCAGGTCCCGCTTGCACAGATAAGCGAAAACAAGGCGTAAATACAGAAAAGCTGCTATTATCCGCGTTGGCAATCAACCTCCAGCAGCCAAGGCGGCTGCTGTCGCTGTCACTTGCCGTCACCGCTGTCGTAGCTGTAGTCGAAGTCGTAGGCGGCATCCTGAGCAACAGCATTTCGCTCGTGAGCGACGCGGTGCACGTGTTCACCGATGTCATGGCGATCGCGCTCAGCCTGTTTGCCATAACGCTGGCGGCAAAGAGCCACTCCGGCGCCATGACGTTTGGCTACCACAGGGCCGAGGTCTTGGCCGCGCTCGCAAACGGGGTTGCCCTGTCCGCAATTTCAGTGTGGGTTCTTTACGAGGCAGTGCTCCGCGTCATGTCGCCGCGGCTGATAGACGCGCCGCTGATGCTGGCTGCCGCCGGCATCGGGCTTGCCGGCAACATTGCGGTGATGTTCATGCTAAAGCACCAAGCCGGCAAGAGCATCAACATCCAGAGCGCGTTCGTGCACGTGGTCTATGATGCAGTTTCATCGGTGGCAGTAATTATCACTGGGCTAATCGCCTTTGCCACCGGGATCACCATAGTCGACCCGCTGGTGGCGTTTCTCATAGCCGGGCTGGTGGCAAGGAGCGCCTACTCGATCGTAAGGAGCAGCACCCACATACTGCTCGAGGGCGCGCCGCGCAAGCTGGACGTGCAGCAGATAATCGCCACTCTAAAGCAGCTTGACGGCGTGGTGGACGTGCACGACCTGCACGTCTGGACGATATCTGCGGGGATGGACGCACTGAGCGGCCACGTGGTGGTGCGCGACCAGATGCTGAGCCAGTCAAGCAAGCTGCTGGAAGACATAAACAGGGTGCTTGAAGAGCGCTACAACATAACCCACACGACGATACAGATGGAGAGCGAACGCGAAGTGTCCTTCAAGCGAACGGCAAAAAACTAGTTTAGCCCTGACTATCGGATGCTTCTGGACGGATACGCTTGCGCGGATCTTACAGTTCGCTTATGTGGAACTTTGACATGCAGCCGGTGCATTCGTAGATCTCGTCGCCGACTGGACCGGACACGTTGAACTTGACAATGGTCGTGCATTTCGGACATCGCCCGTCCACCCTGCGGGACTTTCTCGCCGGTCTGGCAAGCGTTTTTCTTCTTCTGCTACCCATATACGGGCAAGAAAAGACCCCACCGTTTTATAAATCAAAGTCAGTTATTGTTATATTGCTTTACTTTCAACAAAGCAATGTGCTTTTGCCCGAGCATTGCTCTGCCAAGGTCGACGGTGTGGAGTGCGAGCTGGCGCCTTCGTACGTCGTGTCCGTCAAGTCACACGAAGGCGAATACATGCTGGCAGTCGTGTGCGACGACCACAAGAACGGAATAGAGGCGCGGCTGGTCGCGCTGCAAAAGGAGGGCAGGGTGCCGCAGGGCAAGATACGCTTCCAGCCGGTCAAGACCGTGGTCACCGACTGCGTCATGGGCATGAACGAGGACTATGTCGAGCTCGAGCTGAAAAGGGGCGTCGAGTCTGACAGGAAGCTAGGCTGAGCCGTTCTTAGTTTCGCCGTTGTTTTCGCCATTCCTTAGCGCCCACGGGAACCACTTGCCGATTACATTAGCCCAGTCTATCCTGAGCGAAAGGTAGACGATGACTCCGAGTACTATAATGCTTGCTATTGCCGCTACGATGAGCCACGTCGGGTCGGTCGTTTCCCCGAGTATCCTTTCCACAAACGGCCTGCCGAGATAGATCGAGCTCCACACTATCGCCTCGTTCATCAGGACCTTGCCCGCAAAGGTTGCCGTTGCAAACTTCCAGGGGTTGTACTTTGCAAGCCCGAGCGGGATGTAGACAAGGTCGTCAGGTATCGGGGTCAGGGCGGCTATGAACGCTCCGAACCAGCCGTACCTGCTTACGAGCCTCTGGAGCGGGAGCATCCTCTTTTTGGTCTTGTCGCTCAGGACCTTTCGACCGTAGTAGCTGGCGAAAAATATAATCGTCTTTGCCGCTACCACGCCGACCGCGCTCATGACTGCGATCAGGTGCGGGTTGAAATTCGGGTTGAACGAAGCCGTTATGAGAAGAGGGAAATACGGGATCGGGATGAACGGCACGAGGCTGCCGACAAAACTGACTATCAGGATGCCCAGGTACCCGAGCTCGGCGTCAAATGGGAACAGGTCTTCAAGGGTTACCAATTAGTACGCCCTTGCAAAAATCGCAGCCTTTTCGCTTTCCTTCCCGCAGTAGATGCACTTTGCCGGTTTTTCATTCTGGTCAAACGGCAGCACCCTGATGTCTGCCCCCGTCTCCTCCTTTATCCTGTTTTCGCACTCTTCATTCCCGCACCAGCCGGCCATGGCAAACCCACCCCTTCCCTCGATTATCGACTTGAACTCGCCGTACGACGCGGGCTTGAACATGTTGTCCTTGAGGAACGCCTTTGCCTTTAACAAGAGACTGTCCTGTATCTTGGCAAGGAGTGAATTAACATCGTCCAGCATTTTTGAACGGTCGCCCTGCATCTTCTCCTTCGTGTCGCGCCTGACAAACTCGACCTGCCCCTTTTCGATGTCCCGCGACCCGATGTTTATGCGGAGCGGCACGCCCTTCATCTCCCACTCGTTGAACTTCCAGCCGGAGGTGTATTCGTCGCGGCCATCCATGTAGACGCGGATGCCGGCATTTTTCAGTTCTGATTCTATTTCGCCGGCCTTGCCCTTGACCAGCTCGGCGTCCTTGTCCTTGTGTATTGGCACTATCACCACCTGCACCGGCGCGACGTGCGGCGGCAGGACCAGGCCCTTGTCGTCGCCGTGAACCATTATCAGCGCCCCAATCAGGCGCCAAGAAACACCCCACGAAGTCTGCCAGGCAAAGTGCTCCTTGGTGTCCTTGCCCAGGTACTTTATCTCAAAGGGCTTTGAAAAGTTCTGGCTGAGGTGGTGCGATGTCCCCATTTGGAGCGCCCTGCCGTCTGCCATGAGCGCCTCGAGCGTGGTGGTATATTTTGCACCGACGAACTTTTCGCTGTCGCTCTTGTAGCCCGTCATGACGGGCACCGCAAGGTAGTTTTCAATCAGCTCCCTGTAGATGTCAAGTATTAGCATCACTTCCTGTTCTGCCTCCTCTTCGGTGGCGTGAACCGTGTGCCCCTCCTGCCAGAGAAACTCTGATGTCCTGATGAAGGGCTTGGTCGCCTTGATCTCTGCCCGGAGAGCCGTGTTCCAGAAGTTGATCTTTAGCGGCAGATCGCGGTAGCTGGTTATCCACTTTGCAAATATCGAGTAAGCAAGCGTCTCGGAAGTCGGCCTAAGCGCGAGCCTTTCCCCGATGTCGTTGTCGCCGGCCTTTGTTACCCAGAAGACTTCGGGAGTAAAGCCTGCAAAGTGATCCTTCTCTTTTGACAGGAGGCTTTCTGGTATCAGCACCGGCAGAAAGCCGTTCTGGTGGCCGGTCTCCTTGAACCTTTTGTCGAGAATGTCCCTAATCGACTCCCATATCGCATATCCGTAGGGACGGAGCACGATGAAGCCCTTGACCGGCGCGTAGTCGGCAAGCCCCGCCTTTAAGACCACCTGGGTGTACCACTCGCTGAAATCTTCGCTCTTTTTGACCGTTATGCCGACCGCTTCTTTGGGTTGTGAACTCACGCTGCTTGACAATTGCACAGCAAGTAGGATTTATGAAGTTTGTTGTACGAATAATGGCTTGTAGCGCTTGGCAAAGATCCCCTTGCGCGGGTATTCTGACAGCTTTTCAGAGTCTCTCCGGTGGAATATGCAAAACCCTTTTACTTGATCCTACCCGGTCGCGATCTCGGCCACCCTGCCTATCAGAAAGAATATCCCCATGTTTGCGATTATGCAGATTCCGCTTTTCTTGAGACGATGGCATGCGACACCAGCCGGTTGAATAGCTCGCCATCCTGCTGAAAGCCGAGATACGCCGAGCATGAGTCCATTGTGACCAAGAAACCGCTGCTCTCCTGCGCCTGCACATCGATGCCGGCCCGGTCAAGTACGCATCTTACCCTGTCTGTTTTTTCAAAGTACGGAAGTAGGATAACGACTTCTTTCCATCTGTCTTTGGCGTGCCCCGAATAGACCTTCCTAAAGGTGTCATAATCGCTGTAGACCACGATATAGCGCGCTGTCTATTGGCCCCAGTAGCCTGAGAAATCATCCCGCCCTTGTGTTTCACCAATATGGCCAATGACGCCGGGCAGAAAAAGCTGGATCGCATGAACCAGGCGATAGAATATCCGGAGCTGAAAGTGAGACATATAATGAACGCGGTGAACGAAAAATATCGCAACTTTTTGGCGGCCAACGTTACGCACCACCTCCACCTCAGGGAGATGGCAGAGCAGTACAGCGACTTGGCATGCACGATGCACCACCAAATGATGGCTGAGGTATACCAGTCGATGCTGGAAAGGATGCATGGCTACAGCGGCTCGCCCTTGCAGTAGACCTGCCCCGAGACCCTGCTGTGGAAATTCCTGCAGACATAGCATTGCAGGAAACCGACTTCTTGCTTCAATACAGGGCAGTCGACTGATTCGAGCTTCATGCGCTTTATCATCTTGGGGCTGACGCCTTTTATCTTAAGCTTGCCCTTGTCGTCCATCATGCCAGAATTCCGAAGCTCGGCCTTGGCCTGATCTGTTATTTTGATAGTTTTTTCCACCTGTTTGATAGGTACAAGGTGCTTGACACCTTCAGGAAGTGCTTCAGCCATTCAGCAAAGTTTGGCAGTGGTGGTATATGACCCTTTGGGAATTAAGCAAAGTCGGTGATCCTTGTCTGGTTTTTGAACACCTGCCAGAGCCGGCTCTTGCGCGAAAATTCATGCTTTGACATGGACATGCCGGCGCTCGCAAACGATAACGCCTGATCCAGGGTTTCGAACTTTTGCGCCGGCTTTTTCAGCGCTTCACGCACCCCCTCCCTTATCTGCCACACACCTAGCGGCATGACATATTCTGGATGAATTTCGCGAAGCGCGAGCGCCGCCGCCTTTCTGCGCCGGCGCGCCAGATGTTCTGCAACTGCAAGGCGCGCCGCAAAGTACGCGCCGGCAATGGTCGGGTAGTGGTCAAGTCCCCTCGCGTCTTCATAGTCCGAGCCTGTAGCGAGCTGGCCGCTGCCTGTGAACCACGACTCGATCATCTCAAAGCTCCACACTTCGTCCGGTATCAGTATTACAGAGTAGTAGTTCGCCAGATGCGAATACTGGGTCACCTCGAAAAGGTCGATGGACGGGTTTGCCTCGTTCTCCTTTGTAAGCCTGCTCGAAATGGTGTCGTCCGTCGCGGAAATGCTCCACCGGGTCGGCACCAGCTTGCGGTTCTTTTTCAGCCCGAGCATGCCTACGCTGAGCACCTTGTGGATG